>NZ_JMFY01000018.1:0-365648 GCF_000765165.1 Clostridium sp. HMP27 | reverse complement strand
GAAGCTAAAAACTAGCATTTATAATATATAGTTATGTCAACAAGAGCGAAAAATCCATAGTTTTCATAAATATTTGAGTTTTCAGTGTTAAAAACCCCTATGCTAATTATGAGCATGGGGGCTTTTAATTTGAATAATGGGTCGAGTATAAATTAGCGGGAAAATTATAAAGGTTAACAGAAGTGATATATGCATAAATTGTTGGAAATCAATAAAATTTTGCTATACTATAGATTAAGTGATGTAAATAAGGAGGAAATTCATATGACTGTTAGAAAAGGAATCTATATTATAACTGGAATAATGGCTTCAGGAAAATCTACAATTGCACAGATGTTGGCAGAACATTTTGATAAGGGTGTTCATGTGCATGGTGATATATTTAGAAAGATGATTGTCAAAGGAAATATTGACATGACACCTGATTATTCTCAAAGTGCTTTAGAGCAATTGATACTTCGTTATAATATGGCAGCAAAAGTGTCAGATATGTATTATGAAGCTGGATTTTCCGTTGTTGTACAGGATACTTACTTAGGAAAAGAAGTTCATTCTTTTCTTCAGGCATTTAAATCGAAGCCAGTATACTATATTACACTAAATCCAAATATTGGTTCAGTGATAGAAAGAGAAAGAAGGCGTAATAAAACAGGATATACAACCTGGGATGTTAAACCTCTTCATGAAGTACTGATAAATGAAAATCCAAAAGTAGGACTTTGGCTAGATTCATCCAATATGACTCCTGAAGAAACTGTAGAAGAGATTATAAAACGTGCAGAATCCGAGGCGCGTATTATGTAATGAGCTAGGAGTGGTGAAATGATGAATAGAATTTATGTAGAAAAATTCCTATCAGACGAAGATTTTAAACATTATTTTATTTTAGTTTCTAATGAAAAAGTAATGGCAATGGTTACAGAAAGAGCAATTCCATTGGATGAAGCAAGAAGTAACTTTAAACTATTATTAGAGAGGAATAAAAGACATAAAGCTTTTGGAAGCTTTAAGGTTTTTGAAACAACCACAAATAACTTTATAGGTTTATCAATGTTGAAGATAAATGAAGATGACTTAAGTGAAGCAGAACTTGGATATTTATTACTTCCTGAATTTTGGAGAAAGGGATATGGAAGTGAAATTGCAAAAATGCAGCTAAATAAGGCCAAAGAATTAAAAGTATTACATCGAATTACAGCAATAATAGATCCTAATAATATAGCATCAAAAAAGATATTGTTAAGTAATGGTTTTATTTCAGAAAAAATATGTGAAATTGATGGGCTGCCGGGAGAAATACTTAGTAAAACTATATGATAGTGTATTTAATAATAAAATAACCTCAACCATAGAAAACATCTTCCAATGATGTAGGGTGCTTTTTTATGTGCTATATCTTGAGTGCCACCAACATGACAAGCTTATATAAAGGTATGAGGCAAGCATCGTAATAGAGCCTGTCCCATACCTTTTTAGACTAATGGCAGAGAGGAATATTTTAAATACCATTAACCATATTAGTAAAATATTTTGGTGGGATATATCCTTTTTTTATTCCTTCTGTAACTAGCAAATATGTAGCTGTGGTATCAAATCTAGCATCGTGAAAGCTTCCTGTTTCGTTAAAAAGTTTTTTGCTTAAGGTATCTATATGAGAATTTTCTATATTAAGAAACCTTAAAGCTTCTTCAAGTTTAGGTGCTTTAATAGCGTCATGATTATTTTTAAAATTACATATATTTTTGTAATAATTCATAGTGCAAAATATATGTTTATAATTAAAGTCTTCTCCACATCCTTCTAATTCAGAAGTCAAAAAATTTATATCAAAATTAACATTATGACCTATGATAACATCCGCAGTTTGAAAGTCTACTAGAAATTCTTCAAGACAATCCTCAAAATATCTACCATTACTTAATTCGTATAACTTTTCAATGCTAAAACCATGAACTTTTTCTGCACTTGGCTCTACATACTCCACGGTGAAGAAAATATTTTTACCAATAGTTTTGGTTGGTTTTAAACTGGTGTCAACGAAAATATAGCTGAGCTGACATATGCTGCCTGGTCTTAAACCTGTTGTTTCTGTATCGAAAAATATCATTTTCATATTTGAAAATCCTCCTAGAGTTGTTTCATTATATATTATAGTAAAGTGTAGAGGAAGTGACAAGAGTATAGAATCTTCGTGGGTGTAATCATATAAGGCTAAAAATCTACATATATGATATAATATTTAAAATAATTAATGGGCTAGAATAGGGGGAGATTAAATGAAATATAAGATTCGGCAGAAAGTTTTTAGTTTTGCAGATAATTTTATAATCAAGGATGAAAGTGACAGACCTTGGTTTGTTGTAAAAGGAAAATTCTTTTCAATTGGAGATAAATTAGCTATAGAAGATCTAGATGGCAATCAGTTATTTTATATTGAACAAAATCTATTTAAGCTGTTACCGGAATATCATATTTTTCAAAGTAATATACAAGTAGCGAAGGTGAAAAAGGAGCTTACCTTTTTTAAACCAAAGTTTTCTATAGAAAGTAAGTTTGGAGAATATGAAGTGAATGGAGATATTTTTTCCTATAGCTTTCAAGTAATAAAAAACAAAAGAATAGTTGCAACTGTTAATAAAAAGTGGTTTACTTTTGCAGATACCTACGGAGTAAACATTATTGATGAAGAAAATCATCCATTCCTATTGACGTTGGTTATTGTAATTGACCAGGTTGTTCATGATAAAAGTAATAGTAACAATTCTAATTAATTTAAATATTTACAGTAGTACATAATATGAATTTTATACTATAATATATAAATCAAGGTTATCAAAACAAAAGGGGGGCTTTTTATGTCAAGAGTATATAATTTTTCTGCAGGTCCGGCTGTATTACCAGAGAAGGTACTTAAAGAAGCAGCAGAGGAAATGTTAGATTATAATGGCACTGGTATGTCAGTTATGGAGATGAGTCATCGTTCTAAGGCTTTTGAAAAGATTATTGGAGATGCTGAAAAGTGTTTAAGAGATCTAATGAACATACCTGATAATTATAAAGTGTTATTTCTTCAAGGTGGAGGACATCAGCAATTTGCAATGATTCCAATGAATTTGATGAAAAATAAGGTTGCAGACTACATTAATACAGGTCAATGGGCAAAAAGGGCGATGTTAGAAGCAAAAATATATGGAAAAGTTAATCTTATAGCTTCTTCAGAAGATAAGAATTACTCATACATACCTGATTTAAAAGAGTTAAAGATTTCTGATGATTCAGATTATGTGTATATATGTCATAACAATACAATTTATGGAACTAAATATAATCAATTGCCAGATACAGGAGATAAGATACTAGTTGCGGATATGTCCTCAGATATTTTATCTGAACCAATAGATGTAACTAAATATGGTCTTATATTTGCAGGAGCTCAAAAGAACATAGGTCCTGCAGGCGTTGTTATAGTAATAATTCGCGAGGATTTAATTACTGAGGATGTACTACCGGGAACTCCAACTATGTTGAAATACAAGACTCATGTAGATAATAATTCATTATATAATACTCCACCAGCATATGGAATATATATATGTGGGAAAGTGTTTAAATGGCTTGAAAATAAGGGTGGACTAGAAGCAATGAAGAAAATTAATGAAGAAAAGGCTGCAATACTTTATGAATATCTTGATTCAAGCAGCATGTTTAAAGGAACAGTTGTAAAGAAGGATCGTTCATTAATGAATGTACCTTTTATAACTGGATCGGATGAATTGGATGCTAAGTTTGTAAAGGAAGCTAAAGCAGCTGGATTTGAAAACTTAAAAGGACATAGAACTGTCGGAGGAATGAGAGCAAGTATATATAATGCTATGCCAATAGAAGGTGTAAAAGCTTTAGTTCAATTTATGAAAAAATTTGAAGAAGAGAATAAGAAATAAGTTATATGTAAGTTATAAATTGAAAAATTAAAATTTGTACTTTCATAATACAAAGCAATATTTAGAAGTTAAAAGCTAGTCGTTATATAACGACTAGCTTTTTTAGATAAAGTTATTATTTGTTTTACGCCATTATTGTATATAAATAAGCTTATATAATTTAAGCATATTTGTGATAAAATGTAGGAGTTGTTAAAAATATTATGGGAAAAATGTTGAAATATTGCAGAAATGAGGTTAAACTTATAGAGAAATGAGAAAATATGTTATAAAGTACTAATAAATGTTATTTGTAAATAAAGCATTAGTTTGATAGATAATAAATTATGTATTAATCCTAATGTTTAAGGATGACAGTTTTAAATAATTAATTGAATAATTTTAAAATAGGTTCAATAGATAAGTAATTTATTGAGTATAAGAGAATCTGGGTGAAAATCCCACATGGTCTCGCCGCTGTAAGAGAATAGTTTTTTCAATTGCCACTGGATAGCTCTGGGAAGGGTGAAAA
The DNA here is from genome assembly GCF_000765165.1 of Clostridium sp. HMP27. Lineage (NCBI taxonomy): Bacteria > Bacillati > Bacillota > Clostridia > Eubacteriales > Clostridiaceae > Clostridium > Clostridium sp. HMP27. The sequence goes on along the minus strand of NZ_JMFY01000018.1, from coordinate 361,196 downwards.
AGCGTTGACGCTCAAGTCAGAATACCTGCCTATTTTAAGCTGCCAAAAACTCTACGAGAAATAGAGGGAGGGGATTGAAATGATTCATGTAGATTTTCAATAAATAGCCATTTAACCATTAGGTTAAAGGGTTATTTGTCATGGGATTTTTAGAGTTAAGATTTTCAAAAAAGGGGAGCAATAAAATGAAATTTTTTAATAATTTAGGTGTAAAGAAAAAACTTAATATGGTATTTACAATAATATGTATTTTCATACTTTTAATTGGTGCGCAAGGAGTATTTAGTTCTGCAAAAATAAGTAAAAGCGCAAATAACATGTATAGCAATAACTTAATATCTATCAAAAATTTGGAGGAAACAAAGGGGAATTTAAATGAGATTAGAGCTAATATTCTTAGAATTGTTTATGAGAGGGATAGGTCAAAATTAAATGAACAAATAAAAACTATAGATGATTTAACAAATAAAGATATACTATTAGAACAAGAATATCAAGCTTTACCTGAAATATCAGAGGAAGAAGAAAGAAATTATGCTGACTATAAAAATGATTTAGAAAAATATAGAGAAGCAAGAGGTAAAGTTATAGAACTTGCCCAAGCTAATAATTATGATGAAGCAGTTAAATTATATAATTCAGCTGTATCACCAATAACAGATAGTATGTTTGAAAAGATAAAAAAGTGCGTTGAAATAAATGAAAGTTTAGCAAAGCAGGATAACATAGATAACATAGCTCAATTTAACAAAGTTAGAAATACCACTTTAATTTATACACTAATAGCATTTTTAATAATAATTTTTATTGCATATGTAATAGTAAAAAATATAATGAATCCATTGAATAAGATAAAGAATTTGGCACAAAGATTATCAAACTATGATTTAACAGAGCCAATTGATATTACAAGGAAGGATGAGTTCGGACAAACAGGTGTAGCTTTAAATACAGCACAGGAAAATGTAAGTAACTTAGTAAAAGTAATTATGGAAAATTCACAGGATATAAGTGCCTCTTCTGAAGAACTTTCGGCTACTGTTGAAGAATTAGCAACAAAGGCAGAAACTATTGATGAAGCAGTAGATAGCATTGCTGCAGTTATGCAAGAGTCTAGTGCTACATCACAGCAAATAAGTGCATCTGCACAAGAAGTAGATTCAAGTATTAATGTACTTTCTTCTAAAGCTATGGAAGGGAGCAGTAATGCAAATAACTTTAAAGAAAGAGCTAAAGAAGTTAAAAATAAAAGTCAGCAAGCTATAGAGGAAACTCGAAGGATATATATTGAAAAACAAAAGAATATGCTGAAGGCTATAGAAGACGGAAAGGTAGTAGATAGCATAAAAGTTATGGCAGATACTATAGGAAGTATAGCAGGACAAACTAATCTTCTTGCGTTAAATGCCGCTATAGAAGCAGCAAGAGCTGGAGAGCAAGGAAGAGGTTTTGCAGTAGTGGCAGAAGAGGTAAGAAAACTTGCAGAGCAATCAGCACAAGCGGTAATAAATATTCAAGATACTATTTCTAAAGTTCAGCAGGCATTTAAAAGTAGTATTGATACAGGCAGCGATATATTAGAATTTATTAATAAACAGGTTCAGGAGCAATTTATGCCTATGGACAAACTGGTGATCAATATTATAACGACTCGGATTTTGTAAGCAAAATGTCTGAAGAAATTGCAGCTATGGCAGAAGAAATTACCGCCACAGTAGAGCAAGTCAGTGAAGCAGTATTGAATATGGCACATGCCTCACAAAAATCAAGTTCAGAAGCAGAAACGATAAAGATAAGTATGGATGAAAATACAAAAGCTATAGATCAAGTAGCAATAACAGCACAAAGTCAAGCAGAACTTGCTCAAAGATTAAATGAAATAGTTCAAAAGTTTAAGATTTAGGCAACTTGAAGTTATATATTGTAAGAGTTACAAATAAAGTCGATGAGAATATTGGATTAAATAAGATATAAAGTAAAAAACACTTGACATATTATAAATTTATGTGTTAAATTAATTTAAAATTAAATAAAAAATTAATCTTATCAAGAGTGGTTGAGGGACTGGCCCGATGAAACCCAGCAACAGCTAGTTTAAAATGTTAAACTGGAAATGTGCTAATTCCTGCAGGAAATATCCTGGAAGATAAGAAGAGGAGTAGACTATCTAAATTAATAGTCTATTGTATAGTTATACATAACCGCTTTTTATCGTAAGATTAAAGCGGTTTTTTATTTTTTATATAAATAAATTTAAGGGGGAAACATAATGAAGAATAATTTTAACAAGGGGACAATATGTGTTCAAGGAGGATATAAGCCTAATTCAGGAGAACCAAGGATTTTACCAATTTATCAAAGTACAACATATAAATACAATGATCCAGATGAAGTAGCAGCATTATTTGATTTGAAATCAGAAGGACATATGTATTCAAGAATAAGTAATCCAACTGTAACTGCCTTTGAAGAAAAGGTTAATGAATTGGAAGGTGGTGTTGGAGCTCTTGCAGTATCTTCAGGACAAACTGCAACTGCTCTATCTATATTAAATATTTGTAAAAACGGTGAGCATATTGTAGCTACATCAACTCTTTATGGAGGAACTTTTTCACTATTATCAACAACTTTAAAAAAGTTTGGAATTAATGTAACCTTTGTTAATCCTGATGCTAGTGAAGAGGAAATATTAAGCTGTTTTAAGGATAATACTAGAGCAATCTTTGGAGAAACCATAGGAAATCCAGGATTAAATATATTAGACTTTGAAAAACTTGCAACAGTTGCAAAGAAAAAAGAAGTGCCGTTTATTGTGGACAATACCTTAGCCACGCCATATTTATGTAATCCAATTCAGCATGGAGCAAATATAGTTATTCATTCTACAACAAAATATATTGATGGACATGCAACTAGTATAGGTGGAATTATCATAGATGGAGGAAATTTCAACTGGGATAATGGGAAATATCCCGACCTTACAGAGCCAGACCCAAGTTATCATGGAATTAAATATGTGGAAACTTTTAAAAGTGCAGCATATATAGTAAAAGCTCGTGTTCAATTATTAAGAGATTTGGGGGCTTGCACAAGTCCTTTTAATGCATTTTTGTTCAACCTAGGGGTTGAAACACTTCATTTAAGAATGGAAAGGCACAGCTATAATGCTTTAAAATTGGGACAGTACCTAGAAAATCATGAAAAGGTTAGTTGGGTAAGTTATCCTTTCCTCCAAAGTCATTCTAGCTATGATTTAGCTAAAAAATATTTACCTAAAGGGGCTAGTGGTATTTTAACCTTCGGAATAAAAGGTGGAGTTGAAGCTGGAAAGCAGTTTATTAGAAAATTAAAATTGGCAGCTCTAGTTGTGCACTTAGGAGATGCTAGAACTTCAGTAATTCATCCGGCAAGTACCACTCATAGACAGCTTAATGAAGAAGAACAGTTAGCTTCAGGAGTTACATCGGATTTGATAAGAGTTTCTGTAGGAATTGAAGATATTGAAGATATTATAAAGGATTTTAATCAAGCTCTAGGAAATTTAGATTAAAAATTAACTTTTTTAATTATTGCTTTTATATAATTTGAGAAAGTAATTTTAAAATTAATGAGATAAGGGGAATGCAAATATGCCAATTATAATACCAGAAAATCTTCCAGCAGCAAAGCTTCTTACAGAGGAAAATATATTTGTAATGCATGAAAATAGAGCATTACATCAAGATATTAGGCCTTTAAAAATAGCAATATTAAATTTAATGCCAACTAAGATTGAAACAGAAAATCAGCTTTTAAGACTTTTAGGTAACACTCCTCTGCAAGTAAATATAAAACTTTTACATGTAGAGGAACATAAATCAAAAAATACATCAGAAGAACACTTAGAGAGCTTCTATTACTCTTTTAAAGATGTTAAAGAGGAAAGATTCGATGGAATGATAATAACAGGAGCCCCTATTGAGCATTTGGATTTTGAAGATGTAGATTATTGGAATGAGTTAAAGGAAATTATGGATTTTTCTAAAACTAATGTAACATCAACCCTTCATATATGTTGGGCAGCACAAGCAGGACTTTATCAGCATTTTGGGATTCCAAAGTATCATCTTTCTAAAAAAATGTTTGGTGTTTTTAGTCATAAAGTTTTAAACAAAAAAGTTAAACTTTTGCGAGGATTTGATAATGAGTTCTATGCTCCCCATTCAAGACATACTGAAATTTTAAGAAAAGATATAGAAGGAGTCAATGAACTTGAAATTTTAGCTGAATCAAATGAGGCAGGGGTATATATAGTAACTTCAAAAGATGAAAGGCAAATATTTATAACTGGACATTCAGAATACGATCCACTAACTTTAAAGACAGAATATAATAGAGATATTTCAAGAGGACTTGAAATGGATGTACCTAAGAATTATTTTTTAGACGATAATCCAAATGAAGATATAGTAGTAAGGTGGAGAGCTCACGCAAGTTTGCTATTTTCAAATTGGCTAAATTACTATGTTTATCAAGAAACACCATATCAAATTTAAAAAGAAGTGTTGTAAGAAAAAGTTTAATTTCAATTGGTTTTCAAAATAAATTGAATATCTAATATTAAAGGACTAGCTAAAAATACTTAGCTAGTCCTTTAATATAATAAATTATGAGTAATTAAATATGAATATAGTAGTATAATTAATATAGATAAAATGGAAGAAGGAGAAAAATATAAATTTTTAAATAACAAAATTGAGGTGGGAATATGTTATATACTTGTGCTATGTGTAGTGAACATCACTGTAAAAAGGGAGAACTGCAAAAGTTACCTACTAATTGTCCATGCAATGAAAAAGGGGAACAGGAAAATATAAAGAAATTATATCTTGCAGAAGAAAGCTATAAATTAGCGTACAATTCTGCATTAGTTGAAGCAGAAGGATATTGTAAAAAAACAAGACTTGAAGAGATAATGGATTTTGCAAACAAATGCAGATTTAAAAAGCTTGGAGTAGCATTTTGTATAGGTTTAAGTAATGAAGCAAAGATGTTATGTAAAATATTAAGGCACAATGGCTTTGATGTTGATTCAATAGTGTGCAAAAATGGAAGCATACCTAAGGAATATTTGAACATTAAAGATAATGAAAAGGTAAGACCAGGAACTTATGAGCCGATGTGCAATCCTATAGGACAGGCTAATTTTCTAAATAGTGCAAAAACAGAATTGAATATTATGCTGGGATTATGTGTAGGACATGACTCGCTATTTATAAAATGTTCTGATGCACCTATAACTGTTTTTGCAGTTAAGGATAGAGTACTTGCACACAATCCTTTAGGAGCACTGTATCTTTCAGAGGGATATTATAAAAACAAGTTGTATAAATGATGATAAAATTATCAAAAGACTATAGCCAGGAATACTGTACTATAGTCTTAGTTTTTACATTAATCAGTCAATTCAATATTAACTTTTTTTGTATTTATATCTATTTGAGGTATGGGTAAACTAATACTTATTATTGTTGCGATAATAGGTATTATTGCAAGAGAGGAAATTGCTGAATGAATGCTGTAGTTATCAGAAATCCACCCTAGTATAGGAGCAAATACGCCTCCAACACTTACAGCAAGTCCCAAAGTAACTCCAGAAGCTAAACCTATATGATTTGGTAAATATTTTTGTCCGTAAACTACCATTGGGCTATAAGGTGCATATAATCCTATAGCTATAGGTATTAGCATTAAAGTTGCTAGTTTCACATTTTGAATATTTATAAAGATAAATAAAAGCGGTATAAGTGATGCATAACCCATTACAATTATTTTTTTGTAGCCGAATTTATCTGCTAAACGACCAGCAACAAGAGTGCTCATAGCACCGGTAACAATTAATATAGTTAAGGCAGCACTACCTGCAGTTTTAGATTGGCCAAATACATTTATCCAGTAAAGTGGAAGGAAGGTATTAAGACCAAAGAATATAACGGACCTACAGGAAATTGCGGCTCCAAGACGAAGAAAGGAATTCCATTCATCTTTAACTGTTTCAGAAGAATTTAATATATTATTAGTTTTAGTATTTTCATACTTATATAAGTCTGATTTTTTTACAAATAATATTAGAGAAACTATTACAGCAGGCAAAATTAGAAGTAGAGAACCATTCAAATCTAATAATAGTATAATTGAAGTAGTAAGTATAGGACCTACAGCAAATCCCATATTGCCGCCAGCGGCAAAGGTACTTACTCCTGTTCCTTTTTTTTCCCCAGACATACTATTCACTATACGGGTGCCTTCAGGGTGAAAAGCAGCATTACCTATACCACTTATAGCAGCTGCAATTAATATAAGTGGATAGCTTGGAAGTACACCTACAAGACCAACTCCTATTCCTGCCATTAAAACACCTATAGGCATTAGCCAAGGAATAGAAATTTTATCAGCATAAAATCCAAACAATGGTTGAATTACTGAAGAACTTATATTTGCTGCAAATACCAAGGTTGCAGCAGCAGCATAGCTTAAATTACGATTGGATATCAAAAATGGAAGCATTGCAGGCAGTGCCCCTTGAAATATATCCACTATAAAATGAGATGAGGCCAGTAAGCCTATGTAACGTTTATTCATTTTATCGCCCCTTAATAAAAAAATGTATTTTATATATTTACATAACTATTATAATACAATTTAATAATTAAATGAATGACAAAAATTAACTATAAAGTTATGAAAGGTATAAGATTATAATAATATGGTAACGAGCCTATATGGAAGTTGAGTTGTTTATTGACAGACGACTCCCACAGTTGTAGTCTGTAAATATAGATTACATTTGGAGGATGAAAAAGTGAAAGGTGGATCAAACTTAATGAATTTAAAGTATTTGATTTTTACTTATACTGAAGCCTATAGTACCTTTGAAAATTTACTTTCTGAATCCCTATAATTTTTAGTAAGTATAATAAAAGGAGAGTTATCATGATTTTATTATTTAGTAAGAAGTCAATTACATGGAGCATTTTAGCCATATTTTTAAGCCTTATAGTAGGATGTTCAAGTACAACAAAACCTTTAAACGATAATAAGAATAATGATTCAAACAAGACTGAGGTCTCAAATAACACTGATGTTAAGTCGGGAGGAACCATTGATAAAACTTCTTCAAACAATAGTTCAACAACAAATTCTGAAGATAGCTCAAATAAACCAATAAGACAAGATAGTTCACAAAAGATATTACTTGACAATATTAGAAATTTAGCAAAGGTAGGAAAAATCATTAATTGTGATTTTCAAGTTAAATCCAATATTATCGAAGATGTAGAAAAAAAATGGGGTAAAGCAGATAAAACAGATTGGGTTCCAAAAGCAAAGGGCAATTATGCAACTTATTCAAAATACAACGTAGTATTTGGATTTAATAAAGGCACTCAAATTTTTGAAGTTAGATCTTTTGATAGCAGCTTAAAGAAAATATCTCTTTCAATGGTAAAAAAGGAATTTGGAACTCCAGAATATGATGTAAAGTATAATGGAGAAGAAATTATAGGTTATAAAGTAGGAGAAGAATTTAAAGTTTTATTTGTATTTCCACAACTTACAAAGACTAATAACGATCCTTTAATGGATCACTACTCTGTTTTATATCCGAGAGGAACTCTTAATAATATGGCAGATGATCCAGGAAGGCAGTGGTGATTTATAAGAGAATTAATAATGTAATTATCTTATAATAAATTAAAAGAGTATACATAAATTTATTCAAATGAAATTTATGTATACTCTCTATTATTTATGTTTTGTCATAGTATTTAGCTCATCAGCTAAACTTGTTAATTCTAATAAATTTGAAGTAATATCTTGAATTGCTGCAGTTTGCTGTTCAGTAGTTTGCAGTGTTTCATTTGAAGTTTCTATTGTTTTATCAACAGAATCTTGAATTTTCTTTGTAAGATCCATTATTTTTAAAGCTGTCTCTTTTGAGTTTTGAGATAAAGTCCTAATTTCAGTAGCAACTACCCCAAAACCTCTGCCAACTTCTCCTGCTCTTGCAGCTTCTATTGCAGCATTTAATCCCAGCATTTTTGTTTTATCTGCTATGGTTTTTATTGAATCTAATATTGAGTTTATTTCTATAGAGATTTCCTTTACATTAACAATTTCATCACTTAAATTATGTTGATTAGTTGTTACATTTGATGAAGATGCAGAAAGTTCTTCCATAGTAGCAGAAATTTGACTAAAGTTATCTGAAAGGGTTTGTGACATATTACTTAATTTAAGTTGTTCATAACCCATCTTTGAAAGAGCATTTGCTATAATAAATAACACTTCAGCAGCAGCTTGTACATTTTCTTGCTTTGTCATATAGACTTTTTTAGCTGAAGCAACATACTTTTCTGGATCAACTCCTATTTCAGATGCTGTTTTCCTAAATTTGTCTTCCATAGGAGCGGAAGTCAAAATTTGGCCGCCTAAGATTGTTCCTATTAAATGACCATTAACTAATATAGGTGCCGCAAAATCTATTAATCCTGCGTGGCAAGTAAATACATAAGGCCTTCCTGTTTTAGCAGCTTCTTCTCCAGCCTTTTTATGGGATATAGCACATCTATCATCTCCTATTTTAGTGGAGTGTGTAAAATCCATGCAGAAACTTGTATAGCAGCTTGGACGTGTTACAGGTTGTCCATCATTATCTACAGTAACACTTGCAATATTCATGCCAGTAGCAAAGTTATCTTGGAAGGTTTGAAGTAATTTTATATCAATAACATCCTTGATCTCAAGTGCAGAAATTTCTAAATCGCCATTTTCAAGTTTTTTAATCATTCTAAATCCTCCAAATATATATTTTTAAATTTTTAATGTTTAATTATCGATGATAAATAATTCAAAAACAGTGCTATATATTAACAAAGTATTAATTAAATGTTACGAAATTGTTAATTGAGGTATATTTTATTATATTATAACTTTTATATCCATTCAATCATTTTTATGTTAATAGTAAATATAAATTATTGAGTAAAAATACTTAGGCTTTTTAATAAATGAGTGGAATAAAATTAAAAAAATTGATATAATAAGGTTAAGTGGTAAGGTAAATATGAGATAATAAGTATATAAATAACAATTTGGGGATGACTACATAAATATTATATAAATTTACAATAGAAATGTGAGATTAATAATATGATAGAAGTTATATTGGTAGCACTATTAGTTGCAAAAATAAAAGGATACAATTTAAAACCATTTTTTAAATCGTGGGCTATGTATCCTATATTTATATATGAGATGCTATATATTTTTTTACAAGCTACAATTTTTTTGGGAGATTATAGATTTGTAGAATACGCAAGTTTAATAAAGTCTATTTATTTGAGTGTATATTTAATCCCTATAATAAAATATAAAAAATATTATAGTTCTATAATTGGATGTATATTTATTTTTATTGGAAGTACTTTAAACAATACTGTTATAAAAGCTAATAACGGAAGTATGCCTGTATTTCCTACATTATCCTATTGGACAGGCTATGTAAAAGAAGATTCGTTCAGTAAGGTTAATGACTTACATGTTCTGGGAAATTCGGAGATAAAGTTAAAGTCTTTATCAGATATAATCGATATTGGTTATAGTATTCTAAGTATTGGTGATATATTTATAAGATGTTTTGTTTTTATAATCATTTTTAACGTAATTAAAGAGGTAAATCAGAAAACATATTTAATTAAATAATGTATGGTATACATAAATAGTAAATTTAATGATGGTTGATAGTTCTTATGTTAAAAGTGTAATAATTTAATTAATAGATGCAATTATATATAAAGTTATTAAAGGAGAAAAGAATATGTTGAAATTAACTCTAACGGAGTTTTTTGTAAGAGGATTACCGGAGGCATTTTTATTTATTTTTGGGGTATATGCATTTTCTAAAGGTTTTATCAATACTAAAAAATATATAACATCCAGTCTTTTATATGGGTTTATGGCATATATGGTTAGATTTCTTCCTATTCACTATGGTGTACATACTATAATAAATGTTTTTATAATTATCGCATTAACAGTTAATATAAATAAAATTGATTTAAGTGCATCAATACGATCTGCTATAACTGTGATAATTCTACAGTTTATATGTGAAGGAATTAATGTACTTATAATACAATATATTTTAGGAGCTGATATAAATCATGTATTTAGTGATCCGATTCTAAAAACATTATATGGAATTCCATCTATTATAGTTTTTGCGGTTGTTGCAATAGCATACTATATAAGATTGTCAAAAAGAAAAGAGTTGAGAGATATAAATGGAAAAACTATCCAGCAACATTGCAAATAGAGTAGCTTTAGAATTAAATATGAATGATGACAAAAGAGATGTTATAGCTTATGGAACATTTGCACTTATACAGACTATTATTTCTATATTTCTTGTAGGTACATTTGGTCTTATGTTTCATGTATCTCTTGAAGCACTAATAGTATTATTTACAGCAAGTATATTTAGAAAATATTCAGGAGGGGCTCATGCAAGTTCACCAGGAAATTGTACTTCTATCGGAGTAATCATATGTATTGGACAAGCGTTATTAATATCTTTTTTAGTATGTGTTTATATAAACTTTAAAATTGCTTTAATTTTAGAGATAATAGTTTTTATATGGTCTTACTATATGATTTATAAGTTAGCTCCTGTTGATAATCCATCAAAGCGTATTAAAAGCCAAGAAAAAAGAAAGCGAATGAAAAAGAGATCTATTCTGATTTTAAATAGTTATTTGATAATTGATATATTTATAATGATAGCATATTTTAATTTTAACAAAGCAGCACTTCTTGTATACGCGCTATGTCTAACGGGAGGCATAGCTTGGCAAACCTTTACTCTTACTAAAAGTGGGCACTTAATATTAGCTAAAATAGATATATTTTTAAAATATCTATTATATATAGGAAGGAAGTGAAAATAAAATGAAAAAACTAAATTCCAAATTTTTAGCGTTAATCGCAACACTAACTACTATTGTTGCTGCTTCAGTAGCTACATCTGCATGTTCATGGTTTTCATATCAACCTGAAGAGCCAAAATGTCTTAGAGACGAATAGTACACTAATAAGTAATATATAATAAGGTGAAAAAATTTCACCTTATTATATTCTTTTTACAGTAAAGTTGAGGTAAGTATAGAATGTCAAATTTTGAAATTGATAAGCATAAAAGAATATATGAAATACTGTCAATTGTAAAAATATCATCATTATTATTTTCTGGCATAGCTTTTTTAAGAAGATATTTTGATAATAATGATTCTTTAATAGAAAATGTAAAGAGCTACTATAGCTATCTGTCTTATGTTATATTTATAATGCTACTATCTCTAATTTATATCATATGGACATTTGCAACAACGAAAAAAAATAGCATAAGACATAATATGTTTATACAAGTAATTGAAAATATAGTATTTATATCGATGTTTTTTGCTGCAATACTTCTCTCCGGTGGTTATAAGAGCAGCTATAAATTTTTGTTCTTATTTATTATAATAACTACCACTATACAATCAGGCATGAAACAAGGAGTAATAGTAGCCTGTATTTCTTCAATTATTATATTGACAATAGATATTGTTGGAATACAAGGAGTAGAAGTAAATCAATATTTTGAAAATGATTTAATTTTAGCAGGAGTATTTATTCTCACTGCATGGCCTCTTGGGTTTTATGTAAGGATGGAAAGTGAACATATTAAGGAACTTCAAAGGTTGGTAAATCAGGATGGACTTACTGGTGTATATAACCATAGATTTTTTCATGATGTATTAAGAGAAAAAGTGATGTCATATGAAAAGGGAAATAAGCCCATTTCTATGATATTCATTGATATAGATTACTTCAAACATTATAATGACCTTTATGGACATCAAAAGGGTGATGCAGTACTTAAAAGTATAGGGTCAATACTCAAAAATAATGCAAGAGAAAATGATATTGTTGCTAGGTATGGGGGAGAAGAATTTTCAATAATATTACCTGATACTTCAGAAAAAGATGCAATTAGCATTGCAGAAAACATAAGATATAAAATAGAAAAGACTTACTTTGAGGGAGAAGAAAATCAACCTAATGGGAAGATAACAGTTTCAATGGGAGTTTCTATCTATCCAGATAAAGCAAAAAGTGATGTTGAACTTATTAAAAGTGCAGATGATGCCCTTTATCGAGCTAAGTTCTTTAATAAAAACAGGGTTGAGTGTTATACTTCAATACTCGATGAATTAAAAAATGATATAGAGGAAAGACATATAGATCTTGTTACATCCATAAAAACTTTGATAAGCGTTATTAATGCAAAAGATAAATATACATATGGGCATGTTGAAAGAGTGGTAATTTACAGCAAAATGCTGGCAAATAAACTTGGACTTGATGAAGAAGATAAGAAAAAGCTTATATACGGAGCTTATATGCATGATATTGGCAAGATAAATATTCCAAAGGAAGTATTAAATAAAAGAATGTCATTAACTAATGAAGAATGGGAAATGCTTAAAGGCCATCCGTTAAATGGAGTAGAAATAATAAAACCTGTTGAATCACTAAGAGATATTTCCCCTCTCATACTGCACCATCATGAAAGGTATGACGGGAAGGGATATCCAAGTAATCTTAAAGGGGAACAGATACCTTTTCTAGCGAGAGTTTTAACAGTTGTAGATAGTTTTGATGCTATGACATCCAATAGACCATATAACAAAAGAAAAACTTATGATGAAGCTATTGATGAGCTAAAAAGATGTAGTGGTAATCAATTTGATCCAGTTATTACCCGAGCATTTATAGATCTAATTCTTGAAAGCAACTCCAATATTGGGTATGATTCTTCATTAAATTTAAAGTTATCTTAAAATAATTAAACGAACTTAAAACAGGTTAGTCAAATAAAAATGACTAGCCTATTTACTATTAGAAAGTTAAGTGTGATTTCAATAAAATGCAGTATAATGAAATTTTTAAGTAATATAATATTGTAAGGTTGGATATGGTTCAATAGATATGGGAGCTATGACGGCAATGTTAGTACTTGCGATTATTCCAATTGTAATATTTTACTTTGCATGTCAGAAATATATTATAAAGGTGTTGTATCAGGGACTGTCAAGGGGTAGATTGTTACAGCGATGATGCAGTAAGGGGGAGAAAATGAGAAGCAGCGGGATATTACTACCAATTGCTAGTTTACCATCAAAGTATGGAATAGGATCATTTTCGAAAAATGCCTATGAGTTTATAGACAAATTAAAAGAATCAGGGCAGAGTTACTGGCAAATACTTCCCTTAGGGCCTACAGGATATGGGGATTCGCCATATCAATCTTTCTCTACTTTTGCTGGTAATCCTTACTTCATTGATTTAGAAACATTAATAGATGAAGGATATTTAACTAAGGAAGAATGTAATGCCTATGACTTTGGGGATGATGATAGATATATAAACTATGAAAAAATATATTTATCAAGATTTAGAATATTAAAAACTGCATACGTTAGAAGTGATATTAGTAAAAGAATAGAATTTCAGGAGTTTGTGTGTAAAAACTCTTACTGGTTAGATGATTATGCTCTTTATATGGCCATTAAAAATCATTTTTTGGGTATTAGTTGGGGTAAGTGGGAAAATGATATCAAAATGAGGGAAACTGATGCAATGGAAAGGCTTAGAGTCAAGTATGCAGATGAAATTATATTTTATGAGTTTCTACAATTTATATTTGCATTGCAATGGTCAAAGTTAAAAAACTATGCTAATGAATGCGGTATTAAAATTATTGGAGATATCCCAATCTATGTTGCTTTTGATAGTGCAGATGCATGGTCTCATCCAGAACTATTTCAACTTGATGAAAATAGAAATCCAATTGCAGTTGCAGGGTGTCCACCAGATGCATTTTCAAAAACAGGACAGTTATGGGGCAATCCCCTTTATGATTGGGAGAAACACAAAAGTACTTCCTATGCTTGGTGGATTCAAAGGATTGCACATTCGTTCAATTTGCACGATGTTGTTCGCATAGATCACTTTAGGGGTTTTGATGAATATTATTCTATACCCTATGGGGAAATCACAGCAGAAAATGGCATTTGGAGAAAGGGGCCCGGCTATGATATCTTTAAAAAATTAAAAGATAAGCTTGGTAGTTTGAATATAATTGCTGAAGATTTAGGATTTTTAACAGAAAGTGTTTTACAGCTTGTTAAGAAAACTGGATATCCAGGAATGAAAGTATTAGAATTTGCTTTTGATTCTAGAGAAGAAAGCGATTATTTACCACATAATTATTATAGAAATTCTGTAGTTTATACTGGAACCCATGATAATGAAACCATTTTAGGGTGGTATAAAAACCTTAATCCTCAGGATAAAAAGTTTGCCATAGACTATTTAGATATTACCAGTGAAAAAGACATTAATTGGAAATTTATTAGATCAGCACTTTCAAGTGTTGCTGATTTAGCAGTGATACCAATGCAAGATTACTTGGGGTTAGGTAACAAAGAGAGGATTAATACACCATCAACAGTTGGGGATAACTGGAGATGGCGCTTATTAGAAAATGAATTTACCACTGAATTGACAGAAAAGATACGGAAGATTACAAAATTATATGGAAGATAAAAGGGATGGAAATTTTACTGCGGCTCTAGGATATTTCAAGGTGAATTGATAACATGACAATCAACAAAGATAATTTAATGGAATAAGTAGGATAACTTAAGAGGTATTGACATAAGATTTTAATTGTGATATATAAAAATTAGAGATTAGCACTCGCTGAGGTGGAGTGCTAATAATAAAAGCTAAAATATATGATTTTTATTACGAAGGGAGAAGATTTAATTGGAAACAAAAGAATTTAAGGCCGAATCTAAAAAACTTTTAGACATGATGATTAATTCAATTTACACGCACAGGGAAATTTTTTTAAGAGAACTTATTTCTAATGCTAGTGATGCCATTGATAAAATTTATTACAAAGCATTAACAGATGATTCTTTAACGTTTGAAAAAGATAATTATTATATTAAATTAGATATAAATAAGGAGGATAGAATACTCAAGATTTCTGATACTGGTATAGGAATGGCAAAAGAGGAGCTTGAAGAAAATCTTGGAGTTATAGCAAAAAGTGGATCCTTAGCATTCAAAAAGGAAAATCAACTTAAAGATGGCTATGATATAATTGGTCAATTTGGTGTAGGATTTTATTCTGCGTTTATGGTAGCTGATACTGTTACTGTTATCAGCAAATCCTTTGGAAGTGATACGGCTTACAAGTGGGAATCTAAGGGTGCAGAAGGTTACACTATTGAACAGTGTGAAAAAGATTCAGTTGGTACAGAAATTATACTTAAAATAAAAGAAAACACAGAAGATGAAAACTTTGATGAATATTTAGAAGAATATAGATTAAGATCTATTATTAAGAAATACTCTGATTTTATTAGATACCCAATTAAAATGGATGTAACTAAGAGCGCACTTAAAGAAGGCAGCGAAAATGAATATGAAAGTTATAAAGAAGAAGAAACCATAAACAGCATGGTTCCTATATGGAAAAAGAATAAAAGTGAACTTACAGATGAAGACTACAGCAATTTTTATGCTGAAAAACACTATGGCTTTGATAAACCATTAAAGCATATTCATATTAAAGCAGAAGGTACTGTAAGCTATAATGCAATTTTATTTATTCCAGAAAAAATGCCATATGATTTTTACACAAGAGAATATGAAAAAGGGTTAGAGTTATATTCAAATGGCGTTATGATTATGAATAAGTGTGCCGATTTATTGCCAGATTACTTTAGTTTTGTAAAAGGTATGGTGGATTCAGAAGATTTATCTCTTAATATATCTAGAGAAATGCTTCAACATGATAGGCAGTTAAAGCTAATTGCTAAAAATATTAAGTCTAAAATAAAAAGCGAATTAGAAAATACTCTAAAAAATGAAAGAGATAAATATGAAGAGTTTTATAAGTCCTTTGGAAGACAGTTAAAGTATGGTGTATACAGTGATTTTGGAAGTAACAAAGATGTACTTCAGGACTTATTAATGTTCTATTCATCAAAAGAGAAAAAGATGGTTACTTTAGGTGAATATGTTTCTAGAATGCCTGAAGATCAAAAATATATCTACTATGCTGCAGGAGAATCAATTGAAAGAATTGAAAAACTTCCACAAGCAGAACTTGTATCAGATAAGGGATATGAAATACTATTCTTTACTGATGACATAGATGAATTTGCTGTAAGAATGATAATGAGCTACAAAGATAAAGAATTTAAGTCTGTATCAAGCGGTGACTTAGGAATAGAAGCAGAGGAAAATAATAATTCTTCAAGTGTAGATGATAAAGAAACAAAAGAAATATTTGAATATATGAAAAATATTTTATCTGAAAAAGTAGCTAGTGTTAAAGCATCAAAGAGATTGAAAAATCATCCTGTATGTCTTTCTAGCGAAGGGGAACTTACAATAGAAATGGAAAAAATATTAAATTCTATGCCAAATAATGAAAATGTGAAAGCAGATAAAGCATTAGAAATAAATATAAATCATGATGTATTTAAATCATTAAAAGAAGCTTACGAAAATGATAAAGATAAACTTAACTTGTACACAAGCGTTCTATATAACCAAGCACTTCTTATTGAAGGATTACCTATAAGTGATCCAGTAGAATTCACTAATAATATTTGCAAACTAATGAAATAATAAAGAAGGAATTTCGTCAAAACGAAATTCCTTCTTTTTACATAAGTGGTGCAAATACGCGTAAAAATAATGCCATAACTTTTTTATACCAAGGCAAATTCCTATATTGATCTAAATCAATAAATTTACATTTTTTTAGTGTATTAATAAAATCACTCTTAATATCAAGAATACTACTTGTTTTGTACATCCACACTGCACATTCAAAGTGAAGATAAAGGCTTCTATAGTCAAGGTTAATAGTACCTATTATAGCAAAATCATCATCTACCACAATAGACTTAGCGTGAATAAAGCCAGGGGTATATTCATAAATCTTTACGCCACTTTCAATTAAAGCTTTATAATATGAACGAGTTACTGTATGAACATAGGCTTTATCGGGAATAAAAGGAGTTACAATTTTAACATCAACTCCTCGTTTTGCTGCCAGAGATAGAGCAACAGTCATTTCATGGTCAAGAATTAAATAAGGAGTATTGATGTATATATAATCCTTTGCATTGTTAATTAAATTCATATACACAGATTCACCTAAAGCTTCTCCATCTAAAGGACTATCACCGAAAGGAAGTATATAACCATCATTTTTTAATGCTTTTTCATCAAACGACAAACACTTATATTTTTCATAGTCTTCATCTGTATTGTTCAAATAGTTCCACAGAGAAAGAAACATAATTGTAAAGTTCCATACTGCTTCACCTTGAATCATAATGGCAGAGTCTTTCCAGTGTCCATATTTTTCGCAGGCGTTTATATATTCATCTGCAAGGTTAACACCACCTGTAAAGGCTGTATGGCCATCAATCACAACAATTTTACGATGATCACGATTATTTATTCTTATTGATAGTACTGGAATGAGAGGATTAAAAGCACAACACTTAATGCCAAGATTTTTCAGATGTTTATCATATTTATATGGAAGTTTTGTTAAACAGCCAAAATCATCATAAATCACACGAACATCTACGCCTTGCTTCACTTTTTCTACGAGAATATCTAAAATAGAATTCCACATGACTCCTTCTTCGATAATGAAATATTCTAAAAATATATATTTTTGTGCTTTTTTTAATTCTTGCTTTAATCTTTCAAATTTCATTTCCCCAGGTGTTAAATACTCTGAAAATGAATTTGGGTATACAGGACATAAAGAATACTTTTCTATATAACGTGCTTGATTGGCCGCATTTTTATCTTTAGATTCAATTTCTTTTAAAGTATTTTTATCCCTATTTAAAATATTAAACATTTTACTATACATTGATTTCATTTTTTGTTTATTACGTTTGCTAATTTGGTTCCCGCCAAACATTAAATAAAAAAGTCCGCCGAAAATAGGAAACAGCATAATTGGAATTATCCAGGCTATCTTATATGCAGGGTTGTTTTTATTGTTAATAATCCACAGTACTGCAATAGCGCTGAGTAGAGAGCTGATAGTATTAAAATAAATGAAATATTCTCCGAACTTCCAAATCATAATAACAAGAGTAAAAATCTGAACAAGAATAGCACATCCAATTAAAAATGCTCTGCTAAAAAGTAATTTTAATAATTTTTTCATAAGCATGACTTCCTTTTGAACTATAATTTATACTATAAATGAAAACTTTAATAAACATTTATGACTAATTTATTAATTAACTGTTCTGTGTATTGACAATATAAATTATAAAACATATTATTTATATTGTATATATAATGTGACGAATGTTTACAAAAAGTTTGGAGGAATAGAATATGGAGGTTATGGATTTTAATAATACTATATGGAATTTGCTTAGAGATATATCGGTAAATATGGATAGTATTTTCCGCCCTATGTATGACAAGCATGGGTTAACTGCTATGCAGGTAAGAATACTTACAGATGTTAGAGAACAGGAACAAACAATTGGAAATTTAGGAAAGAACTTATGTGTAGCAGGGGCAAATATTTCAGCTATGTGCAGGAAGTTAGAAAAAGAAGGGTTTCTAAATCGTGTGCGAGATAAGATGGATGAAAGAGTTGTAAAAGTCCACTTGTCAGAAAAGGGGGAAAGTGCTATTTTAGATATTGAAGACTTGCTTACGAGAAAGTTCGATATTTCTTTAAAAACCGAATCTACAGAAAATATAAATGATATTATTGAAGGATTACAAAAGCTAAATGTTTTATTACAGAAGATAAATAATTCAGATATGAGTTTATAGTAAAATTAATTAAGATAAGGAGTACTAATAAAAATGAAAAATATAAAGAAACTTAAGGGTCCTTTGTTTTATTATTATATACTGGCATTTATAGGACTTATGATGCTAAATACATGGCTTATGCCTAATCTTCAAAAACAACGTATAGTTGAAGTTGATTATGGAACATTTTTAACAATGGTAAATGAAAAGAAAATAAACACTGTTGAAATACAGGATACAAAAATTACATTTAGTTCTAAGACTGATGAAGAAAAAACTGTATACGTTACAGGAAAGCTAGATGATCCTAATCTTGTAAATAATTTAAAAACTGCTGGAGTAAAATTTTCAAAAGTAATTCCTAAAGAAAATTCTCCACTTACTAATTTTTTAATGAATTGGATTTTACCAATGGTTCTTTTCATAGGAATGGGGCAGATACTTGGAAGAATGATGCAAAAGAAAATGGGTGGTATGGGAAATAAAATGAGTTTTGGAAAAAGTAATGCCAAAGTGTATGTTGCTGCACAAACAGGTAAGACTTTTGGAGACGTTGCTGGCCAAGATGAGGCAAAAGAAGCACTTACTGAGATTGTAGACTTTTTGCATAGACCTGATAAATACAAAGAAATTGGAGCAAGACTTCCAAAGGGAGCATTATTGGTTGGTCCTCCAGGTACAGGGAAAACACTACTTGCTCAGGCAGTTGCTGGTGAGGCGAAGGTTCCATTTTTCTCTATTTCGGGATCTGAGTTCGTTGAGATGTTTGTAGGTATGGGTGCAGCAAGGGTAAGAGATTTATTTAAGCAGGCGCAAGAAAAGGCTCCTTGCATTGTATTCATAGATGAAATTGATGCTATTGGAAAAAAGCGTGATAATTCTGGTATGACTGGAAATGACGAACGAGAACAAACACTTAATCAATTATTAACTGAAATGGATGGATTTGATGGGGGCAAAGGAGTTGTAATTCTTGCTGCAACTAATCGTCCTGAAATACTAGATAAGGCTCTTTTAAGACCTGGTAGATTTGACAGACGTGTTCCCGTAGAGCTTCCTGATTTAAAAGGACGAGAAGAAATCTTAAAGGTGCATACTAAAAAAATTAAAGTAGATAAAAATATTGATTATAATAAAGTAGCAAGGGCAACCTCTGGAGCATCAGGTGCTGAACTTGCAAACATTGCAAATGAGGCAGCATTAAGAGCTGTAAGAAGCAACAGAATAGAGGTAAATCAATCTGACTTTGATGAATCTATTGAAACAGTTATTGCTGGATATCAACGTAAGGGAGCTGTTGTTCCAACAAAAGAAAAACTTATTGTTGCTTATCATGAAATTGGGCATGCCTTGGTTGCTGCAAAGCAAAAAAATACTGCACCTGTTCATAAAATTACTATTATACCTAGAACCTCTGGTGCACTTGGATATACTATGCAGGTGGAAGAGGGCGAACGTGTTTTAATGTCTAAAGAAGAAATGCTTAATAAAATTACTACTTTTACTGGTGGACGTGCTGCAGAGGAAATTATATTCGATTCTATTACCACAGGTGCCTCCAATGATATTGAGCAAGCAACAAGAATTGCTAGAGCAATGGTTACACGTTATGGTATGAGTGAAGATTTTAGTATGATGGCGCTAGAAACTGTATCAAATCAATATCTTGGAGGAGATGCATCCCTTGCTTGTTCTGCTGAAACTGCAGCAAAGGTAGATGCAGAAGTTTTAAAGATAATTAAAGAATCTTATAAAAAAGCAATTGATATTTTAAATGAAAATAAAGACAAACTTCATGAATTGGCAAGGTATTTGTGGGAAAAAGAAACTATATCAGGCGATGAATTCATGAAAATTTTAAATGGTGGTAGCATAGAAGTTTTAGATAGTGATAAGACTGAAGTTATAAATGATGATAAAACTGAAGTGTTGGAAGATGATAAAACACAAGTTCTAAATAAGAATAACACATAAGTTAAAAAATTTAGAGTGAACTTTTAAGTACTAATGAAAGGGATGAGTTTTTATGTATAAAAGTACAACAAAACTAAAGGTTAGGTATGCAGAAACAGACAAAATGGGAATTGTGCATCACTCTAATTATTATGTATATTTTGAAACTGCAAGAGAAGACTTTATTGTTGGATCAGGTATTTCATATAAGGATATAGAAGATATGGGCATAATGATGCCGCTCATTGAAACACAATGTAAATATATTCAAGGAGCAAAGTATGCTGATAATCTTATAATTGAAACTAGTTTAGATGAATTAACTCCAATTAAGGTAGTGTTAAAATATAGAGTTATAAGAAATGATGATGATAAACTTATTGCAGAAGGAAAAACTACTCAGGCATTTGTAAATAAAGAAAACTTTAAAATATTAAATGTTAAAAAGAAGAATCCAGATCTTTGGAGTAAACTAGAAAATCTTAAATAAATACAATATAATATTGTAACCCTGAGGAGTGATCCTCAGGGTTTTATTTTATAATAAATTAATTATGTATAAAAAAGTAAATTATTCAAAGATAAACCTAGAGTAAACGTATAAAAATAAGTTTTTTAGACTGTTATCCTGGGAAATATATTTTTAAAGCGAATATAATGTAGTGTACAATAAAAGATATACAAATAAGTTATAGAAAGAAGAATGATAATGGCTGACTTAGAATATAAGAATGCTGAAAAAAGTAAATTGTTTTTGTGGTTTAATAATTCAATCAGAGCTGATGTTATTAATATTGCATGGCCTGTTCTTGTAGAACTTCTTTTAGGATCACTTTTTAGTATGATAGACATGATGATGCTTGGAAGAATAACTAATAATGGAGTAGCAGCAGCTTCTGTTGCAGCTGTAGGTATAACAAATCAACCGTTATTTATAGGATTATCTCTTGTTCAGGCTTTAAATGTAGGTGGTACAGCTATGGTTGCCAGATATCTAGGGGCTGGTAAAAATGAAAAAATAGAAACAACATTAAAGCATGTAATGTTGTTAAGCTTGATGATGCTAGCAATACCTCTGTCAATTCTTGGAATAATATTTACTGAACCTATTATGAAGTTTATGGGAGCACAATCTGATACTTTAGGAGTGGGTAAAACTTATTTTAAAATTATTATGATAGGATTTATATTTCAATCATTTAGTATGTCTATATCAGCAGCACTTCGAGGAATTGGCGAAACAAAAATACCCATGAAGATAAACCTGAAAGCAAATTTTTTAAATGTTATTGGTAATGCACTTCTTATATATGGTCTTTTGGGATTTCCAAGCCTTGGCATTACTGGAGCTGGGATATCTACTGCTATATCAAATGTGGTTGCAAGTATACTTTTATTTAGATATGTTATAAAAGGTGAGAGTATCATTAAACT
The DNA here is from genome assembly GCF_000765165.1 of Clostridium sp. HMP27. Classification (NCBI taxonomy): domain Bacteria; kingdom Bacillati; phylum Bacillota; class Clostridia; order Eubacteriales; family Clostridiaceae; genus Clostridium; species Clostridium sp. HMP27. Next base: position 338,831 of record NZ_JMFY01000018.1, on the reverse strand, counting down.
TAATTTAAAAAAGCCTTTTAAATTTGATAAAAATATAATGTATAATTTAATAAAGATAGGCATGCCTGCTTCTTTAGAACAAATGGCTTTAAGGGTAGGCGTGCTTTTATTTGTAAAAATAGTTGCAGGACTTGGAACCATTGTTTACGCAGCACATCAAATATCGCTAAATATATTAAGTCTTTCGTTTCAGCCAGGCCAGGCCTTTGGAATAGCAGCATCATCCTTAGTAGGTAGAAGCCTTGGAACTAACGAACATTCTCAGGCTGAAAATTATGCAAAAGAAACACGAAAAATTGGATCAATGATATCTACGTTTATGGCTGTAATATTCTTTTTCTTTGGTCCGCAGATTGTAGGATTATATTCAAATGATCCAGAGATTATAAAGAAATCATCTATAGCCTTAAAAATAATAGCGTTAGTGCAACCGTTTCAATCATCTCAGCTTATATTAGCAGGAGGGCTAAGAGGAGCAGGAGATACATTTTGGCCTCTAATAGCTACATTTTTTGGAGCAATACTAATTAGAGTTGCACTTGCACATATATTTGTCAACATATGTGGATATGGACTGGCGGGAGCGTGGATGGCGGTATTTGTAGACCAATTTGTAAGATGGCTATTTGTTTATATAAGATTTAAAACAGGAAAATGGAAATATATAAAGTTGAGATGAATACATTACAAATGCTAGGAAAATCATAAATTACAAGATTATAATATCAATATTATAATATCAATATTAAATAAGAGATTTATTAAGTTAAATTAAAGCTAATAAATCTCTTAATAATCTATATTTTCTAGAAACAAAATGAATTTTAAGAAATGAAATCTAAGAGTTAGTATTAAATTTCATTTTTAGTATTTCCTAGTCCTGATACCGTAAAACTTCCAAGCATAGATAGTTTCGATAACATCAGTGCTATGTCCCTTGGGGATTTTTCTAGGTCATTTTCAAGCCAATGCATAATTACTCCTAAATGAGCTGAAAGTACGTAAGAAATAAAATACTCTTCTTCAACTAACATATTTCCTGGATTATATTCACTTGACAGTTGCTTTTCAAATAAATTAGCTTCTATAAGTTTTTTAAGCTTAATGCGAAACATGGGATCACCCTTTGGACCTAAAATAGCCTTAATGAAGCTTGCATTTTCTTTAATATATTCAAGAAGCTTTATTGTAAATGGATCAGAGTCACTTACAAGATTTATATTTAGCAAATCTAGGCAATCTAAATTTTTGGTATGCTCTTGAATTTCTTTTATCAATTCTTCTTCGACCTGTTCTAATAAATCATATTTATCAGCATAATGTAGATAAAATGTACCTCTATTTATATTAGCTCTTCTAGTTAAGTCTGTAACTGATATTTCATTAAAACCCTTTTCTTCAATTAAATCTGATAAAGTATCTTTTATTATCTTTTTAGTTTGAAGTGATCTTTTATCGCTAGAGTTTTTTGACATTAGAATATTTCCTCATTTCATAGTCATTCTATTGTGAAGGTAATACTTTGAAATTAATTGATATTATTAAGAAACTTATAAATATTATAATATTTATAAGTTTCTTAATCAACAATATGTCTATAAAAATACAATTGTTAATATATAATTAATAAAATTAAAGTAGATTATATATCGAACGATAGTATAGTTAAATATTTTATTAGGTTAGGGGGAAAGCAATTGCTAAAAACTATTAAAGGTAAATTGATTATCTTAATTTCAATGTTAGTAGCTTCATTAATTTTTATAGGAGTTTTTTCTATAAATAGTTTGAAAAGGATTAATAACCACTCTACTGTAATTTCAGAAAATAGAATACCAAAGATAATATTTTCAGAAGACTTAAATACAATGATGTCGGATTTCAGAATTTTGGAATATGAACATATAGTAACAGTAGATAAGAGTGTAATGAGTACAAAGGAAAAGGAAATGGAAGCTAAAAAAGCGGAAATTGAAAACATAATGTCTTTATATGAGAAATCACTTTATGAGGATAAAGATAAAGCGATTTACTCAATGGTAAAGAAGCAGTGGAGTGAATACATAATAGCTAATGAAGCTGCAATAGAACTTAGTAGAAATTTGAAAACTGATGAAGCCATGAAAATTATGAGCGGAGAAGGTAAAAAATCCTTTGACAGTGCAGCGGTATCTCTATTAGAGCTTGTGAATTTTAATAAAGAAATGGCCAGGACAGCAAGTAATGAAGGAAATGATATTTATTCAAAAGCAATACTGATATCAGTAGTAATTATTTCAGTTTTAACAGTAATTGCAATAGTTTTCGCGAGTGCTATTATATCTGGGATTTTAAAATCTTTGAATGTTTTAAAAAGAGAGCTTTTTGCGCTTGCTGAAAGAGGAGGAGACTTAACACAAGAAATTAAAGTTAACTCTAAAGACGAAATAGCAGATTTGGCCAAGGCATTAAACTTATTTTTATCAAATTTAAGGACTATTATTAAGGAAGTTAAGATTACTGCTGAAAATACTTTGAAAATAAATGAAGTTATTAGTGCAAATTCAAGTGAACTTATGGAAAATGTACAAGAAGTGTCTTCTACTACCGAAGAACTTTCGGCAGGCATGGAAGAAACAGCCGCATCAGCTGAGGAAATTGCAGCTACTACTCAGGAAGTTGAAAGAGCAGTACAATCTATATCTCAAAAATCTCAAGCGGGTGCAGAGGCAGCTGGGGAAATAAACATAAGAGCTATTGAAACAAAGGATAGAGTTATTGAAGCTCAAGATAAAGCAAATACTATATTTATTCAAACTAAGGTAGAATTAGAAAAAGCAATTAGTGACTCTAAGGTGGTTGAACAAATTAGCATCTTATCTCAAGCAATAATGGAAATAACAGCTCAAACTAATTTGCTAGCCTTAAATGCAGCTATTGAAGCTGCCAGAGCTGGTGAAGCTGGGAGGGGATTTTCGGTGGTTGCAGATGAGATAAGAAAGCTTGCAGAACAATCAAAAGAAACTGTAATCCAAATACAGAACATAACTGAAAAGGTAATACAATCAGTAGGAAGTCTTTCAAGTAGTTCAAATAATCTACTGATTTTTATGACAGAGAATGTATCTAATGAATATAAATCTATGTTAAATGTAGCAGAAAAGTATAGTGAAGATGCATCTTTTGTAGATAACCTAGTTACAGAATTCAGTTCTACTTCAGAAGAATTATTAGTGTCCGTTCAAAATGTTTTACAAACAATTGAGCAAGTAGCGGAAGCAGCAGGTGAGGGGGCTTCTGGAACAACTAATATAGCAGAGAAAATAATACATGTAAATGAAAAAACTAATGGAATAGTCGAAAGCACAAGGGAATCTATGGAAATTGTAAATAATCTAAAAGTAGAAATGTCAAAGTTTATTGTTTAATTAACAAGTTTATAATCGTAAAAATACATAACAAATTATAGGATGAACTTTAAAGTTTATCCTATTTTATTGAGTAAAATCTTTCATTTAGGTATAATTTCAAGTGAGATTGTATATTAACTTTGAAAATAGTAGGTGATTAATTGTCTAGTTCTTTAATAACGAAAAAGGCCCTTGCCAATTCCTTAAAGGAGTTAATGAAGGATATTCCTTTAAATAAAATATCTGTTAAGCAGATTGTAGAAAGTTGTGGACTTAACAGACAAACATTTTATTATCACTTTCAGGATATATATGATTTAACCGAGTGGATTTATAGGACAGAAGCAGTTGAAAGTATATCTCAATATAGGAGTTATGACACATGGACAGACGGATTTTATAGAATTTTTATTTATATAGAAAATAATAAAGCGTTTTGTCTCAATACTTTAAATTCTTTAGGAAGAAATCATTTAGATACATATCTCTATTCAGTTACAAATGAATTACTTATGGGAGTAGTTAATGAAGTTTCTCATAATATGAATGCTAAGAAAGAGGATAAGGAGTTTATTGGCAACTTTTATACACATGCATTTACTGGCTTAGTTATCCAATGGATGAAAGAAGGAATGAAGGAAAATCCTAAAGTTATAATTGATAAGCTTAGTGAATTAATTGAAGGAAATTTTATAAGAGCTTTGGAAAGATACGAAAATAAGTCGTGATAAATTTTTAAATTTGTCACGACTTATTTTTTTATACATTTAAAGCAGAATGTATAAAAATTATACAGGTTATATTTTTTGAATATACCTATCCGAAAGCAGAAGTATTATATTTATGTTATTGGAAAGTCAGATAAAGTGTTTCATAGAAAATTAAAGATTTATGGAGGGTATCTATATGAGAAGAGAACATGAAAACAAACAAATATATTTTGTGGGTGGCGGATTAGCATCACTTGCTGGAGCTGTATATTTAGTTAGGGATTGTGATTTCCCGGGCAAGAATATTCACATTTTAGAAGGAATGAATATTCTCGGAGGAAGTAATGACGGAGCAGGCAATGCAACTGATGGATTTGTTTGTCGTGGTGGAAGAATGCTTAATGAAGAAACTTATGAGAATACATGGGATCTACTTGCTTCTATACCATCCTTAGAAAGAGAAGGGATGTCAGTTTGCGATGAAATTCTTGATTTTGATCATGCACATCCAACTCATGCAAATGCACGACTTATAAATGAAGATGGAGAAGTAACTGATGTTATATCTATGGGATTTGATGATGCTGATCGTATGGCACTATTGAAACTAATGATTACTCCAGAGGAAAAGCTAGATAATTTACGCATATGCGATTGGTTTGCAAAAACACCTCATTTTTTTGAAACAAACTTTTGGTATATGTGGCAAACAACCTTTGCATTTCAGAAATGGTCAAGTTTATTTGAGCTGAAACGTTATATGAATCGTATGATATTTGAGTTCTCACGTATCCAAACTCTTGAGGGTGTAACGAGAACTCCTTACAATCAATATGACTCTATTATATTGCCTATAAAAACTTACTTAGAGAATTTCGGCGTTGATTTTACCTTGAAATACACTGTTAAAGATTTAGATTTTGAAGAAGGGGAAGGAATTACTGTTACAGCAATTCATTATGAGCAGAATGGAAAAGAAGATGTAATTAAACTTAATAAAGGTGATTTATGCATTGTAACAAATGGGTGTATGACTGACAATGCAAGCTTAGGAAATTTTAATACCCCCGCAGAAATGAAAATAGAAAATCCTATCTCTGGGGATCTTTGGGCTAAAATCGCATCAAAGAAAGAAGGACTTGGAAATCCAAAACCTTTCTTTGGTAATGCAGAACAAACAAACTGGGAGTCTTTTACTGTAACATGTAAAGGTGATAAACTTCTTAAAATGATTGAAAGATATTCCCGTAATAAACCTGGCAGCGGAGCATTGATGACATTTAAGGATTCCAATTGGCTTATGTCTATCGTAGTTGCAGCACAGCCTCATTTCAAGAATCAACCAAAAGATACTACAATTTTCTGGGGATATGGTTTGTATACCGACAAGGAAGGCAACTATGTAAAGAAGCCTATGAGAGATTGTACAGGTGAAGAAATGTTAATTGAACTTTTAGGACATTTACATTTTGAAAAGGACAGTAATGAAATCATGGATACTATAGTTAATGTTATTCCATGTATGATGCCTTATATTGATGCACAGTTTCAGCCACGTGCAATGAGCGATCGTCCTAAGGTAGTGCCTGAAGGTTCAACAAATCTTGCAATGATTAGTCAATTTGTTGAAATACCAGAGGATATGGTTTTTACTGAAGAGTACTCAATCCGTGCCGCGAGAGTTGCAGTATATACTTTGCTTGGTGTAAATAAGAAAATTTGTCCAGTTACTCCTCATAAATATGATATTCGTACTTTACTAAAAGCCTTAAACGCTTCGTATAGATAACTAGGCAGAGCACTCTTAAAATTACTACAAGATTAAAGTGAAAATTGACAATTGTAAAAAAACATGATACAATTATTTACAATTGAAATAAAAGATATAAGGACAACTTGTATATATGAGAATAAAACTCATAGAGGGTTGCAATTAAAGTTGCCCTTTATGAGTTATTGTTTTATTAGGAGTGTGATGATATGCACATGGCAGATGCCTTGATTTCGCCAATTGTTGGTGGAACAATGTTTAGTGCAACAGCTGGTATTGCTACTTATTCAGTGAAAAAATTGCAAAATGAGTTAGATGATAAAAAGATACCTTTGATGGGTGTTATGGGAGCTTTTGTTTTTGCAGCTCAAATGATTAATTTTTCAATTCCAGGTACTGGATCAAGTGGGCACATTGGAGGAGGATTACTTCTTGCTATTTTACTTGGGCCATATGCTGGATTTTTAACAATGGCGTCAGTACTATTAATTCAAGCACTTTTCTTTGCTGATGGAGGACTATTAGCTTTTGGTGCTAATGTATTTAATCTTGGATTTTACACATGCTTTATTGCATATCCATTAATTTATAAAGGTATCATGAAAAAGGGATATAGTTCTAAGAAGATTTTTAGTGCATCTATAATTGCGTCAATAATTGGACTTCAAATGGGAGCTTTCAGTGTTGTTGTTGAAACATTGTTTTCTGGAAAGACTGAGTTGCCTTTTGCTAACTTTGCTATTTTAATGCAGCCTATCCATCTTGCTATTGGAATTGTAGAAGGCCTTGTAACAGCAGCAGTAGTTTCATTTGTTTGGAAGGCACGTCCTGAAATTATTGAAAAGTCTTCATTAAGACAACCCTTAGGTAATGTTTCAATAAAAAGGTTTTTTATTATCATAATAACAAGTGTTATAATAATAGGTGGTATTCTTTCATCATTTGCTTCTAGTAATCCAGATGGATTAGAATGGGCAATGATTAAAACGTCAGGTACGTCAGAACTAAAAACTACAGAAAGTATTCATGGAAAACTTTCTGAAATACAAAATAAATTAGCTTTTTTACCTGATTATAGTTTTAAAGCTTCAAAAGATATAGATAAAGAGGAAAATGAAGAGAATGAAGAAGTAGTGACAGGTATTAATGCTCAAACAAGTGTGTCAGGTATTTTAGGTGGAATTATGACTTTAGTTCTTGCTGCTTTAACTGGACTTGTTATTACTTTTTTTAGACGTAGGAAAAGAAAAGCAAAACCAATATAAATGAACAGGTGGCGAGGGGAGTAACCTCGCCAATATCTTTATTTAAGGGATGATCTAGGATATGGAAAGTATAACTAAATCAATTTATAATATTCGTTTATTAGATGAATTAGCTTCTAGAAACACAATAATCCATAAAATAAATCCTATTGTAAAGTTACTGGTGACAATAATATATTTATTAGTGGTATTATCCTTTGGGAAATATGATATTATAGGACTATTACCGTACATTTTTTATCCAATTATAGTTTTTGTTTTGTCTGAAGTACCCTTTTTACCGATGTTTAGAAGATCTCTTATTGTTTTACCTTTTGTTATAGGAGTTGGAATATTTAATCCATTATTTGACACGAAAACTTATATTATAATATGGGGAATTCATATTTCTAGTGGGTGGATTTCTTTTGCCTCATTGATAATAAAGAGTAGTTTAACAGTTTTGGCAGGATTACTTCTAATAGCTACAACTGGAATCGAAAAGATATCATTAGCATTAAGAAAGCTATTTGTACCAAAAATTTTCGTCACTCAGTTTGTTTTAACTTATAGATATATTTCTGTATTGTTAGAAGAAACGGCACAAATTATAAAAGCATATCATTTAAGAGCGCCAATGCAGAAGGGCGTATCTTTTAAAGTTTCAGGGTCTCTTTTAGGGCAGATATTATTACGAGCCTTTGATAGGGCAAATAGGGTATATGATGCAATGATATTAAGGGGATTTCATGGAGAATATTTTTTTGCTGCAGATAGCAGGTTATCAATTGGTTCTACAGCATATTTATTTTTATGGGTGACATTTTTTTTTACAGCGAGGTTATTTAATATTCCAGAATTATTAGGAAAGATTATAACAGGGGTGATAACATGAGTCATGATTCTATATATTGTAAGGATGTATATTATTCCTACCCCGATGGAAAAAGGGCACTAAATGGAATTACATTTAAAATAAGTCACGGAGAATCTGTAGGAATTGTAGGAGCCAATGGAGCAGGTAAATCAACACTTTTAAATTTACTATTAGGAATTATTTTTCCAATGAAGGGTCAAGTTGATATTGGTGATACTATGATATGTAAGAGAACCCTGCCTGTAATTCGTCAAAAGATAGGATTGGTATTTCAAGATGCTGATAATCAGCTTTTTATGCCATCCGTATATGAAGATGTGGCATTTGGGCCACGCAATTATAAGTTAGATGAAAAAGAAGTGCATAAAAGAGTTATTAAAGCTCTTGAAACCGTTGGAATAGCACATCTTAAAGATAGGCCACCCTACAAGTTATCCGGCGGAGAAAAGCGTGCGGCATCTATTGCAACTGTGCTATCCATGGAGCCGGATATCCTTATAATGGATGAACCTACGACGGCATTGGATCCTAAATCAAGGAGAAGATTAATATCTCTGTTAAAAGAATTTCCTCATACAAAAATTATTGCAACTCATGACATGGATATGGTTTGGGAAACTTGTAAAAGAACGATAATAATTAGTGAAGGAATTATTATTGCAGACGGATTAACAAAAGAAATTTTATCTAATGAGAAATTAATGAGTAAGAGTTCTCTTGAATTACCATTATGCCTTCAGAGCTGTCCGATTTGCGGTAGTAAAAAATAACTTGCCAGGTGCCTGGCACGTGGCAAGTTATTTCTTGATGCTTATAATTTTAACACTGGACCATGACCAGGTACTATGTACTTAATAGAAAGATTATATAATGTATCCTGTAGTGTTTTAAGAGCTGCAGGGCTTGGAATTTGATGTTCAACTATTCCTGATACTTCAGTTTTTAAGTTTGAGGATACAATTGAATCTTCTAATTTGCCCATTCTAATAAAGAGATCACTACTGAATAAAAGGCCTTGATTTGTTTCAAAGGCTAATAATCCTTCCCATAGATGCATTTCTGATGGATAAGATATAAAGTTAAGATTTGCTCCGGCTAAAGACAAAGATTCTTCAGGAGCTGCTATTTTTACTTTTACATCCATGCCAAAGCCAGTAAGTTGACGAGCAGTTATTCCAGAACATATGCATATAGCTTCAGGATAATGCTTTAAAAGCAGTGTTAATCCACCACATTCATCACTTTCAAAATGAGAAACAAAAACATAAGATAACTTCTTATCGCCTAAAATACTCTTTAATTTAGGAATAAGTTCCTCTGTCATTTGATAACTTCCAGTATGTATGAGTATAGGTTCTTCTCCTAAAAGAAGAAATTGATTAAAGGACAAATTTATATGTTCGTTATAGGTATTAAACATGTAAATACTATCAAAGATTTTGATTTGATTCATAATTAAAGACCTCCAATTTAGAAAAAATTATACTTGGAAAATTTCAATAACTCTATTTTATTTCATGTGTTATATAATATACATAATGATTAATAACTATTATAATATATTTGACATGCCTATTGTTATAATAAATTAGTGAATTGGAGGAAAAGTTTTGGAGATTAATAAAAGTAAGTCTTACAGCAAAAATTATTATATACTATTAGCAGTGATATTCGTTGGATATTTAGTATTTGGATTTTCAGAAAATATAAAGGGACCAGCTATTCCACGTATACAGACGGATTTTTCACTTAATGAAATGCAAATAGGGTTACTTTTGGCACTTAATTCATTAGGGTATCTTCTTGCATGTAGTTTTACTGGAGTACTAACAAAGAAGTTTGGAATAAGGTTTTCTAATTTACTTGCTTTTGGAACAATGGCTCTTTCGGGAGTTTTTATATTTTTATCAGTAAATTATACAACTCTTTCAGCGTCTTATTTCTTAATGTATATAGGTAATGGAATATTGGAAATAGCTCTTGGAATATTAGCAGCAAAGGTTTTTACTAAAAATACGGGAATGATGATGAACTTGGCACATTTTTTTTATGGATTAAGTTCAACTATAGCACCCATTGTTTCTACTAGAATTATGAAAGTATATGCCTTAGGTAGAAGCTTTAGTTGGCATGAAATGTATTTAATAATGCTTTCATTATCAGTAATTCCACTAATAATGACTTTATTTACAAAGTTTCCAAAGGATGATATTGAAGGAGAGAAAGATACATCCTTTAAAGAATATACAAGGGATCCTGCTGCATGGATGATAGTAGTTATTTTATCATTTGGAGTAATTTCAGAACTTGCAGTTGGTGGATGGCTAGTTAATTTTCTTGAAAAAGTTTATAAATGGAATACAAATGCTTCCTCGGGATTACTTTCGGCATTCTTTTTTATGTTTACTCTCTCAAGGCTGTTACTTGGACCATTTACAGATAAGATTGGACTTACAAAATCACTTGCAATTTTTTCGGGAGCCTCAGGGATTTTTACTCTTATGGGAATAATTATTGGACAATCTGCTGCGTTTTTATTTGCTCTTGCAGGGGTAGGCATAGCACCAATTTATCCTACGGTGATGGCTATTTTATCTAAGCGATATTCTAAGAATAGCAGCACAGCCGTTAGCTTTACAGTAACACTTATGGGAATAGGAAGTGTTATAGGAAATTTTTTAGTAGGCAGTATTGTAGATTTATTTAGAAATATATTCACAAAAATATATGGTGTAGAAAATGGACTTATAATAGGGATGGAGGCTGGATATGCCTTTGTAGGAGTTTGTGCATTGTTATGTTCTATTAGTTCAGTTATACTTTATAATTTCTTAAAAAAGCAAAACCAAATTATTTAAAATAGGCTCAGGATATTGGGAAAGTTGGGTAATTTAATATATAATATATTATATATTAAATGTGGGGGAATAAATTATGTCAGAACAAACTAAAAAAGTCCTTGTAATTTATAAATCCAAGTATGGAAGCACAAAACGTTATGCAGAGTGGATAGCCAGCGTGGTAAATGCAGATTTACTTGAAAGCTCTAAAGTAAAAGCTGATGACTTAAACAAACATGACACCATAGTTTTTGGCGGTTCTTTACATGCGGTTGGCATTAGTGGAGTGAAGATAATTACTGATAACATCAAAAAACTTATGGAAAAGAAGATCATAGTATTTGCAGTAGGATGTACACCTGAAAGGGCAAATGATATTAATAAGGTTTTCTATGCCAACTTTAAAGAAGAGATAAGAGAAAAGATAAATTTCTTTTATTTAAGAGGTGCTTTTAATTATGAAAAATTGGATTTTGTTGATAAAATTATGATGAATGCACTTAAAATGAAGTTAAAAAGAATGAAGGAAGACGAAATTACTGAGGATGTTAAAGGATTATTAGAATGTTATGATAACCCGGTTGATTGGACAGATAAAAAGGCTATTGAACCTATTGTTCAGTGTATAAATAAGAGATAGAATACAAAAAGTTAAGTCCTTGAGGTTTCAAGGGCTTTATTATTTGGAGGAAATTACACCCTAGAGATACAATTATATGATAACTATGTTATAATGAATAGCGGTATAAATAAGAAAAGACTACAAAGAATATGAGGGAATAAAATTATGGATGGAACTAATAGAGCAAATATAAAAATAGGATTAAAGGTCTTGGTTGTGCAAAAGCAAGATCAACGCACAGGAAAACTAACTGAAGGAATAGTTAAAAAAATACTTACTAATTCACCAAATCATCATCATGGAATTAAGGTTATGCTTCAAGATGGTATAGTTGGAAGAGTTCAGCAAATAATAACTTAAGAGGAGTGTTAATAATGGCAGATTTTAAATTTGATATTAAACAAAATTTAGGAGTCATATCAGAAAGTGCAAAAGGTTGGAAAAGAGAAGTTAATGTGATGACTTGGAATAAGAAAAAGCCAAAAGTGGATATTCGTGAGTGGGATGAAAATCACGAAAAAATGGGAAAGGGAATCACATTAAATAAAGAAGAACTAAAAGAGCTTAAGGAAATTTTAAATGGAATTGACCTTGATGAATTAGAGGTAGAATAAATTAAACATAGAGACTGCTGGATGTTCTTCAGCAGTCTTTGTATTTGTAATGGGTTATTCAGTAGAAGAAATAAAATTTTGAAACAAATTTAATTAACTGTCGGTACTGTATATTGTATATAATTATATATAATAATGTATTTTCAGAATTAAGGAGGTAAATTATGAATACAGTAAAGATAAAAAATATAGTATTAGGTGATGGTATACCAAAAATTTGTGTGCCTATAGCAGCAAAAACTAAAGAAGAAATAATAGAAGAAGCAGTAAGCTTTAAAAATATACATGTAGATGTTGTAGAATGGCGTGTGGATTGGTTCAATGATGTTTTTGATATAGAAAAGGTAAAAGATGTTTTAAAGGATTTAGTACTAGCTTTAAATAATATTCCTTTATTATTTACTTTCCGCACATCTAAAGAAGGTGGAGAGAAGGCAATTGATTTTAAAACATATGCTGAGTTAAATAAAGCAGTAGCAGCAACAGGACTAGTGGATATGGTAGATGTTGAAGCATTTACAGGAGATGAGATTGTAAAAGATATTATTAAAAGCTCACATAAGTCAGGAGTAAAGGTTATTGCTTCAAATCATGATTTTGGCAAAACACCATCCAAAGATGATATAATTTACCGCTTAAGAAAAATGCAAGACTTAGGCGCAGATATTCCTAAAATTGCAGTAATGCCAAAATCAAAACTAGATGTTTTAGAATTATTAGAGGCTACGTTAATTATGTCAGAAAAATATGCAGATAGACCTATAATTACAATGTCTATGTCAGGAATGGGTATTATAAGCCGTTTAGCAGGAGAAGTATTTGGCTCTGCATTGACATTTGGTGCAGCTAAAAGGGCATCAGCTCCTGGGCAAATAGGTGCAGAAGATTTATACAATGGATTACAGTTAATACATAAATACTCCAAATAACTAATTAGTATAAAATATAAGGTGGCATTGTGTCGGTAGTCCGAGGGTAAAAACTTATGTGATTGAATAAAAAATCTATACTCTTAAAATAGTATATCTACGCCGAAAGAGGTGATTGGTTAGAAACAATCGCCTTTTTATTTTTTTAGATAATACAAAGGCAAATAAATGGTGGCTGCATATATTAGGTGTACATAGAGAATAATAGATGTAATAGTTAATGTTATGTTAAATTATATAAGAAATATTGACTATACATAGATAGTGTTCTATATTATATATAGATACATATCTATATAAGGAGTGGTTAGGTGAATTTAAATTATGATGATAATGCAAAAATATTCAAGGCGCTTTCAGACTCCAGCAGACTTAGAATAATTGATATATTATCCTGTGGAGAAAAATGTGCTTGTGATATATTAGAGAATTTTAATTTTACTCAACCTACGCTTTCTCACCATATGAAGGTTTTAATTGATTGTGGCATTGTTCAGTGTAGAAAAGAAGGATTATGGAGTTATTATTCTTTAGATAGTTCTAACTGTAGTAAGTTAATGTTATTTCTTATGAATCTTGTAACAGATACAGAAGATTGTATTTGCAAAGATAAATCAAAATGTCAATGTAAAGAAAGATGAGGAGATGTATATTATGAAGAAGATGATTATTTTTGATCCGGCTATGTGCTGTTCTACTGGAGTGTGTGGACCTGTTATTGATCCACAGCTTCTTAGAGTTTCAACTGTATTAAATAATTTAAAGAGCAATGGAGTTATTGTTGAAAGATATAATTTAACAAATAACCCACAAGCCTTTGTAGATAATAAGCTTATCAATGATTTGCTAAATAGTGAAGGAGTAGATGTACTACCAGTGACGCTTGTTGATGGGGAAGTTATTAAAACTAAATCATACCCAACTAATGAAGAGTTTTGTAGAATGTTGGATATTCCAGAGGATTACCTTAAAGTTTCAATAAAAAAGATGAAACCTAAAAGTTGTAATTGTGAGGATGGATGCTGCTAATAAAGAAGGAGCGTGGAGAAATGCTAGAAAGTTTCAATCCTAATAATATAAAATTGACTAAGTATTTGTTCTTTACTGGAAAAGGTGGAGTTGGAAAGACATCAACAGCTTGTGCAACTGCTATTATGCTAGCAGATCAAGGGAAAAGAATAATGCTTGTAAGTACGGATCCAGCTTCAAATTTACACGATGTTTTCGACACAAAATTAAACAATAAAGGTGTTCAGATAAAAGAAGTTCCAAACCTTATAGTGGCAAACTTTGAGCCCGAGGCAGCTGCAAGAGAATATAAAGAAAGCGTGGTAGGTCCATATAGAGGGAAACTTCCTGAGGTAGTAATTAAAAATATGGAAGAACAGCTCTCAGGCTCATGTACTGTTGAAATAGCTGCGTTTAATGAATTTTCCAATTTTATTACAGATGAAAAAGTTAAGGATAAATTTGACCATATTATATTTGATACAGCACCTACAGGTCATACACTTAGAATGTTACAGTTACCATCAGCATGGAGTAACTTTATTAGTGAAAGCACCCATGGTGCATCCTGTTTAGGTCAGTTAGCAGGACTTGAGAGTAAAAAAGAAGTTTATAAGAGTGCAGTCAAAACATTAGCAGATGAAAGTGCAACAACACTCATACTTATTTCAAGGCCAGAAACAGCCCCATTAAAAGAAGCTGAAAGAGCATCAAAAGAATTACAAGATATAGGGGTTAACAATCAAATTCTCGTTATAAATGGTATCCTTAAAAATGCTGATGATAATTTATCAAAAGATATTTTTAACAAGCAGCAAATGGCGCTTGAGGATATACCAGAGCATCTAAAAAAATTAGTTGCATTTGAAATTCCACTAAGGCCATACAATGTAACAGGACTTGAAAATATAAGAGCATTTTTGAAAGAAGATAATATTAAGTACAGTAATGAAAAACTACAAGTTAATGAAATCCCAAAGTTAAATTCTATTGTAGAGGATTTATATAATTCTAACAAGAAGGTTATTTTTACAATGGGCAAAGGTGGGGTAGGCAAGACTACCATTGCTGCAACAATTGCATTAAGTTTAGCTAAGAAAGGCAAGAAAGTTCATTTAACTACTACAGATCCAGCGGCACATTTGAAGTTTGTTTTACATGAAAGCTATGGTATTACAATTAGTAGCATAGATGAAAAAATAGAATTAGAAAAATATAGAGAAGAAGTTTTAAGCAAAGCTAGAGAAACAATGAGTGAAGAAGATATTGAATATGTAGAAGAAGACTTAAGAAGTCCTTGTACTCAAGAAATTGCTGTATTTAGAGCATTTGCTCAAATTGTTGAGAAATCGGAAAATGAAGTAGTTGTTATAGATACAGCACCAACAGGGCACACATTATTACTACTAGATTCAACAGAAAGCTATAATAGAGAAATACAGCGTTCGCAAGGAGATGTACCAGAATCAGTTAGAAAGCTTTTACCTAAACTTAAAAATGCAGATGAAACAGAAGTAATAATTGTAACCTTAGCTGAAGCGACACCTGTTTATGAAGCTATGAGGCTTGAGGAAGATCTAAAACGTGCAGGTATAAAAAGTAAATGGTGGATAATAAATTCAAGTTTATATGCTGCAAATACTACAAATAATATTCTTAAGGCTAAAGCTAGCAATGAGATTGTTTGGATTAATAAAGTTAATAAAATTTCAAAGGGCAACTTTGCAGTAATAGAATGGAAAGCGGAAGAAATTAAAGATAATAAACTTTTAAAACTTTTGTAGTGTAGTGCCACTCACGTGGCAAGTGGCAAGTTGAAAAAAGCGATTGGTTAAAACCAATCGCTTTTTTAGTGTAATTGACAATAATAAATAATAATGTTAACATGTCTATGAAAACAATAGACAGGAGAGGAAAAAGTGAATGAATTAATTCGTAATGCAACTATAGATGATTTTAAAAGAGGATATGTTTGGAACAGCAAGAAAGCAGAATTTATTTGCGTAACATGTGGGGCGAACATAGGTAACGATGATAATGATGTAAATTCTCACATTGTAGAACATGGTAATCCCATTGAAAGACTACTTTTGTTAGATAAAAAGTACACTGGACTTACTGAAATCCAAAAAGAATTTTTGGAAATGGCATCAAATAGATATAGTGATAAAGAAATTGCTGCAAAGCTTTCTTGTGCAGAATCAACGGTAAGAAACATGAGATTTGCTTTAAGAGAAAGGGCAAGGCAAGCAAGAGCTTTTTTGGCAATCATGGAATTGGCTGATGAAAAAATGCCAGCAGCAACACAGCCTAAGCTTAGAAGCTTTCCTGTTAGAGAAGGGAAAAGAAAAGCTTTATTACCTAGGTTTGCTGATTTATTTGAGCCAAACAAAGATTATACGGAAATGGAAGTAAAAAAGATTATTAAACCTATTTATGAAGACGATGCAATTATACGCCGTTATTTAGTGGATTATGGTTATCTAAAGAGAACTAAAGATGGAAGTAAATATTATAAGAATTGTGAGGGAAATGTAATGGATAAGATGGGGAAAAAAGAACTTATTAATGAGTATAAGCAGCAAGAGATAGAAATGGGTATAATTGAAATACACAATAAAGCTACAGGATATTCTTATGTAGATATATGTAAGAACTTATATAAGCCCTTTGAAGGAATTAAATTTCAGTTAAATATGGGAAGATTTAAGGTGAAAAACTTACAAGAGGACTGGAAAATTTATGGAGAAGACAGTTTTACATTTAAAATTGTGGAAAAGCTTAAGGTGCAAGAAGGTGCTACAGAAAAGCAAAAGTTAGATGATTTAAAAGAACTTCTACTGATATGGTTTGAAGAACAAGAGGAGAATCTAAAGTTATATAATAAAATAAATTAAAGATAAACCCTTGACTCTTACCTTAGGTAAGAGCTTAACATTATATTCGAGGTGAGAAATCATGGAATACACGGTTAAAGAAATTGCAGAGTTAACAGGAGTAACAGTAAAAACACTCCATCACTATCACAAAATAGGATTATTAGAACCATGCAAGATGACAGAAGCCGGCTATCGTATTTATGGAGTGGAAGAGCTGCAAAGATTACAACAAATATTGTTTTATCGTGAACTTGATTTTTCTCTCAGAGATATAAAAAAAGCTCTTGAAGATGAACCGAGTAGAATTGAGTGTTTGATTGAGCAACAAAAACTGCTTATTGCGCGTAAGCAGAGAATGGATTGTGTATTAAATACCATTGAAGAATCGATTCGTCTTACTAAGAAAGGAGAAAATATGGATAAATCAGCAATGTTTCAAGGTCTCAACAAAGAAGAATGGGGTAAGGTGCTTACAGAACAAAATGAGTATCTTAAAGATAAATATGAGTATGACATGTTAAAATCTGAAGATATTCAAGTGGAACAACTAAATGAGCAAGCTTTAGAAGCACAGGAATTTATGAATTATGTTGCCAATGCGCTGAAAAGCGGATGGAGAGCAGATGATGAGAAACTACAAGATAAAATTAAACAGCATATAACATTTTTAAATAATCATGGTGCGACTATGGATGAAAAATCATTTGTGAATGTTTCAAAGTTCTTTTTACAGGATGATTTTCATAGAAATATGTTAGAAAGTCAGCAAATTGGTCTTTCATATTATCTTTATACAGCATCGGAAATGTATTCAACACAAAGTAATAGTTAATTCTTGGCTGTAAGTGAGCTTAGGCTCATTTACAGCTTTTTACTCTTTATAGATAGATTATACTAAAGAAAACTTAAGGTTATATTTAATTAATTGAAATTATATATGATAAATTTATTATATATAATATACTTATACATAAGTGATAGAAAGTTAACTGGGAGGATAAATTATGGATATATATTTAAAACAAAAGGTAGATTTAATGGCAGAGAACTATCATGAATTAAAAACCTCATTTAAATGGGAAAACAACTTGTTGAAACATTTTGGTGCTATGATTCATGCAACTAAAAATGAGAAAGTTAATATAGAAAAACTTCAAGAAATAAAGAAATATATTAAAGATGAAACAAGTTGGACTTCATACTTTAGAGGAACAAATGAATTTTTATTAGTAAATCTTTTATATTTTGAAGAGGATTATAAGAGCTTTTTTAAATCCATGACTGAGCTTTATGAAAAAATGAAAGAGGAAAAATTTAAAAGAAGTGTACAGCTTCCTTTAGCTGCTTATACAATAGTAAAAGAAACTTCAATGTATGAATGGGATTATAAAATTAGAAGGACAAGAGAATTCTTCGATAATATGAAGAAAAATCACTTCTTCTTAACATCAGCAGATGATTATGTTTTTGCTGCAGTTTTAGCTTTAACGAATTTACAAGTGGAAGAAACATCAAGAAAGATTGAAGAGTGCTACAAGTATTTAAATAATGAGGGTTTTTATAAAGGAAATAATCTTCAAACTTTATCCCATGTTTTAGCCATTGGAGAAGAAATTATAGAAGAAAAATGTAATAAGGCAGTAAATTTATACAATAAACTAAAAGAAGCGAAATGTAAGATTGAATACAATGGTTTAGCCACCTTAGGGCTTTTAGCGCTTGTAACTGATGATGTGGATAAGATAGTCGGCGAGATAAAAGAAGTTTTTGATTATATATCTGAAAAGGAAGGATACAGTTTTTGGAGCATTAATAAATCAATGAAAATCATGCTAGCAACTACATTGGTTTCCGATTTTTATGTAGATGAAATTAAAAAGGGAGTTCTACAAATAGCCTTAGGAAATACTATTAGTGCTATTATTATTGCTCAGCAACAAGCAACAGTAGCTGCAATTATAGCCACAAATGCTGCTGCAACTAGCTCTTCAAATTCATAGTATTATTTTAGAAATAATAGGGCGAAGATAGAGAAATTAAATATCACTCCAAAGCAAGCATTGAGAATAGGATTATTTCAATGTTTGGCTATAATTTCTGGAATGTCACGTTCAGCTTCAACAATTGTAGGGGGATGGGTATCAGGATTTTCAGGAATATTTCACTAGGAAAGTTTTTAGTAATAGGAAAGGCTTTAAAACTATATATTATATAAAATAGTAGTTTTAAGGAGGTAACATCATAAATATCATTGCTTATAATTTGATAATTGTGGCTATTTCTTTATTATGTTTTTGTTTAGCGTATTTAATTGATGTAAATATTATAAGTGGTGTAGTTGTAAATTTATTTTGCTCTGTATTAATACTTTTACTTAGAAGTTATGCCTTATTTTATGTAAGTCTTGCAGCTACATTGATAATATCGTATAGATATTATAATAAAAGGAAGAAGATAGGCTCTAATGAATTGGTGAGTATTTTTGCACTTAATTTAATAAATATAGCTATTTCCTCTTATATACTATTTAGGATTGTATATTATTATCCTATAAAATTTTTTATGCAGAAGTATATAATATTTACTAATATTGTTTTAATAGAAGACGCTCCTATTGCATATATGATAATGATATACATGGTTATAGTAATACTAATATTATCAATTAATAATCATATGTCAATACAGTATAAAAATAATGTGCAACTTACAATAATGAAGACATCAGTAACGTTTATTTCAATTGTACTACTTATAATTGTGGCAAATGCCGTTGTATACTTTATTATACACAACTTTCCTTCCAGTCAGCTTAATGGTATATTTGATGGGAATTTTCTTAAAGACCCCATTAAATACTATTATAGGGTAGCTAAACCCTTCTCGGATTGTCTATGGTTTAGTGCAACTACTTTTTTTACTGTAGGATATGGGGATATGCATCCTGTTGGTAATATAATGTATTTCACTTCCATAATGGAAATGATAAGCGCCTACATACTAGGAATAATCATTATACCAATTTTATTGTTTAAGGTATCAAGTAAGTAAAATTATAAGTCGTGAGTTCTCTAAAATAAGTAGAAGTTAACTAAAAAGCTTAAACTGCCAACTGAATGGTGTTTAAGCTTTTTTAGCATGTAATCAAAATAATGTTTTATTATATGATATATAATTAAATTAATAAAATAATTAAAAACTATTAAAAATCACTAGACTGACTTCGATATATATAATATGGATGTGATTATAGGTGATAATAAAATTTTTTTTAATTGGAATTGTATTTTCTTTAATTTCATTGCTTTTTTGTAGAA
Source organism: Clostridium sp. HMP27 (assembly GCF_000765165.1). NCBI lineage: Bacteria > Bacillati > Bacillota > Clostridia > Eubacteriales > Clostridiaceae > Clostridium > Clostridium sp. HMP27. Next base: position 318,631 of record NZ_JMFY01000018.1, on the reverse strand, counting down.
GTATATTCAAATTTTTTCAAAACAAATTGTTTAAAACACAATATGGATTTACAGATAAGTTTCAGTATATCTTCTTTTGTTCAATCATGTTTGCATTAGGCATAATAATAGGGAAAATGGTTATCTGGCGAATTATATAGTTATAATAAAGTTTTAATATTGAGGAGTGTATACCATGTCAAAAATAATGTCTGTTTTAGAAAAGTATAATTTAGTAGAAAAAGTTAGTAAAGAAAAGTCAGAATATACTGATTCAGAGTTAAAAAATAATATTAAACTTGATGGAGTGGTAAACAATGGGGATGACGTTGTAAATGTTGAAGCTAATGATTACAAAGAAGAAGTTAAAATTGTCGAGCCAGTTATTGAGGATAAGTCTTCCATAGTTGATAATAATAGATATAAAAAGAAAATGACGATAGATGAGATATATTCCTTAAATGGACTCGAAAATAGCAGTATTAATACAGTTTTCATGCTGCAAAGTTTAATCAATGCTTTACCACAAAATCTGCCCAAAGATATAGTGAAGCAGTCGGTTATAAATATTATTGATGCTTCCAAGATGGATTTAAACAAACTTCTTTCTGATGGAGATCAAAGATTGAATTTATTGGATGAGGTAATAGACGGCTATTGCAAGCAAACTAACAATAATATTACTAAATATAAAGAAGAGATAGCCAAGCTATCAAGTTTAATTAATGATTATCAAGAACAAATAAAAATTAATGAAAATATGTTAGAAGAGCAAATATATGAAATTAAATACGAATCCCAAAAAATAGGCGAAATTATAAACTTTTTTTCAAAATAGATTTGTAATATATTTTTAATTTTAGGATGAAATATGAGGGAATGATGAAGGGAAAATATCGTGTTACTTTAGGTTTTAAGATTTTAGTATTCCAGTTTATCTCAAGTTTTTTAGGTTTAATAATTGGTTTTGTATGGGGATTAAATATGGAAAATGAGAGATGGAGTCAGTTGATTTATAGTGATATAAAAATAGCTGATATTGATCTGGGGGGTAAAACTAAGGAAGAAGCAAGAAATATAATTAATACTCAATACATAGATAATATATATAACAAGAAACTATATGTAACAATTGATGGTAAAACTTACTCTATAAACAAGCTTCAATTAATTAAAAGTTACAGTATTGATAGTGCCATTGATAAAGCATTTAGCTTTGGAAAGGATTTAAATATAATTAAACAGCATGAACTTATAAATCTTGGTAGTAATAAGGCATATAATTTAGATTTTACTTGTGATGACGGAGTAATTAGGGCATTCATAAGTAAAATTGAAAAAGAAATCAATAAAAATCCTATAAATGCAATAATAAAAATGAATACTGAAAGTAAAATACAAATACAAGATGATATAAAAGGTGCCATAGTTGAAAAAGAAAAACTTTATGAGTATATTAAGAGTATGATAGAATCAGGAACAAGCGGTGATATTTATATAAAGGCGCCTGTTAAAGAGGTAGAAGCTGAAATTAAAAAGTCTGAACTTTCTGGTATTAATACGTGCATATCGTCGTTTAGTACAAGTTTTAAATCGTCATCTTTTATGAGAGTTAATAATATTAAGGTTTGTATTAATGCTATAAATGGTACAATTTTAATGCCAGGTGAGACTTTTAGTTTTAATGATGTAGTAGGAGAGAGAACGAAAGAGCGAGGATATATGGAAGCCCCAGTTATAATTGATAATAAAATTGAATCAGGGATAGGTGGAGGTATTTGTCAGGTGTCATCTACCCTATATAATGCAATCTTAAAAGCAGGAATACAAAATATAGAGAGAATAAATCATTCATTACCATCTTCTTATGTAGAGCTTGGACTTGATGCTACAGTTGATTGGCAAAACATAGATTTTAAGTTTGTAAATACGCTTAACTATCCAATATATATAGAGGGACATACTGAGAATGGAAATTTATATATTAATATTTTTTCAAATTCTGATTTAAGTAAGAAAGTATATGTAATTGAAAACGATGTGAATAGGAATGATAGTGTCTATAAAGTGAAAGTCATAAGAAAAACATATGAAAATGGAATGCTCATTAATTCTGAATTTATTTCTAACGATACGTATGCACTAATATCTTCCAATCTCTAATATAAATAAACTTGAAAAACTACCATTCAACAGATACTGATGAGTTTTTTATTATATTTTAATAAGTTTTGTTAGGCATTAGATATGTATAGAAGTTGTATAATAATAGTACAATCAATAAAATATACTAAAGAAGTAGTAAATAATGCCGATTATATACTTGTGCATTAAATTCATGTAAAATATGTTAGTGAAATCCAAATAAATATTGAAAATAGCAAACCTATTGAAAAGTAGGGACGCAAAGCTATGGGTCTAATGGATGAATTATCAATCCGATGATTGCCAGGTTGCCAAAGTATTTTAATAGAACAGTGTTTTATGAATAAAGTTTATAATAAAGTGCTAAAGGTGCCCTTGTAGCAAAGGCTTCTTTAGCATTTTTTGTTTTTAAATATCATAAAATCAGGGAGGCCATAATTATGTTTAAAAATGTTTATATAAGAGGAATAGGGAGTTATCACCCCAAGAGGCTAGTCAAGAATGAATACTACATTAACCATTTTAAACGATATGGGTCAGAAAAGCATGTAGCCGGACTCATGAAAAAGCTTGGAAGAAGTTCAAGAACTTTAGCTAGTAAAAATGAAACAAGTATAAGCATGGGAGTAGAGGCTGCTAAAAATGCTCTTTCAAATGCTGGTTTAACGTCATCGGATATTGATGCCATAATAGCAGTTTCTGATACGCCAGAATATTTAACTCCATGTTGTGCATTAATATTAAAAAATAAGTTACAAGCAGAAAATGTTACTAATGTATTTGACGTAAATAATGACTGTGTAGGTATGCTTACTGGTATAGATATCGCGTCAAAGTATTTAAAAACTGATAAAAAATATAAAAGAATTTTAGTTGTTGGCTCAATGCTTATAAGTCCTTTTGCTCGTGAAGATGATATGGTTGTTTATTCATGTCTTGCAGATGGTGCAGCGGCTGTTGTATTAGAGGTAAAGGAAGAAAATCAAGAAAGAGGGTTATTAGGCTCCAGAGTATTTACAGATGATACATATAATGAAACCATTAGATTTCCTGCATGTGGTTTATCTAATGTACCAAGTGCTATTAAAGCACATGATAAAAAAATGGCATGGAACCCATTTGATTTTGGATTTCTTTCAGACAAATGGACAGAATTAATTACTGAGTTATTAAAAGAAAATAAATACAAACCAAAGGACGTTTCACATTATTTCATGTCCCAGTTTTCTAAATCTGATATAGAATTAACATTAAACAAGTTAGAAGCTTCTTTAAATAAGGCAACATTTGTCGGCGATAAATATGGGTATACTGGGTGTACAAGCCCTATCATGGCTTTAGATGACAGAGTAAGAAAAGAGAAGTTTAATAAAGACGATATACTAGTATTTTGTTCGGTAGCTGGTGGATATATAATGACTGCATTATTATATAAATGCTAGCAAAATTATTATTAAATATTAAGAAACTTATTGTACAAAAATATGTAATTAAACGGAGGATAATTTATGGCTAATAATGATGGGATTGTGAGCAATTATCAAAAGAAAACTTTAAGATTTGTTTTAATTCTCTATTCTATAAGTGCCTTGTTAGCAGGTATAACATTTGCAGGTATGAAGCTCTTAGGCTTATATAAAGAAGTGAAATGGGGCTATATTGTAATATTTACAGTACTAGTGCTATTAGAAGTGGTAATGTTTAGAGTCGTTTATAAATCAATATTAAAAGCTAATGATAATTGGATGAATCAGTTAAATATGTTTAAGCCAATTATATTAGTAATATCATATGTTAATTATCTTTATATTACTTTAATGATACCGTCAAAGGAATTATGGGTAAGTGTTTTTTACTTTATAATAATAGGAGCATTATTTTTAGATAATAAAATGAACATATTGTCTATAATCATAGGTTTAATATGTCAATTTATAATATTTAAATTTAATCCTTCAATTTTGCCAGATGATCAGGTAATTATAAGAGAGCTAATAGTAAGAAGTATAGTTATAACACTTATTTCTGCTGGAATTTATATTTTTACACTTTTTGCTTCCATGTTACTTAAAGATGTAGAAGCTAATGAGGATATGCTTAAAGAAAAAAATGATAGGATTTCGGGTTTATTTATTAAGATAGCTGAATTTTCAAATAGGTTATTAAAATCAAGTGATTTGTTATCAACTATGCTTGAAGAAGAAACTAATTCGATTCAAGAAATTGCTAACACTAGTCATGAAATAAGTGTAGATTCAAAAGAAATGTTAGATAAGTCATATAAAAGCAAGGATAGTCTAGAAATATTATTAGATATAAATAAAATGGTATCTTTGAAAGCTAAGGAGACTAAAGAGGTTTCTATAGACTTGGTTAGAGTTTCTAATGATAATGAGGAATCTTTAAGAAGTGTACTCTTTATTATGGAAGGCATAATAAAGAGTATAGAAGCAACTTATAATGCTATAAGAGTTTTAGAAGAAAGATCAGGACAAATGGATGAGATATTATCTGTTATAGGTAGCATTTCAGAGCAAACAAACCTACTAGCATTAAATGCTAGTATTGAGGCTGCAAGGGCAGGGGAAGCAGGTAGGGGATTTGCTGTTGTTGCAGATGAAGTTAGAAGACTTGCAGATAATAGTCAAAAGTCATTAAGTGATATAAGTACTATTGTCAATGAATTTAAAGAAAAGACTAATCAAGTACAAGGACTAATGGAAGATAATAATGACAAAATAGGTGTAGGAAATAAATTTCTTAATGAAACGGTTTCTAATGTAATTAGTATGATTGAAGATTTAAAGTTGTCTGGAGAAAATATAGATGAAATTAATAAATTAACAACTAACTTACTTAATGAAACAGAAAATGTAGTGGTTCTCAACTCTGATATAGTTGGAAAAACACAAAATACTATAAATATGTTTAGTACAGTAAGTGATTCAGTAAGTGAAAGTGCAGCTACAAGTGAAGAAATAGCTACTAGTGCTGAAGAATTAAAAAATATAGCTATTGCAATGAATGAATTAATTAAATAACTAGTGATTTTCAAAAGGGTTGAAAAACTATTATTACATAAGATAGCTTTTCAACCTTTTAAGATGCATCAAATATAATAAAAATTACTTAATTGCGATATATCAAAATAATCCCCAAAAGTCTATGAAGTCTCATAAATCAACACCCACAATATATATTACATAAAGCACTTTAAACATGCACTTTTTTTATGATCTAAAGTGCTTAAAAAACCATCTATGCCTATATATCCTAAACTATTTACTTCGATAAAGCTTCGTCATATAAAATTCTTTTTAATAAAGCCTAAAGTATAAGGTATGGATGAGACTTTAGAATATCCTAAAGCAGCAGGGGTGCCAGAGTCAGGCACTCCTATTACAATATCAGCTTCTACAGGACATTCTTTAAATAAGATCTCACCAGCTTTGAATCTTGAGTTATAAACACTAGTGCCATCAATCATATCTAAAACGCAGCTTTCTGAGCATTTATAACAGTACTTTCACCAAAGGCAGAGTATCGTACATGGCCTATGGCAGAAAAACCATTTATACTTTGTATTTATCAACATCATTTATTTGCATTTCATCACTTCCTAGTTATCTTCTCTTAAAATATTGATATCTTTTCCCTGCATTATTTTATTCATATTTCTCATGGAACACATTTTTCCGCACATAGTACAACTGTCCTCATGCTCAGGAGAAGATTCTTTTCTATATCTTCTAGCTTTTTCTGGGTCAATAGAAAGCTCAAACATTTTGTCCCAATTAAGTTCTTGTCTTGCTTTACTCATTTCGTTATCCCAGTTTCTAGCACCAGGAATATTTTTGGCTATATCGCCAGCATGAGCAGCTATCTTTGAAGCAATGATACCTTCTTTAACATCCTCTAGATTAGGTAATCTTAGATGCTCTGCCGGAGTTACATAGCATAGAAAATCAGCTCCACAGCTAGCAGCTAATGCTCCTCCAATAGCACTTGTGATGTGGTCATAGCCAGGGGCTATATCTGTAACTATAGGGCCTAATACGTAAAATGGAGCACCATGGCAAAGCTTCTTTTCAAGCAGCATATTTGCTTTAATTTCATTTAATGACATGTGCCCAGGACCTTCTATGATAACTTGAACGTTCCTTTCCCAAGCTCTTAAAGTTAATTCGCCTAATACCATTAATTCTTTTATTTGGCAGGCATCGGTAGCATCATTGATAGAACCAGGTCTGCAGGCATCTCCAAGACTTAAAGTTAAATCGTATTTTTCACATATATCTAATAATTCATCGTAATATTCATAAAAAGGATTTTCCTTGTTATTAAGTTCCATCCAGGCATAAAGAAGAGAACCACCTCTTGAAACAATGTTTGTAAGTCTTTTATTTCTTTTAAACACATTTGCAGTCTCTCTATTTATACCAGCATGAATAGTTACAAAATCTACACCATCTCTTGCGTGCTTTTCTACAACATCTAAAAATTCCTTTGCAGTAATATCCTTTAATTCTTTATCATAAAATCCCACAGCATCATATATTGGGACAGTTCCTATCATAGCAGATGATGAAGTAACAAGTCTTTGTCTAAATTCTTCAGTTTTTCCAAAGGAGCTTAAGTCCATTATAGCCTCAGCCTTCATGTCTAAAGCTAGCTGTACTTTTTTCATTTCTTCATCAATATCACAGCAATCTTTTGATATACCTAAATTTACATTTATTTTTGTTCTTAAGCCTTCTCCTATACCTTCTGGATCTATGGATTTATGATTCTTATTAGCTGGTATAGCAACTTTCCCTTCTGCAATAAGCTTTTTTAAAACTTCTATATGCATATTTTCCTTTTTCGCTACTATTTCCATCTCTTTTGTAATAATACCTTTTTTAGCTGCATCCATTTGAGTTGTATACATAATTTGAACTCTCCTTTATTATTTAATTATTTTTGACAAAAATAAAATGCAAGCCTATATAGGGCTTGCAACAAGAATACGAATGTATAGTTGAAAAATGCTCCCTACGTTGGAATTATCCAAATCAGGTTATGAGGGTCAGAGATAACATCTCTTTCTCAGCTTATCAATATAAGCTCCCCTTGCGCTAGACGTCTTCAAAAAATAACTAGCAGGGTTTGTTTGTATTTTTGAAAAGGTCCAATTATTAAATTTTAAAAATAAATTAAAAAGAAGCTTTACCATACGGCAAAGCTTCTTACAAAATCATATTATAAAAATCAATTATAATAATAATCGTACATAACTTCCCTACGGTAGTACTAACTACGTCAGGTTCATAGAGTTAGATTAGTAAAATCTTCTCAGCCAAAGGGCACCCCTAGTTAATTATAATTATATTTATTTTTTATGTAAGTAATATATTACTTTAAACTCATTATAATGCTGAAGTGATACTATGTAAAGAATTTTTTAGAATAATTATTCAGTGCTTCTTTAATAGTATATCTCAATTTAATAAATTATTGATCACAATCACTGTCTAAGTGAGGATAATATTTAATAGACCAATCTTCAATTTCTTTAATAATCTTGGTAAGTTCTTTTCCCTTATTAGTAAGATAATATTCAACTTTAGGAGGAATTTCAGCATAAATTATTTTGCTTATTAATTCATCATTTTCTAATTCCTTAAGTTTTTCATTTAATACCTTTTGACTTATTCCTTTAGTTATTCGCTGAAGTTCTAAAAATCTTTTAGGTTCATTATATAAATGACATAATAAAACGGCTTTCCATTTTCCTCTTATAAGATCCATCGCAAAATCTAGTAAACATATATATTCTTTTTCATTATAATGTATCATTAAGGTACCTGCCTTTAGTTATTTTGTGAATAGGAGAAATATAAAATTAAAAAACATATTATAGTTATATTATATACTAGAAAAATTATCAATAAAAATTTATAACATAGCGTAAATATACATATTACAATAAATCTTACCTGAAGGTAAGTCATCTAACAAAAAAGTGCGTACTTGTTAATTAAATTACCGAGCCATATAATAATCCCATAAGCACAAAAGATTATAAATATAAAGGTTTATATGGAGGTATGTACTATGAAAGTAATTGCTTTTAACGGAAGTCCTAAAAAAGATGGGAATACCTATGAGGCTATAAAAGCTGTGGCTAATGAGTTAGAAAAAGAAAATATAGAAGTAGAAGTTATCCATGTAGGAAACAAAGTAATACGTGGATGCCTAGCTTGTGGTGGATGTAGTAGAAATATGAATGAAAGATGTGTTATAGAAAATGATGAAGTTAATGAATGGATTCAAAAAATGAAAGAAGCTGATGGAATTATTTTAGGATCGCCTGTACATTATTCAGCTATAGCAGGAACCATGAAATCATTTTTAGATCGAGCATTTCTTGTAACATCAGTAAATAGCGGAATACTTAGACATAAGGTAGGAGCTAGTGTTGTTGCAGTTAGAAGATCAGGAGGGGTTCCAACTTTTGACCAATTAAATAACTACATTAACTATTCAGAAATGGTGATGCCTACATCAAATTACTGGAATGTAGTACATGGTACAGAACCAGGTGAAGCAACTCAAGATGAAGAAGGAATGCAAATTATGAGAGTTTTAGGTAAAAATATGTCTTGGCTTATGAAATTAATTCACTCTGGTAAAAATAATATAGAAGAAAATCAAAAAGAAGATAAAGTATTTATGAATTTTATAAGGTAAGGCTTGTACATGATTATTAAAAAAATAAATATATTAAATTCATATCTTCATCATCACTTCATAATTCAGATTTAGAATATTTATATAGAATTTATGAGGAGAGGATAAAGATATGAGATTATTAAAGATTTTATTTAGTAAGAAATTTAGACAAGAATATTCCCAAAAGCTTGTAAGTGAATATAATAAAACAAATGATATTGTTGAAGAGATATATACAGCAGCAATAAATGAATGTAAAGAGTTAAAAAATAAGGCTGCTTAATTTTAAAGTTCTAATTAATAATAGCAAAGAAGGGCTATCTTGAAATAATTTTTAATTATTTTGAGACAGCCCATTTGAGTTAAATTAATAATAGCAAATAATTGGAGTTCCTGCTTCGATATTGTTGAATATTGCTTTCGCCACATAGTAGGGAGCATTTACACATCCATGAGAACCATTTGTTAAATATATATTTCCACCAAATGTGCTTCTCCAATTTGCATCGTGAATACCAATGCCTCCGTTAAAAGGCATCCAATAACTTACAGGTGCGGCATAATCGGCTCCTCGGAGGACAGTATCCTTTTGTTTATATTTCAATTTATAAGTACCTGAAGGTGTTGAATGGTTGCTACTTACATTTCCTGTAACAATACTTCCATCTACAATAAGAGAGCCGCTTTTGTAAAACCATAGATATTGCTTCGATAGATTGATTTCAACATAAGTATTTCCAATATCATTAATGCCATGAGATAGTGCAGTTTGATTGTACACTGGTTTTTTAGTTATAGATTTTGCATTCTTTACAGCTGCAATTATGTCCTGCACTTCTTTAGATTTGTTAATTGACCACCCGTAATCACCACCACTAACTGATATTGGCTTTCCTGAAGATGTAATAAAGTTTCTTGTGCTGCCTAATGTATCATAAGTTTTTGCCAAAGTATCTATATAATTTTTAACTTTTACTTCATCAAATGTTACTTTCAAATTTTCATCCACATTAATCCAGGCATTTATTATATTACCATCTAAAGTTTCCATACGCTGACCAAAAGTATAGGTGATTTTTGTAGACGTGTATTTATCAAGCATATCTTTAATAGTAAGTATTTCTTTAGAATTTGAAGTATACTGAGGTTTTTCATAACAATTTATTGATTCTAAATTTATTCTTGTTTCTCCTTTGAGAATTGCATCTACAACGTGATTATATAAGATATTTTTATTGACTTTATTTCCACTGATTTCTTTAACAATTTTGTATCCATTATCTGAATACTTAAAATTAGGATTTTTAGGTTCGATTATGTTATTAGCATTAAAGCAAGAAAGATTATCTATAGATTTTTTTAATAAATCTGCATCGTATGAAGCTACTTCAGATAAGTCAAAGTTTGTTTTGTTAAAAACTCCATAAATCCATTTAAAAGGATTTTGACTATCTTTTAAACTTTGAAGTTTAGCATCGGGATTATATTTTAAAGCAACATCAGCTGATTTAATTTCTTCTCTTAAACCACCGCGTCCTTCTAATATAAGCGTATATCCTGCAATTTTATCTGCTAACTCTTTATTTGCCTCTTGCATAGTATTCGCAGAAACATTAGTGCAGTTAACTGAGGAGCCAAAATAAAAGCGATTCATAAAATATACGGACATAGCTAAGTACATACTAAGTAAAGTTGTAAAGAAAATAACGATAAGTATCATGATTTTTTTGAGTTTATTTTTGGGTTCCCCCATAATAATTAATCCCTCCACATGATTATACAAGCTAAAAAGAATTCCTTTGATAACATGAAGAACGTGTCTTTTTAGCCACTCATTTTATAATATGTATCAGTAGGGATATTGCTCCTAAATATTTAACTATTAGAAATAAGAATATTTATACATTAAATTTCTTAATAAATCTTAAGATTTTTCTTAATAAACATTAATGCTTTTCTAATGAGGTTTTAATATTTCAGGCTTAAAATATAGATATAAATTAGCAGGGAGATGGAATGAAGATGAATAAAATAATAACTTTAAGATTAATTATATTTATATTTTTAAGTTTAATCTTTATAACATTTAAGGCTTATTTGGAATTGGGAGTGGCATTAATATCAATTTTATCATTTTGTTATTTTTCTAGACAAAGAAGCAAATGATTATATAAAAGAGAGATGTAGTTATGGTGAATAACATTGAATTTAAAAACTTTGTTGTTAAGAATGAAATTGTTATTTTAATAGGATTATTTATTTTGCCTATACTTCCAGATGAAGTTATTTGTGTTGGAGCTGGAATTAGTGGAGTTAGTTTTAAGAAATTTATAATCATAGCTGTACTTTCTAAAATAATTACAATACTTGCCTATTCTCAATCGGTGCAGTTAACCAGTTTAATATTAATTTTAAATTTAAGGGAGAAATAATAACTATCATAGTAAAATTAAGATTTTCTTAAGTTATTTTTCATTTTATAACTAAAACATCATTAAAAACTATGATAGAATTAATATATATAATATAATAGTTAATATGTTTTTAAATTTAAATAAAAATATAGAAAGGAAGTGATTACTGTATGATAACTTATTTGCAAATTATTGATAGAAAAATGTTGAATTTATTAAGCAAAAGAATAAGATGTAAAGTACTTGATAAAATAATGCCGTTGATTACTGCACTAGGTAATGGTGCCATAGTGTGGGCAATTATTTCAATATATTTAATACAAAATGAGAATTATAGAATTGAAGGTTATATGGTAATTGCTTCTATAGTTTTAGTTACTATTATTGGAGAGGGAATAATAAAGCATATTATAAAAAGGACAAGACCCTTTGAACATATGAAGATAAATAAATTATTAATATCCAAGCCTATAACTTATTCCTTTCCATCAGGACACACCGCATCTTCATTTGCAGCATCAGGCATACTCATCATGATGGACAATAAATTAAGCATTGTGGCAGTTGTTTTAGCTTCATTAATAGCATTTTCTAGAATTTATCTAAACGTGCATTATCCATTAGATGTTATTACAGGAATTGCTTTAGGTCTTATATGTTCTAAGGTGGTAGTAACTATTTTTCATAGTGAAAGTATAAATTATTTGTATCTTACTGTCATTCCTCGTGTTTTATATATGAGAAAATAGTTTTATTGAAAAATGAATAGAGCAAAAAATGTTAAGATTTTTCTTTGTAAAGCTTCTATAATTAAAGCATGTAGCTTTGATAGAGTGAGGTGTGATATGGATTATAGGGAAGTAATTCAAGAATCTATAGATTATATTGAAAATAATTTAAAGGAAAAGATATTGCTTGAAGATTTAGCTAAAATAGCGTTTCTTTCTAAATTTCATTATCATAGAATTTTTCATGGGATTATTGGAGAAACGGTAATGGATTATATTAGAAAGAGACGTTTAACTGAAGCAGCTAGAGAATTAGTAGAAAGTGATGAAAAAATTATAAATATAGCACTTAAATATCAATTTAGTTCTCAAGAATCTTTTACAAGAGCATTTAAGAAGAGGTTTGATATATCTCCAGGGGAATTTAGAAGGAGACAAGTTGATATTTTATTGTATAGAAAGATTGAGACATCCTATAGTAAGATATCCTCACCTTCAACAATAAGCTCTATATGCAAGGCTGCATAGGTGGAAAAACATATATTAATATTTTTGAAGTAAAGGAGAAAATATATGAGTTATATACCTATGGTTGTAGAGCAAACTAATAGAGGAGAAAGATCTTATGATATTTATTCAAGACTGCTAAAGGACAGAATTATAGTTTTGAGCGAGGAAGTTAACGATTCTACTGCAAGTATTATAATTGCCCAAATGCTATTTTTAGAGGCTGAAGATCCAGAAAAGGATATAGTATTTTATATAAATAGTCCAGGAGGAGTAATTACAGCAGGGCTTGCTATATATGACACTATGCAGTATGTTAAACCTGATGTGTCAACTATATGTTTGGGCATGGCAGCTAGTATGGGATCATTTTTATTAGCAGGCGGAGCTAAGGGTAAAAGATTTGCCTTACCCAACAGTGAAATTATGATACATCAACCTTCTATTTCAGGAGGATTAAGTGGTCAAGCTACTGATATAAAAATATATGCTGATAGGATACTTAAAACTAAAAAAAGACTTATAGAAATATATAGCGAGAAAACAGGGCAATCTGTAGAAAAACTTCAATATGATATGGAAAGAGATAACTTTATGACTTCAAAGGAAGCAAAGGAGTATGGACTTATTGACGAAATACTTATTAGAAATAAATAAATGTCATCCATAAGTTGACAATCAGATGAGTTGCCTATATAATCATATTGAATATCAATAAATTTAATTTTAAGAAAGGGCAAGGTATTGGCAGAAATGAGAATGTAATTCACTTTTAATTATGTAGAATGAAAATTTAATAAAGTCTTAATAGAAGGCTTTATTGTCATGCATTTTATTGAATTTTGAGAGTGGATAGCGTCGTTTGTAACTGTTGATAGTTTGTCTATATAGTAGAATTTTAGCCTTAATTAGCTAATTAAATCTTGATATGTACCAGTATATGAAACTTATCTTCTTATTGTTAGAGGAGTAAATCATATGTTTGTATTACAACTTTATGCTTACATGAGTTAAGATTTGATTTAGGGTACATTTAGGTTGTTATATAGTTATTACGCTATCCTCTCCAAGTTACAAGGAGGGGATTTTTTATGTTGTTAATGGAATGCAGTAATATTAAAAAATATTTTGGTGATAGATTGGTGCTAGATGTAGGAAGCTTGAAAATTTATTCTGAAGATAGAATAGGAGTTATAGGGGTAAATGGGGTAGGTAAGACCACCTTAATCAATATACTAAGTAAGAGGTTAGAACCAGATGAAGGTTTGATTAAGCTATATGAAAGATACTCATATATATCTCAGTTAGAAGAACCTGAAAATAGAAACATTAGTAATGAAATGGCTTCAAAGTTTGGTGTTCAAAATACTTGGGATGAGAATATGAGTGGAGGAGAAAAAACTAGATTTAAGCTTGCGGATGGCTTTAGTAATAACAGTTTATTGATATTTGCAGATGAGCCTACTAGTAATGTTGATATAGAAGGCATTGAGCTTATGGAGAAAAAGTTTGGTGAGTATAAAGGGGCATTAGTATTAATATCCCATGATAGAAACTTTTTAGATAAGCTCTGCAATAAGATATTGGAAGTAGATAATGGAAGAATACAAATATATAATGGCAATTATAGTAGCTATGTTGCTCAAAAAACTCAAGAAAGAGAACGAGCTGAATTTGAATATGAAGATTATGTGAAAGAGAAGAAACGGCTTGAAGAAGTGATTACGGATACAGCGCAAAAGGTAAAGAGTATAAAAAGAACACCTAAGCGAATGGGGAACTCCGAAGTTAGGCTCCATAAGATGGGAGGACAAAAGGGAAAAGCAAGTCTTGAGAGGGCAGTAAAAAATGTTGAAAAAAGAATAGAACATCTTGAAGTTAAGGAAAAGCCTAAGAAACAAGAGGGAATTAAACTGGATATTATAGACTCAAGCAAGCTTCATAGTAAAATAATTATAGAAGGCTACAATATAAATAAATCTTTTGGGAAAAAGGTTATATTCAATAATGCTGAATTCAATATATACAATGAATCAAAGATAGCATTAATTGGACCTAATGGATGTGGGAAAAGTACTTTAATTAAAATGATAATGAATAATGATGATTCTATAAAAATTGCCAAGGGAGCAAAGATAGGATACTTTAGTCAGGACATGAGTATTTTGCAAGAGGATTTAAACATAATAGAAAATGTAATGGAAAGCAGCATATATGATGAAACCTTTGCTAGAATATTATTAGCAAGATTGTTATTTAAAAGAGAAGACGTTTATAAAGAAATAAACGTATTAAGTGGAGGAGAACGAGTTAAGGTTTCTTTTGCAAAAATGCTGCTTCAGGATATTAACTTGCTTATATTAGATGAGCCTACTAACTATATGGATATAAATTCCCTTGAAGTTGTAGAAAATGCACTTAAGGAGTATGATAGAACGTTACTCTTTGTTTCTCACGATAGAAGATTTGTAGAATCTGTTGCAAAGCAGATAATGATCGTAGAAAACTATAAAATAAATATGTTTAATGGAAACTATAAGGAATATTTAGCTAGTAAAAATAAAATTGTAGATAATAATAAAGCTGAAATTGAAAAACAAGTCTTTGTATTACAAAATCGTCTTTCAGAACTTATAGGAAGACTATCCATGCCATCAAAAAAGGATGATGTAATAGCATTAGATAAGGAATATCATGAAACGTTAACTAAATTAAAAAAGCTAAGGGATAGTCTTTAAAATGGATGATTTTTCATAAAAATAATTGGAGGAAATATTTTAAATATGAATAATAATTGGAAAAGGAACATAACACTCTTTTTAGCTAGTCAGACCATATCTCTCTTTGGATCCATGCTGGTTCAATATGCAATTACATGGTATATTACATTACAAACACAATCTGGTGTAATGATGGCCATATCAATTATTTGTGGGTTTGTGCCTACCTTTTTTCTTTCGCCATTTGCAGGGGTATGGGCCGACCGATATAATCGAAAAATGCTTATAATGTTATCAGATTCTTTAATTGCAATATCAACACTTATTTTAGCTATACTATTTTTAAAAGGATACAATTCATTATGGATGCTTTTTGTGGCATCTGCAGTGCGTTCCGTGGGCTCAGGAGTCCAGTCTCCAGCTATATCAGCCTTTCTTCCACAGCTTGTGCCAGAGGATAAGCTTACTAAGGTCAATGCAACAAACAGCAGTATACAATCACTAGTTATGTTGGTATCACCTATGATTAGTGGAGCCCTTTTAAATATGGCAACCATAGAATCGATATTTTTTATAGATGTTATTACAGCAGCTATAGCGGTTTCTATATTACTTTTATTTTTAAAGGTCCCATCGCATGCGAAAGCATTAGAGAAACAAAAGACTAGCTATTTTAGTGATATGGTTGAAGGTTATAACTACATTAAAAATCACGGATATGTTAAGAGATTCTTTGTATTTTGTGCGATTTTTTATGTATTAGTTTCACCAGCTGCATTCTTAACACCTCTGCAGGTAGCACGTAGTTTTGGTGATGATGTTTGGCGTTTAACGGCAGTTGAAATCACTTTTTCCATTGGTATGATGTTAGGTGGTATTATTATAGCATCTTGGGGAGGCTTTAAAAATAGAACTCATACAATGACGCTGTCAAGCCTTATCATGGGGATATGTACCTTTGCACTTGGAGTTGTTCCAAACTTTTGGGTATATTTAAGTTTTATGTGCTTATTTGGTGCTGTTATGCCAGCCTTTAATACACCTGCTACGGTTTTACTGCAGGAGAAAGTAGAAGAGAATTTTCTAGGTAGAGTATTTAGTGTCTTAGGGATGATATCAAGTATTACAATGCCTCTTGCTATGCTTGTGTTTGGGCCTTTGGCTGATGCTGTTGCTATAGAATGGATGCTTATTGGAACTGGAGTGTTACTAGTTATTCAAGGTTTCTTCTTAATGAAAAACAAAGAACTTATTGAGGCAGGAATGCCAATGCCTAAGCCTGAATTATAGTTTTTAAAACAAAGCATATTATAAAGCTATGAGTTTTTAGAAAAAACTCATAGCTTTTCTAAATATTATGATATCAGGAATTTTTTATTTAGCGGCTTCCTCAAAGGCCTGTATAACAATATCTTTAGTAGTACCTCCTTCATAAACTTTACTATTTCCAACATAGTAAGTAGGAACATAATAATAATCATACTGCTTAGATATATCAGGATGCTTTTCTTCATCAATTATCTCTACTTTAATATCTCTGTATTTTGGATTTTCCTCTTTTACTTCATCTATCCAGTCTAATGCCCTTTTGCAATGAGGACACCAACTTGTTATAAATACTTTTATATCTTTCATTAGTAGCACCACCTTTTAGAAAAATTTATCATAAGAATAGTATACACTTTTGTAATTAAATTTAAAGATGTTATAACAAATATGAAATTTGACAAGAATATAATAGTTATTAAAATTACTGTTATATGTAGTAAAATGACATTTTTATTTATATTTACGTATATATAAGTGAAATAAAAGTTATAGGAAGGTTAAATTTATGATGAAGAAGATAATATTATTAATTAGTATTTTTTTATTACTTACCGTAGTTGGATGCAGTAAAGAAATTACAGAAGAAAAGTTAAGTATAAGGGGAGAAATAACAAATGTATCATTAGATGATAATGGTAAAATAACAAGTATATTAGTAGAAGGAAAACTTGAACAGGATACGCAACATGATAAAGCTAGTGTATTCATTGGAGAGAAAACCAAAATTTATGATAATGATACAAAAGAAGAATTAGAAAAAAATGCTTTAAAAAAGGGAACAAAAGTTGAAATTATATTTAAAGGACCAGTAAGAGAGTCTTACCCTGTTCAAGCTGATGCCAAAATAATCAGAATCACTGAGCAAGTTGACCATATAGTAGAAAAAATAAACACAATGACCTTAGATGAAAAAATTGGGCAAATGCTTATGGTAGGAGTTGAAGGATATAATTTAAATGATAATTCAAGAAAGCTAATAACAGAGCATAAGGTTGGAGGATTTATAATATTTGGAGAGAATGTTCAGAGTACTAATCAGCTTCTTAGTTTAGTTAATTCATTGAAAAGGGAAAATGTTAATAATAAAATTCCTCTATTTTTTTCTCTAGATGAAGAAGGGGGAAAGGTAACAAGGATGCCTCAGGAATTTAAAAGGTTTCCGACAAATAAAATAATTGGGCAGATAAATGATAAAGATTTTTCAAACAAGATTGGTAGAACTATTGCTGATGAAATAAAGTCATTTGGATTTAATATGAACTTTGCACCAGTTCTAGATGTTAATAGTAATCCTAAAAATCCAGTTATAGGTAGTAGATCATTTGGATCAAACCCTGATATTGTAAGCAGTTTAGGTGTTGAAACCATGAAAGGAATCCAAGAAGAAAATGTTATTCCTGTAGTTAAGCATTTCCCAGGACATGGTGATACTTCAGTAGATTCACATGTAGGGCTTCCAACTGTAAATAGTGATTTAGATAGATTACAAAACTTTGAACTGATACCTTTTGCTAAAGCTATAGAAAATGACGCTGATATGGTAATGATTGCCCATATACTTCTATCTAAGATTGATAGTGAAAATCCATCTTCCATGTCAAAGACTATTATTACAGACATATTAAGAAATAATCTTAAATTTGATGGTGTGGTAATTACTGATGAGATGACTATGGGGGCAATAATTAAAAACTATAGCCTTAATGAGGCTGCGGTAAAGTCAGTTAGTGCTGGAACTGATATTATATTAGTTGGTCATGGTTATAATAATGAAATAGGAGTAATTAACGCTTTGAAAAGTGCAGTATCCAAGGGAGAAATATCACAAGAAAGAATAGACGAAAGTGTTTATAGGATATTGAAACTAAAAGAAAAGTACAACTTGAAGGATGAAATAATAAATTCTGTAGATGTTAATAAAATAAATAATAAAATAAAAACACTTTTAGATATTTACAAGGTATCCTAAGAATTTATAATAAAAACCTTGGAAATGCTAAAAAGAGATTATTAAATAATGGAGGAATGGGCCTATGAGCGATAGAGAGAACAAATTAAGAAAAAAGTGGGTTTGTAGAATATTTTCTGTTGCAATGATATCTACATTAGGTATTATATTAAATAATATAGTGCCTATAGAAAAAACTAACATTGCATATGCAGCAGAGAGTACAAAGACTCCAACTAACAGCGCAGCAGGTCAATTATCAGTAGGTGAATTTGCAGATAAACCACAAGTTAAAGTTCCTATTGATTTAGAGAAGGAAAAAAATGATCAGAAAAGCGTTGATGCAGGGCATTCACCATGGAAGTTAGATCCGATATTTGTAACTCAGGTTTTTGTAAGCTTAAAGATTTCTCCAGAAGGTATTCAAGGAGATTATCCTATTAAATATGAAGAGCTTAAAGTTATAAAGAATAATGGAAAAGTTGCAATTATAGAAGTACCTGGAGATAAGACTCCTATTAGAAGAGTCTACCTAGAAAGACTTATAAGACAAGATAGTACAGGAATATGGACTGTGATAGGATATGATCCAGTAACTAATAAATAACTAACTTATAATAAAGGCGTGGAATACTTGAGGTACCACGCTTTTATTGTTCTTTCTTTATTATTAAAAAAATTTATAAAAAGTTTTTAAAAGCTGTTGACATTAACGTTGCGTAAAGGTGTATATTTATTTTGTCAGGAGGTGAGCACATGGAATATACAGTGCAAAAACTAAGTAAAATAGCGGGTGTAAGTACTAGAACACTTAGATATTATGATGAAATAGGAATTCTTAAGCCGGCAAGAATTAATTCATCAGGATATCGTATATATGGGCAAGCTGAAGTTGATAGATTGCAGCAGATATTATTTTACAGAGAATTAGGTGTAAGTTTAGAAAATATAAAAAATATAGTAACTGCACCATCCTTTGATGGAGCCGAAGCACTGAAAAAACACCGCGCCCAGCTTCTTGAAAAGAGAAATCAATTGGATTTGTTGATTTCAAATGTGGATAAAACAATTGCACAAACTGAAGGGAGAATTATTATGAGTGATAGAGAAAAGTTTGAAGGATTTAAACAAAAGATGGTTGATGACAATGAGAAAAAGTATGGTCAAGAAATAAGAGAGAAATATGGCGATGATACTGTTAATAAGTCAAATGCAAAGTTAATGAACATGACAGAAGAACAATATAACGAGGTGACAGCGCTATCAGAGGAATTAATGGCAACTTTAGCAGAAGCTTTTAAAACTGGGAATCCAGCAAGTGAGCTAGCTCAAAAGGCAGCTGACTTACACAAGAAATGGTTAACTTATTCTTGGAGTCAGTACAGTAAGGAGGCACATGCAGGTCTTGCACAAATGTATGTTGATGATGAGAGATTTACGCAATACTATGATAAGGAACAACCAGGGACAGCAGAATTTTTAAGAGATGCAATTTTCATTTATACAGGAATGAGTAAATAGTATATTAAAAAGTCCAGAGAAAAGCGATTGGTTTAACCAATCGCTTTTTATATTAAAAATTAAAGTTATTAAGTTTTAGTTAAGTATTAAACGATGTATTTTATAGTTTAAATAGATTTGTAAGCTTGTTCATATTTTTAGATAGAGTAATCAATTCATAAAAGTTATTTTACAATCACACAATTATATCAATAAAAGTATATTGACAGTCATAGTACTTTGTTGTATATTATAGATGTAGTCGAAAAACAAATGAAGATAAAAAATAAATACTAGAAAAATTCCATATGGAGGTAACTTAAGTGAATGGAAAAATTTCATCGGATTTACTTAGAGGGCATACTGACACCATAGTACTTAAAATATTAATGGATGGTGATAGTTATGGGTATGAGATATATAAGAAAATAATTGAAAAAAGTGAAGGAGTATATGAGCTAAAGGAGGCTACACTTTATTCAAGTTTTAGGAGACTAGAGAAGGATGGGAATATTATATCCTATTGGGGTGATGAAACCCTTGGAGGGAGGAGAAAGTATTACAAAATAACACCATTAGGCGAAGATGTATATAATTTGAATAAACATGATTGGGAATTTGCAAAAAAAATAATAGATAAATTATTATAGGAGGGGAGAATAGAAGTGAAAGATAAGATTAAAAAATATGTAGATAATTTATTTTTAGATATATATGATACAAATGAATTACGTGAATTAAAGGAAGAAATAAGTGCTAACTTGTTAGAAAAAGTAAATGATTTAATTTCCAATGGTAAAACTGAAGAAGAAGCGTTTAGGGAAGCTGTTTCAAGTTTGGGAGATATGGACGAACTAGTTGGAAATTTAAAGAGAGTATCTAAAGAAAAGTTTCAAGAAAATATAACAAAAGAGTTTGAACTTGATAAAAAACATATAATAGCCTATATAGTTGCATCTTCTATTTTATTATTTGGAGGTATGGCTGCAGGAATTGTTTATCTTCAAAATAAGAATTTAATGGATACAACAGGAGCTTTAATGCCATTTTTAATAGTATCAGTACTATTATTTATGTATTTTGGACTAACTCAAGAAACAAAACATAGTTATGGGATGAAACCTAAAAGAGCATTATTATATTGTTTAGCTACTGCAGTACTTATGTTTGGAATCTTTTCAACAGGTCTTGTATATTTTTCTGGGCAAGAGTTATTTCAAGTTTTAGCTACTTCAATGCCGTTTATTATATCTTCAACAATAGTTTTTATATATCTAGGGTTAACTGAGAAAAATAGAACAAAAATGGATGAGGATTGGCAGGATCAATGGGTAAAACATTATAGTGATCCTCAAACAATGATGCTAAGAGGAAACATATCTGGTGCACTATGGATATTTACATTTGCTGCATTCCTTTTAATAGGATTTGCCATTGGGTGGAAGTATTCATGGATAGTATTTATAGTTGCTATTGGATTTGAGATTTTAATAGAAAGTTTCTTTATGACAAGGAAAAAAAGATAATTTAAATATTGATAAATGTTGCAGAGCTTTTTTATACTTGGTTTGATTATAAACCAAGTATAAAAAGGCTTTTATATTTGTATTTATATTTTATAAATTTCATGTGAGGAGGAAATACTATACAGATAAGTGGCAGAATGTATTAACGAATAATAGAGTAAAGAAATCAAGGAGGTAGAAGCTTTGAATGAAGGATTAGTTGTTTTTGTTAGGGCGGCTATAGGTTTTTTCTCAATGCACATATTTGCAAAAGTTCTTGGAAAACAACAGATAAGTCAGTTGACATTTTTTGATTATATTCTGGGTATTACAATTGGATCTATTGCAGCCACACTTACTACAGATTTATCAAGTAGAGCGTGGCCACACTGGGTAGGACTTATAGCTTGGGCAGCTTTGGGATATTTAATGGAAGTTATAAGTTTAAAATGGAGATATGCAGCCAAGTGTTTAGAAGGAGAGCCAACTATTGTAATAATGGATGGCAAAATAATGGAAGATGCTTTAAAAAAAATGAAATATACAGTAGCAGAACTTTTAGGACTACTTAGAAGTAAAGATATATTTAACTTAAATGAAGTAGCTTATGCCATAATAGAACTCAATGGAGATATTTCAGTTCTTAAGAAGCCGGAATATTTGCCTGTAACTCCAAAAGATATGAATATTAAGATAAAACCTTCTGGAATAGGTACAGAAATAATTTATGACGGAATAGTCATTGAAGAAAATTTAAAACAGCTTAATAAAGATACAAAGTGGTTATTAAGGGAGCTGAAAAAACATGGGGTGGAAGACCCAGAAGAGGTATTTCTCTTAACTTTAGATCCAGGAGGAAATTTATATATTGATAAATATAAGGATCACATGAAAAATATTACTGACATAGGTGATTATAAGGGACCTTATTAAGAGAGGTGAAATAAAATGAGAAAATTTTTTATAGTCTCTATACCAATAGTTACAATAATTTGTTTCATACTTATAATGTTAAGTGGAAATTATCTTAAAAATTCTTCTGTAAATGATAAGAATATACCAGAAATTATTCAATTGATAACTAGTAATATAAACGATGAAAAGTGGGAAGAGGCTAGTAATAATACTGAAAAGTTAGATGAAGCGTGGAATAAAATAGTTAAAAGAGTTCAATTTAGTTCAGAAAGGGATGAAATTAATGGATTTAGCTTTAGCTTAGCACGTCTTCGTGGCTCAATTCAAGGAAAAGATAAAGCTAGTTCATTTTCTGATTTAAGCGAAGCATATGAACATTGGAAGGAATTGGGGAAGTAATATTGTTAGAAGGTGAAGATTTTGTTTGGTGAAAATAAAATGAGATTTTATATAGCTACTGCGTGGATGATTTGTTTTATTAGTATGTGGGCTATATTTAGTGGTGTATTACCAAATGATGAGTTTAATTCATATTTAAATCAAATAGAAAAAAGTGTAACAAATAAGGACTGGAATAATGCCCAAAAATCTATGGAAGAATTAAAGAGTGTTTATAATAAAAAAAGGGTAGTTATTCAAATGAATAACGCCACAGAAATTTTTACGACCTTTGAGCTTACAATGGGACAATTAGAGGCTTCGGTGCAACACAAACAGGATGCAGCAATTGAATATATTGGAGCTATAAGAAATTCCTTAGATTTTGTTATGAAAGCATTCTCAGGTCCATAATGAAATGATTTGATTGCTATTAATATTTCTTTGGAGGAGTTACAATGCAGGATTTTTTATCATACAGTGGAAGAGTTGCTATTGTATATTTATTTACATACTTAAGTACTAGAACTCTAACCAAGAAAGCTATTGCACAAATGACATCTTATGAAATTGCAGGGCTAATGATTTTAGCCAACGTTGCAGCTGAGCCATTAGTAGATAAAGTTACTATAAAATCTGTTTATGGAGTTGGTTTCTTAGTTATTTTAATGCTTTTAAGCACCAGGCTTGCTATACGTAATAAATTTACAACTATTATGGAACATACACCAACAATAATTATGCAACATGGGAAATTGGATATGAAATCTATAAGGGGAATGGGGCTTACTTTAAACGAATTAGAAGGATTACTTCGGCAACAGGGATATGATAAAATGTTAGATTTAGATACAATAATTATGGAACCCCAAGGTAATATATCTGCCTTTCCAAAGCCTGAAAATAAGCCAGTAACATTAAAAGATTTGAAAATTAAAACTTCAAATGAAGGACTAACTATTCCTTTAATAATGGATGGTAGCATAATAGAACAAAATCTTAGGCATATAAAGAAGAATAAAGAATGGCTACTAAAAGAATTAAAGAAACAAAATGTATTTAATTATAAGAAAGAAGTTATAATAGCTGAGATCAATTCATCATTGCAACTAGAAGTTTTAAGAAAATAGAAAGTTTTACAATATACTAGTTATTAAATAACTTTAGATGAATAAATCTAAAATAAAAAACATCCTAAGTATTAGGATGTTTTTTCTATGGTTGCGGGAGCAGGACTTGAACCTACGGCCTTCGGGTTATGAGCCCGACGAGCTACCAACTGCTCCATCCCGCGATATTATCAACTAGGGTTTTCCTTAAGCTGTAGGTTAAGTATAGTGTACTTAATTATATAAGTCAAGGGTTTTTAAAAATAATAATTATTTACTTCATTTATTAATGAATTTTAAATATATAAAATTATTGTAACACGATATAAATTTATATTGTTATGTAAGAATTGTGCTTTGTGTCAAAGATGCTAGGTAAATAATTATTACTAAATAAGGTGGAAAAATCTAAAATAAAAAACATCCTAAGCATTAGGATGTTTTTTCTATGGTTGCGGGAGCAGGACTTGAACCTACGACCTTCGGGTTATGAGCCCGACGAGCTGCCAACTGCTCCATCCCGCGATATTATCAACTAAGGCTTCCCTTAAGCTGTAGGTTAAGTATAGTGTAATTAATAATATAAGTCAAGTGTTTTTTTAAAATAATAATTATTAATAAAAAATATATATTAAAATGAAGTGCAAAGTCTATTTGCTTCTTTATAAGATTATATTTATTGGCAGAATGATTTGTTGATTATATCCAATTAAATATATAAATTCTTGAGATAAACTACTATGCAAAGTATAATGAAAGGAAGCTGTTTACTTACAAAGGGAGTGAAGATATGATTAAAATTGAAGAACTGTTGTCGGGAGATTTTTCTGCATATCCTGAAGAAACTCAGGAATTTATGAAAAAATATACTGGAAGACTTAGAGAGAGCATAGAAGGAGAGTTAGTAAACGACATGGCAGCTAGAATGCTTAAGGATATAGATAAAAGTAACGAAACTTTTATGAACATTCTTGCAGATATACTAAGTAATGGGTGTAAGGGGTTTAGTAAAATGTCTACTCAATCACTGCTGAATATATATTTGGACAGAAAAACTGAAGAAGACTTTTTTAATTTATTAAAAAAATTGAATGAAGAAACATAAAGTTAATAATTCTAGCAATTTATGTACAGAGTAAAAGTCATCCCTAAATATGGGGTGTCTTTTTTATTTATGATGATGTAAACAAAATGTTAAATTTGTATATAATGGTAAAGATTTTGGTAGTTTTAACCGATAAAATAAGCTAAGAATATCAAAGAATACAAATAAATGTTATAAAGTATCAAAACTAAATAAAAATTTATAAGGGGAGGATTTTATGTTTTTTAAATCGAGAAGAACACCATGTCATGAAGCTGACGATATTATGGAATATGTTGATAATCGTATGAGAGGCAGAATAATTAAAAAACCTGTTGTTCAGTATAACAGGCATATAAAAATAGCTGATTATTTTAATAAACTTTTTGAGAGTGAAGAAAGTTTAGCTGAATCTGCTAAAAAGATCATTGATATAGGTGCTAGTATAAGCAGTTTTGATTCTGAGATGAGATATATATCCAATATGTTAATTGATTTTGCTAAAGAAATGTCAGATGTGAGTCAGTCTAATTTAGCTATTGTTGAACAGACTACTGCTAGCATGAATGGGGTTAATGACACCATTTCTGTTGCAACCAAGACTCTTAATAGTGTATCAGATTCATCACAAAATCTTATGAAAAGTAATATTGAAGCACTTGATCAAATGCATGAAATCGGTAACATTAAAGAAGATGTTGTTAGTAATGCAAATGTAATGAGTAGTAAGATTGATTATCTAGTTGAAATGGCTAATAAAGTTAGTGATATTGTAAAAACTGTAGAAGCAATAGCAGGAAAAACAAATCTATTAGCGCTAAATGCTTCCATAGAAGCAGCAAGAGCGGGGGAACATGGAAAAGGATTTGCAGTAGTAGCTGAAGAAATTAGAAAACTTGCAGATGATACAAAAGTAAATCTTTCTGGCATGAAATCTATTATGACAAATATTCATCAAGCTGCAGCAGACGGTAAAAGCAGTATGGATAAGACAATAAATGTAACAAGTAAAATGAGCGAAAAAATTGATACAGTTAAAGTTACTATTCAAGAAAATGTTAACCTATTAAACACTACAGTTAAAGATATAAAAGTACTTAATGAATCCATGAATGGAATTAGCATTTCAGCAGATGAAATTAATAAAGCTATGGAAATATCAACTTCTGATGCAGAAAAACTTACTAATATGACAGAGGAAATTCATAAAAGTGCTGTTGAGAGTTCCAGTGAAGCAACAAAGATTTCCAAGATTGATTCTGAATTATCAGATATAGTAAAAAAAATGTTATCGCATTTAAAAAATAGCTCAAATTCAATAAATAATAAAGATTTTATTGCATACATGGAGAAAGCTAAAAAGTCCCATGAAGAGTGGCTGTCTAATTTAAAAAGATCTGTAAATACAATGAAAGTATATCCTCTTCAATTAGATGGAAGCAGATGTGCATTTGGTCATTTTTATTATGCAATTAATGTTGAGCATCCAAAGATTAGTTCTAACTGGAAGGCAATAGAGAAAGTTCATATGGATTTTCATAACTGTGGCAGAAAGGTAATGGATGCAATTCAAAGCGAAAACTACGAAAATGCACATAACTATTGTAAACAAGCTGAGGGAATATCTTTTAAAATATTTAAGTGTTTAGAAGAAATTATAAAGGAAGTCAAGGATATTGATGCCGCAGGAGAGCATATTTTTAATATGGAAACAACAGAAATTGCCTGTGGGGATTGTGCAAGCTGCAGCGACTGTTAGAAATATTAAGGAGGTAATATTCTTTTAAGCTGTATAGAATAAATTAAGATCACCTATAAATTCTTTTGAGAATTTATAGGTGATTTTTTTATTTTTCTTAAATATAACGCAGATTTTAAACATTAAATTTATATAAGTTATTTAAGATTTGTTTAAGGTTCATTTTATATACTTAAATCAACGAAGGAAATATGAATGAATTA
Source organism: Clostridium sp. HMP27 (assembly GCF_000765165.1). Taxonomy (NCBI): domain Bacteria; kingdom Bacillati; phylum Bacillota; class Clostridia; order Eubacteriales; family Clostridiaceae; genus Clostridium; species Clostridium sp. HMP27. The sequence goes on along the minus strand of NZ_JMFY01000018.1, from coordinate 291,694 downwards.
ATGAAAGGAGAATCATAATGGCTATTGATGTTTTTAAAAGGCACGAAGTTAAGTATTTAATTGATAAGTCAATATATGAAGAAATTCAAGGAAGACTTTTAAAATATATGGAGTTGGATGAGTATAACAGAAACCACGAGTTATACACCATAAGCAATATTTACTTAGATACAAAAGATAATCATTTAATAAGAACTTCTTTGTCAAAGCCAAGATATAAAGAAAAGCTTAGAATCAGAGCATATGGAATTCCTGAAAGAAATGAAAAGATATATTTTGAGGTCAAGAAAAAAGTCGCTGGGGTCGGGAGCAAAAGAAGAACAAAATTAAAATTAAATGAAGCTTATGAGTTTGTATACACTAAAGAAAAGCCTGAGATAAAGGATTATATGAATAAACAGGTTATAAATGAAATTCAATATATGCTAAAGATGTATGACTTAGAGCCTAAAGTTTATGTAGCCTATGAGAGAAAAGCACTATTTTGTAAAGAAAATAGAGATATAAGAATAACCTTTGATACAAATATAAGGACAAGAAGATATGACTTAAGACTTGAAAGTGGAGATCATGGAGAAAGTCTAGTAGATGATGATAAATGGCTAATGGAGATAAAAGTTGGAAGCAGCATGCCATTATGGCTATCACAAATGCTTTCAGAATATAAGATCTTTAAAACGAGTTTTTCAAAGTATGGAAAAGAATATGAAAAAATGTTATTAAATAATATGAACTTGAGGGGAGAAATGAATTTATGTTCGAAACAATATTTAACACAGCATCTAACACAACCACAACTAGTACAGCAATACCTTTAATGGATTCGGTATTTACAATAATTGTTGCTTTCATTTTAGGAGGAATTATAAGCCTTACTTATATGAAGACTTCAAGTAAAAGAGGGCATTCTCAAAACTTTTCAGTTACTTTAGTTATTTTACCCGTAGTTATTTCTATAATTGTACTTTTAATAGGAAGCAATCTTGCAAGGGCGTTCAGCTTAGCAGGTGCTTTCTCAATTATTAAATTTAGAAGTGAACCAGGAGATCCGAAGGCAATTTCTTATATACTATTTACAATGGCAGCAGGACTTGCTTGTGGAGTCGGGGCTTTTGGATATGCAGCTATCTTTACAGTGTTCCTTTGCTTGCTTATGTTTATAATCAATATATTTAATTTTGGTGCTAATAAAACATCGCAAAAGATTCTTAAAATAACTATTCCAGAAAATTTAGATTATGAAGGAGCTTTTGATGAAATATTTGAAAAGTACACAAAGAGTTATGAGCTTAAAAAGGTTAAAACTACTGACTTAGGCAGCTTGTTTCAGCTTGTTTATACAATAACAATGGATAATAATATAAGTCAAAAAGAATTCCTAGATACGCTTAGATGTAGAAATGGTAACTTAAATATTACCTTAACTATGAATACTGATATAGAGGAATATTAACAAACTTTAGATTCCAGTTTATGTTGTAATGTTAGTAATAATATAAACTGGAATATTTTATTTAATCGCATGGCCTCGTATAAAATGTAAGAATAAATTAAGAACTTGGAAACTAAAAAGTATTTGAATGTATGATATAATATATAAAAAATAACTAACATAATTAATTAGTGGAGGATAACATGAAATTCATTAAAAACTTTTTAAAAGGAATAGTTATTGGCATAGCTACATTAGTTCCTGGAGTTAGCGGTGGAACAATGGCAATAATACTTGGAATTTACGATGATTTGATTCATTCAATTGGTCATTTTTTTGAAGATATAAAAGCACATACTATGCTGTTACTAGAAGTTGGACTAGGTGGGCTTACAGCTCTTATTTTATTTAGTAAAATATTAGAATCAGCTTTAGCAAGTCAGCCATTTGTAATGAGATTTTTATTTATAGGAGTTATTTGTGGTGGAATACCAGTATTATATAAGAAATCAACTTCAGGTAAAAAGAATAAAGGAGATTTATTGTTTTTAATTATTGGTTTTATAATAGTTCTTTTAATGGGGGCAGATCCAGCAGCAACTACTACACTGGCAACATCACAAGGAGTTTTAAGTATAGTATTTCTTTTAATTGCAGGTGTGGTAGTTTCTATAGCCTTGATTTTACCTGGGATAAGCGCATCTTTTATGCTGCTTACATTAAATTTGTATGATGTAACACTAAATGCTGTAAATAATAGAAATGTACCTTTCTTAATACCTTTAGGCATAGGAGTTGTTATAGGTGTTTTAGCAACTACTAGGGGTATAGAAAACTTACTTAAAAGATATCCAAGCAAAACATATTTGTTGATTTTAGGCTTTGTTATAGGCTCTATTATACCTGTATTTCCAGGTATACCTGGTGGAATTAGCATTGTAACTTCTTTAATAGCTTTTATAATAGGATTTATAGCAATCCGATATATAAGTGAAAAAGACATTTAAAAAGGAACTTTCGCTTTGGCGAAAGTTCCTTTTTAAACTCTAAGCTTGTACCCAGCACCCCAAACAGTTTCAACATATTGAGGGTTGGAAGGAGAGGATTCTATTTTTTCCCTTATTCTTCTAATATGAACAGTTATTGTGGCAGTATCGCCAAGAGCATCAAGCCCCCAAATTCGTTCGAATAATTCTTCTCTACTAAATACTCTGTTTGGATTTTCGGCCAAACAAAGCAGTAAATCAAATTCCTTTTGAGCTAAATTTATTTCATTACCATTTATAAATGCTTGTCGTGAACTTTTAATTATTTCCAAACCTCGTATTGTTATAATATCATTTTTAACTTTCGAAGAGAACTTAGTTCTTATTCTCTCATAATTTTGAATATGAGATTTAACTCTAGCAACTAATTCACCTGGACTAAATGGTTTTGTAATATAATCATCTGCCCCAAGACTTAATCCTTTAATTTTATCAATTTCCTCTTTTTTTGCAGAAACAAGTAAAACAGGAATCTCCTTAGAATCTTGAATACTACGCAAAATGCTTAATCCATCAATTTTAGGAATCATAATATCAAGTATCAAGAGATCAAAGCTAGTCTCCTTTAAGGTATTTAAACCTTGCACACCATCTGTACATATAGTAACTTCAAAGTTGTTGAGCTCTAAATAATCCTTTTGAAGTTCTGCAATACTTAAATCATCTTCAATAATTAAAATTTTTTTCATAATGCTCTCCATTTTTAAATAGTTTTTGCTAGTGAAATTATTATACTGGTACCTTCATCTTCATGGCTTATTGCCCATATTTTACCCTTGTGGCCTTCTACAATTTGCTTAGCGATTGCAAGTCCTAACCCGCTGCCTTTTGCATCACTTCTTGCTAAATCTGATCTATAAAATCTATCAAATATTTTACTTACATCACTTTTATCAATACCAGAGCCATTATCTTTTATTTCAATAATAATGCTAGAATTAGTTTCTCTAAGCATTATTGTTATTAGGCCGTTTTCTTTATCCATATACTTGCGAGAGTTATCAATAATATTAACTATAACTCGCTTCATTCTCGCTCTATCAAGCATAACATAGCGAAAATCCTTTAGATTATTTTGAAAATCAATATGTATATTATATTTTTCCAGCTCTGGTGAGCTTTCTAAAATGCAATAGTCAAAGTATTCAACAATATCTGTCTTTTCATAATTAAAAGGAATTTGATTTAAATCTAATTTTGAGTATAAAAGTAAATCATCGATCATAACATCGATTTGTTCAGATTTTGAATAAATGGTTTTTAAATAACGTTCCGTCTTTTCAGGAGTATTTGCCACACCATCTAAAATCCCCTCTACATACCCCTTTATGGAAGTTATGGGGGTTTTTAAGTCGTGAGATATACTAGAAACTAGCATTTTTCTATTATCATCATATTTCATTTTCATGCGAATAGAATCCTTTAGCTGTAATCTCATAGCTTCAAAATCAGCACATAACTCTCTAATTTCTCCGTCACCACTTTCTATAATTTCAAAGTTTAAATCACCTCTACTAATTTCAGCAGCAGCTTTTTTAAGCAGTGAAATAGGAGTTAATATTCGCTTTGAAAAAAGGTAAGACATAAATAAGTTAATTCCTATAAATGATATAAAGAATACACTTATCAGAGTAATAATAAACTTTTTGAAAACATCTGTATCTTTTCCAACTGGTGAAAGCAGTATTACATTTCCGATGGATTCATCTTTAAATACAAGTGAAGCACCGTCAACCATATAAGAACCATCGCTAATTTTCACCGTATTTTTTAAAGAATTAGTTCGTATTACTTCTAAAGACTTTTCTATATCAATTTTAGTTATATTTTTTGATGAAAATATGACATTGTTATTTTTAATTATTATGATTTCTCCATTAATATCTGAAAGCTTATCGTATAGATATTTTTGAAATTTACTATCTTCAATGGTCCCGGGGCTAGATTTTGACACGTCCTTTACTGCAGTTATAAGCTGATATCTTGCAACCATTAATTTTGTGAATTTATCATAGCTAATATTTCTATTAAAAACTTTTGAAGATACAAGTGTAAATATAAAGGCTGATAAAATTGCAATTATAAACGGTGTTATAACAGTTATAGTATTAGAAATAAGTAGACGTCTTTTTATATCCATTTTGCTCACCTTATAGAATGTTATTTGCCTAGAAATCCTTTTTATCAAATAAATAATAGGCACCTGTAAATAATAGTATAGCATAACTAAACATCATCATAAACTGTCGAAGAATTTTTAAAAAGGAAATGTCATTCATAATCCATAGTTTGTACCAATCCATCATACTTGTAAAAAACAAAGCAGAATAGCTTGAAAAAACAATTCCTAATGCTTTGAAAACTATAAAAATAAGGATAGAGATAAAAAATACACTTATTCCGCTTTTAAGTATATTTGTAAAAAGTATAATTACTAATGACAATACTATCATTGGAAACAATGTGACTAAATAAGAAACAAGTATTTTAACAATTCCTTGCATAGTAAATGAACTAGAATTAAAAATCATACCAGTTATAGTTGAAAAAATCATTACAAACATAAGATTAACTAGTACAAATATTATTACAGCAGTGAGTTTTGCAGAAAAAAACTTTAATCTTGTAATTGGCCTTGTAAGTGCGATCTTCATAGTGTTTTGAGCAAATTCTCCAGAAAAGCTATCTATAGTTACAAGTGCTGTAAATAGAGGGAGAATTGTATTAACAACAACAGAAAGCACAAGTAGAGGGAAGTCAACCCCGGAAGTTCCGCGAACTCCAAAACCGCTTCTAAGACCAATGATAGAAAATTGGCCAAATATAATGAAAATAAGTGACATTATAGCTGCCACTAAAACTTTTTTCTTTTTATATAGTTTTTCAAGTTCATTTATTAAAGCTGCTTTAAATCCTACCATTTCGTTCTACCTCACTAATAAAATAATTTTCAAGGGAAGCATAGTTATTCAATATATTTTTTGTTGTATCTACATTAAGCATTTTCCCGTTATATAAAACTCCAATACGGGTACAGGTAAGTTCTACATCATGGATGAGATGACTTGATATAAAGAATGTAGTATTTTCTTTTTCTGCAAGATCTTTTATAATGTTTCTCATATCAATCATGCCTTCTACGTCAAGACCATTTAAAGGTTCATCTAGTATAACTACCTCAGGCCTTGATAAAATTGCAGCAGCAATTCCAAGTCTTTGTTTCATTCCAAGAGAGAATTTTCTTGGCTTTTCATTTTTGTATCTTAAAAGACCAGTAAGCTCTAAAACTTCTTCGATTCTTTTAGAATCAACATCTTTATAATATCTTGAAAATTGTTTTAAGTTTTCAAAAGCTGTTAAAAAGGGATATGATTCAGCAGTTTCTATAATACAGCCAACCTTTGCTATAGCTGCCTCAAAATCATTTAAGATACTATGACCTAAAATTTTAACATCACCACTATCAGGCTTTATGAGGCCGGCCATGATTTTCATGGCAGTGGTTTTACCAGCACCATTTGGTCCTAAAAATCCAAAAATATCACCCTTATATATATCAAGATTAATGTCAGTTATACCTCGTCCATTTTTATATACTTTGGAAAGGTCTTGAATTTCTATAACTTTGTCCATTTAAATCCCTCCAAAACTTATTATAATAAAGCTTTAAAAATAACCTGTCGGTATAGTAATACCGACAAGTTATTATAGATATTATTAATTAAATACTCTGCTGTACTCACTGTCAGATAAAATGTTTGTTCTTACACGTTCATTTATATTAAAGTATATATTTGCTGAATATGGATTTACAGATATATCACCTTTTATAGTATTATCAGAAGCAGTAAAAGGTCCATAAGTGCCATTATTTTTTTCGAATTTTGCGCTAAATTCAAAGTCTTTCTTATCAGATGCATAGTTTTCATAACCCTTTAAATATTCTTCATGATATCTTCCGCTAATACTAGTTTCAGTTGCATTAGTAATATCAACAAATTTTTCACCTATTTTTTCAAACTTATTATTTTTTTCTATTATAATATCAGTTTTATATTGTCCAACATATATTTCTGGGTTAGTTAGCTTGTTATAATCTCTTTCTGTATTTTTTTCTACAGTTTTGCCAGAAAGATCAGGCTTTTTAACAACAGTTGAGTTTACATTTGTTACTTTTCCTAATAATTCTAAAGTTATAACATGTTCTTTTCCGCTATCGTCCTTACCAGAAAGTACACCAGTTCCAAGTATGCTTTGGATTAATCCATCTTTATTTACTACCATTTTACCGGATATTTCTTTAACAAAGATATCCTTTGTGATTTTTGGCATATTATCTTGGTTATTATTTCTATTGCCAAATTCATTTTTAGATTGTAGGGATACTACAGCATTAACTAGTGCTGGTATTTGTGATTCTTTTAAAGATCCAGATAATACCTTACTTCCATCTGTATTTTCAGTAACAATAACAGAATCTTTTAAATTACCTACAAGAGCATCTGCTATTTTTTCAACATCGCTAGCTTCTTTTTCTTTAAATGGATTTTTAAAAGAATTTACTTCACGAGGACTTGTATACTCACTTACATAATATACATTTTGGTCACTGTTTTTATTTATATAACCATTTTTGTCAGCGTAGTAATAATTATCTCTTTTAACTTTACCATCAATATTTGTTGATACGTTTTCCATAGCTTGTTTTGAAACATCATATTTATTAAGTGAGGTTTCAGATGAAATAACAGTACCATTATCCTTTAGTGCAAAAGACATGTCTAAAGTATAACTTGAAACATCTGAGGTAAGACTTTCAGCCGTGTATTTCATAGAATCCTTTAATTGATCATATCCACTTTTAGACATTACTTCTGCCATAGCTGTAGAAGCAAACATTACAGTTCCTAGAGCAAAGCTTAAAAACATTGCTGTTTTTTTCTTTAATTTCATTTTTAATAACATCTCCTTTAGGTTTGTTTTCATGAAGGTCCTTCATAAGTTTATTTTAAAATGTATATCTCTATTTTTCATAAACTAATTATAAACAAAATATAAACTTTTTTATATGAAAATTAAGAAACAATATATATTATTTATAGAAAGAGTGTTAAATATCTTTAAGTGAATAAGAATGTTGTTATATTTTAAATATAATTAAGAAATAGTTATGGTATAATATAACTTAGTAAAATTAGGAAAGAATATGGTTTGGTGGAGGGGATTTTATGTTACAGTCACATTTTGGAGAATTTGCAGCATTACTAACAGCAATGTTTTGGACTGTTACAGCGCTGGCATTTGAGTCAGCAGGTAAAAAAGTTGGATCATTATCTGTAAATCTTATAAGACTTTTGATAGGTTTTGTGTTAATAAGCATATATACGCTCATAACTAGAGGGTTATTTTTACCTATAGATGCCACTGGAAGTACATGGCTATGGCTATTAATCTCAGGAATTATAGGATTTGTTTTAGGAGATTTATTTTTATTTCAAGCTTATGTTGAAGTGGGCTCGAGAATTGCGATGCTTGTAATGGCAACTTCACCTCCAATTACTGCAATAATAAGCTATATAGTTTTTGGTGAGAGATTAAGTAAAATAAGTATTATAGGAATGTCAATTACAATAATAGGCATTGCAATAGTAGTTTTTAAGAAGGATTTAGAGGAGAATAAGGTTGAATTTGCTCATCCTGCAAAGGGACTAGCTTTTGCGTTTTTGGGATCTTTAGGGCAAGCGTGTGGCGTTATATTAAGTAAAGTAGGAATGGGAAATTATAATCCTTTTGCAGCTACGCAAATACGTATAATTGCTGGAATTTTTGGATTTACTATATTGATTACTGTAATGAAGAAGTGGGGAAATTTAAGTATAGCTTTTAAAGATGCCTATGCCTTAAAAAGAATCTCTCTTGGAGCGATTTTTGGGCCATTTTTAGGAGTGTCATTTTCATTGCTAGCAATTCAGCATACTACAGCTGGAGTAGCTGCAACAATTACATCCATAACTCCTGTTTTAATCATTCCGCCTGCAATTAGAATATTAAAGGAGAAGGTTACTTCAAGGGAAATAGTTGGATCACTAATTACCATTGTAGGGGTAGGGGTATTGTTTTTATAATGATATCCTACTTCCCAAATATGTAATGGTGACGAGGATAATACATATTTGGGAACAATTGAAGACTATTTTAGTTCGATTTCTTTATAAATGTCGCCATCTAAAGTTTTAATTTTAAATATGTAGTCTTCAAGCACACCATAAGAATTAGGTGTGTTTTCTTTTGGAAAGGTTATGGAACCAGGGTTTAATATAAATATATCCTTATGTTTTTCAGCTAAAGGTACGTGGGTGTGACCATAAATTAATACATCACCTGTACTTAAATTAGGCAAATTATCACTATTATAAATATGACCATGAGTTAAAAATAGTCTTTTATCATTATAAAGAATTACGGAATAATCACTAAGCATTGGATATTCTAAAACCATCTGGTCAACTTCACTATCACAATTTCCACGAACCGCAATAATTTTATCTTTATAAGAATTTAACAGTTCAGTTACTGCTTTTGGGTTATATTCCTTTGGAAGTGGATTTCTTGCTCCATGATATAACTCATCACCTAATATAATTATATAGTTTGGATCTTCGTTTTGGCATAATTGAAGAACTTCATTTAAATAGTATAAAGAACCATGAATATCAGAGATAAATAGTAATTTCATAAAGATAACTCCTTCTTTATTGAATTATTGGATTGTATTTAATATATCACAACAATTTATAGTATAAATTAATATTATATCAAATAAAAGATTGACTTAGATTTAATGATATGTACTTTTTCTAAATGAAAATGTTATAATGATGAAAAGATAAGGAGGAGGCACATTGAAAGAAGAAATAATCAGATTACTAAAGAAAAATCAAAATGAATTTATATCTGGAGAAGATATTAGCAGTGCTTTGGGGATTTCAAGAGCTGCTGTATGGAAATATATGAAGGCAATAAAGGAAGATGGATATAATATAGAGTCTGTATCTAGAAAAGGATATAAGTTAATTTCATCTCCAGACTTGCTTACTTTTGAAGAAATAAGTCCTTATTTAAATACAAGCTATATAGGTAAACAAATAGTTTACTTTAACTCAATAGATTCTACTAATAACGAAGCTAAAAAGTTAGCAAGTAGTGGATGCTCAGAAGGAATAGTAATAATAAGCGAAGAACAAACTATGGGTAGGGGAAGGCTTGGACGTAATTGGGTTTCTCCAAAATTTAAGGGAATATGGATGTCTATAGTATTAAGACCTGATATTGACCCAATGAATGTAGCAAAAATTACTCAAGTTGGAGCTGCGGCGGTGCTAAAGGCTATAAAAGAGCAGGGGATAAATGCATACATAAAATGGCCTAATGACATAGTATTAAATAATAAGAAGGTTTGCGGAATACTAACTGAAATGAGTGGGGAAATAAACAATGTAAATTATGTGGTTATGGGAATAGGCATAAATGTAAATATTGATAAAGAGGATTTTCCAGAAGAAATTGAGGAAATTGCAACCTCATTAAAAATTGAAGAATGTAAGAGTATTGAAAGAAAAGCCTTGGTTGCAAGTATTTTAAATAACTTAGAAGAATTATATAAAGAATTTATAAAAAACGAAGATATAAAAACTTCTATAGATATTTGCAGAGAAAATTCAATATTAATTGGGAAGTCAGTCAGAATAATTAATAGAAATGATGAAATTCAAGCACAAGTATTGGATTTAAGTGATGATGGAAAGCTTATTGTAAAGTATCAGGATGGAAGTATTCATGAAGTAATATCAGGAGAAGTTTCTGTAAGAGGACTTTATGGATATGTATAAAATCAGGGAGGTATTCCCTGATTTTTTATATTTATATCTTTAAGAATTAGCTAATCCATAACGTTTTATAACAGGTATAATTCTAACTCCAAGGAATGCAGTAAATATACATTTAATCAAATCACCTGGAAGGAATATCAAAAATCCAGTCTTTAATGCAGAAGGAATAGTTATAGTAACTGAGGATACATATTTTAATATAATGTATAAATAAGGAACTCCAATAATGTAAACAATAATTATTCCTGAAATACAGGCAGTTAAAAGTTTTAAAAAGCTTGGCCTATTTTGTGATTCGGATAGTTTACCTATAATATAAGCTGCAATAATATATCCTATTAAATATCCAAAAGTAGGCTGAAAAATATAAGATAAACCACCTGGCTTTGTAAATACAGGAAGACCTAATAATCCTAGTGTTACATATACAATTTGGGATAATGCACCTAATCTAGAGCCAAGTAGTATTCCTGCAAGTGCTGTAAATAAAAATTGAAGATTAATGGGTGCAGGTTCTAGAGGGATTTTTATAAATGTTCCAATAGCAGTTAAAGATGTAAATAAGGAAACAAGAATCATATCTCGTGTAGTAATTTTCATTAAAAAACCTCCTAAATTTATTGTAAACCTAATATTTAAATAAAGTTTACAATAATAACACTTTGTTGTCAATGCAATTAAAACAAAACATTCGATGAAATAATATTCCCTAATTAGAATAATATTTGAGATTTAAACAAAACATAGTTTTATATATTGTATTTTCAATATAAGAAGGCAGGAGAAAACTATGATTACATTAGGATTAATACACTATATATATTTAGCAATAATTATTTTAGTTATTGGAATTATATTTTTTAAAAAGGATGTTGTAATACCCTGTATATTAGGGATAGGTATAATTGGATTAATAAAAACTTCGAATGTTTTGGAGGCAGTGCAAATTATTTATAGGGCCATATTAGTATCTGGCAGAGAGTTTATAGAAATTGTGCTTATAATTTCTATGGTAAATGCTATGTCAAAGTCTTTAAGCGATATAGGTGCAGATGAACTTATTGTAAATCCCTTAAGAAAATTTATGATAAACAAGGTAGTAGCTTTTTTTGTTTTAGGTTTCACTGTAACTATAACCTCTTGGTTTATATGGCCAACTCCTGCAACCGTATTTATTGGCGCAATAATGGTGCCTGCTGCTGTAAAAGCAGGTCTTCCAAAAATTTGGGCAGCAGTTGCTTTATCTTTATTTGGCAAGGGAATAGCGCTATCTAGTGATTTTTTTATTCAGGGTGCACCTGCAATAACTGCTAAGACTGCAGGAATAAATGATACATTTATAATAGTAAGGCAAAGTATACCCTTTTGGATTACGATGAGTGTTTTTACTGTAGGAACTGCATTTTTTATTATGAAAAGAGAAACAAATAAAGTTGATGATTATAATGAGCAACAGCATATTCAAGAGGTGGTGATTGATAAAGATCCGCCACTGCACAATCCAAAGCTCATAGCAATATCTACCCCTATAGTATTTTTAATAGATGTAATTTTTATATACATGTTTAAGTTAAAGGGTCAAGGTGCAACAGCTTTAATAGGAGGAACTGCTATTTTAATTTTAATATTTACATCTATTTTAAATTTTGGAGTAGTAAAGTCCTTAGGCGAAGTAACAAGATACATAAAGGACGGTTTTGTGTTTGGTATAAAAGTTTTTGCTCCAGTAATAGTTATAGGTGCTTTTTTCTTTTTAGGAAGTGAGAATACGGCAAAGGAGATTTTGGGTAATAATGCTACAGGGCTTTTAACAGATATGGCAATGTATATATCCAGTAAAATAACACTATCTAGTTTTTCAGTGATTTCAATTCAAGGGTTTGTAGCTGTTATACTTGGAGTAAGCGGTTCTGCCTTTGGAGGACTTCCTCTTATGGGAACATTGGCACATGCTTTTAATACAGCAATAGGAACTGATACATCAAAGGTAGCAGCCTTTGGGCAAGTACTTTCAATTTGGATAGGAGGAACTGCTATACCATGGAGTGTTGTATCGGTTGCAGCAATTTGTGATGTTAAACCCTTTGATTTAGCTAGAAAAAATATGATTCCAGTAATAGTAGGAATTATGACTACAGTAATTGCAGCATTTATATTGATTTAATTAATAAGTTAGTTAGTGTTATTAAGAAAAATATAAAAATTTAAGTACTTAATAAATACTATAAATGTAGGAGGTAAGTAATTTGGATAATAACGTAGACAATAAGAAATTAAGCTTAGTTCTTTTTAGTGGCGATTATGATAAAGCTTTGGCTGCTCTTACTATTGCAAATGCAGCAAGTGATATTGGAGTAGATGTGAGTATATTTTGTGCCTTTTGGGGACTATTTTTAGTAAGAGATCCTGAAAGAATGACTTTAGAAGATAAAACAGCCTATGAAAAGATGTTTGATTCTGTAACGCCTGTAGGACCTGAGCAGCTTCCACTATCAAAAATGAATATGGCTGGAGTTGGAAAGGCAATGCTTCAAAAGATGATGGAAGATACAGAAACACCTACTTTAACAAAATTTTTAAATGGAGCAATAAAAAAGGGAGTTAAATTCTACGGCTGTAAAATGTCTGTAGAAGTGATGGGGTTTAAGGAAGAAGAGTTTATTGAAGGCTTTACAATCATAACAGCTCAAGATTATATGAGAGATGCATTGAATTCTAACATACAGCTATTCATATAAAAAGGATATTGCGACGTTTTTAATGTTGAACACAAGCAATGAATTTGCATTGTAGAAAGCATTGAGCAAGCAATTAAAAGCTCTTTTGCGTAACGAACGCTTTCCTAAATGCAAATTCACTGCAGGCGGTTCAACATTAAAAATGTCGTGTTATTTCTATAGTGATAAATTACATATATGAGCCATTGTATTTATTACTGAAAAAATGATTACTGCAGCTAAATTTGCTGTGGTGTTGTCCAAATCAAATCTTGGAGAAACCTCAGCAATATCAAAGCTCACAACTTTATTGGATTTTAAAATATATTTAATAAACTTTATTACTTTTTCAGGATCAAGTCCCAGCGGTTGAGATGCACTAACTCCTGGTGCAAATGCTGAAGAAAATACATCTGAACATATAGTTATGTAAATATGATCTCTAAGTTTTATAAACTCATCTAATCTTTCAAATACATTCCAATCGTCACTATTTAAAATATCCTTTGCTAAAATATAATCCACTCCTAATTTGTCAGCAGTTTTAAACAAATCTACAGTATTACTGTGTTTTTGAATTCCAAGACACATGTAGGAATATTCTAAGCTTTTCTCTTCACAAATATCAGCTATTTGTCTAAACATAGAACCTGAATGACTACCATTTGGATAAGGTCTAATATCAAAATGAGCATCAAAATTTATTATACCAATATTAGGTTTAGGATTATTTTTAGATAAATTACCTAAAATACCACTATAATGTCCCCAAGCTGTCTCGTGTCCTCCACCTAAGACTATGGGAAATAAGTTTAAGCTTAAAATCTTGTCTACTGCTTTTGAAAGTAAGTCTTGACTTTCTTCTAAAGAAATGTTTTCACAAAGTATGTCTCCAGCATCAAAAAGTTTGACTTCTTGTGTAAAGCAACAAGGAAGATGTGCAAGCTCCTTTCTAATACTTTCGGGACCTTTAGAAGCACCAGTTCTACCTTTATTTCTATTAATTCCTTCATCACAACAAAATCCAATGAAGGCAAAACCTAATTGTCCATCGAAAGGAATTAAATGCTCATTCTTTAAATCTATTAATTCAACCCATTGATGCCATCTAAATGCATCAAAATTTGTATCACTATCAATTCTTCCTTGCCAAACTGATCTATCTGCAATTTTATAGTTTGTACTAAACATCTTTTGCCAACCCCCCATGTGTTATATAAATATATAATATCATCTTTTTTATATTCATTTCCACCAGTATTGTATTAAAAATTAAAAAAATAATTTTTAATCTGAGGATTACTATAAAGCACCAGAAATATCAAGCGACTATTTATAACAAAGGCATATATATAAGTAGCTTACAAATTATACAAAGGGGGGAGTTAAATGAAAAAATTTATCTTAATAGTATTAGCAGTAAGTATAATTTTGAGTTTTTTAGGGTGCTCCAATTCTACTTCAAAAGCAAATATAAATATGAATTATTTATCAACAGCAAACATAAAAAATAATACTGCAGAAGAAGCTACATTTACATTAATTGATGCTTTAGTATCAGGAAATGAAAAGGTTTTAAGCGTAATAAATCATAATAAAGACATATTTAGTACCAAAGTTCTTTTAGATATTAGTGAAAAATATTTTAAGGGAAAAGATAATGATGATTTTGCTTATGATTTTACTCATGTAAATGAAAATACTATTATTTATGTAGAAGTTGATACAAATAATAGTAATGAAGCTAAGTATGTAGCATTAAAGATGAGGGATGAAAATGGAAAGTATTATTTCGACAGCTTTGTACCTAGTAATTATGAACTTGTAGACAAGGAAGGCAGAAATAATATACTTTATGATTATATATTAATTAACGATATTGGTGTGAAAAATAGTACTATGAAAGAACTTGCAGAAACTTTTACGAAGGCATTAAGTAGAGGTGACAAGGAGACAATAAAAAAAATAAGTAGCTCCAAGATAAAAGATAATCTAGATGAAATTATAACGGAAGAAGGCTATAAAAATATGAAACAATATGAAAATAAGCCTTTTGAAGTGAGAGTATCTGATGGGTTTATTTCGGCTACTATAGATTATGGGAATAATGTTATATACGATATATTGATTGTAAAAGAAGGAGAAAAATATTATTTTGATGGATTTTTTGAAGAAGAAGGTGGAGAAGCACAAAAGGACAAATAAAGTAGTTACCATAGAATTACTCTTTTCTTCTATTTTTATTAAGGATAAATAAGTTTATAGGTGGAATAATAATTATGTTCTTTAAATAAAAATTAGGATAAAAGAGGAGGAATAAGTTATGCGTGAGGGAATGATACCTACAGTTTTAGGTGCAGCAGTAACTGGAGCAGGTGCTACAATGGTTAAGAAAAAAGCAGCTACAGCAATTGGCGCTGGTATTTTAGGATTTGGACTCGCACATATAGTTTTAGGCTCAATAGAAATGGTTCAGCATAGAGATGACAAAATGGAACATGTAAAAAGATTTGGATTATGGTAATGAAATCTATAAAATAAACTAACTTTTTAATATTACAAGGTGGTGTTGTAAAATGTTGAAATTTAATTTCAATACTTTAAGACATCACCTTTGCTAATTTATGGAAAATAATGGTTTCAATACAAATTAGCACATCTCAGTTTGCTAAGATGTTTCAGTATTTAACTTATAATTCTCATAATATAAAATATATTTCATATTTATTAAGTAAGGTCAATTAATATATTGGGGGATTAAAAGTGAAAAAGAAAATTGAAACTTCATTAGCACCTAAGCCAGTTGGTCCATATTCACAAGGCTTGATAGTTGGAAACACTATATATGTATCTGGACAAGTAGGAGTAGATGTTATAACAGGAAAGGCTCCTAAGGGCATTGAAGAACAAACAAGGCAAGTTTTAAAAAATATACAAGCTATCTTAAAATGCGGTGGTGCAACTATGGATGATGTAGTTAAAGCTACGGTACATTTGTCAAATTTAAAATACTTCGAAAAATTTAATAAGATTTATGCTGAATTTTTCAAAGAGCCGTATCCTGTAAGAACAACAATAGGCAGTCAATTATTAGATAAGTTTTTAGTTGAGATAGATGTAATTGCTGAGGTTTAAGCATTTTCTAGACAATTAGTAAATTTGGTATGTTTTATTTATTTGTGATATTATAAAGTATATATGGATTAAATTTTATATATGTGGCAAGTATTTTAATAAATATAAACTGATTGTTGGGATGATGAAAATGTTAAGATCATTAGAATATGAAGAAGTACTTAAAGAAAATAAAAAGCCAATGGTTTTTGTGGATGTACGTAGTCCTAAGGAATTTAAAGAAGCTACTATACCAGGAGCAATAAATATACCATTATTCACTGATGAAGAAAGAGAAGAAATAGGGACAATTTATGTGAAAGATTCGCAAGATAAGGCAAAGAAGCGTGGAATAGAAATTGTTTCAAAAAAGTTACCCCAAATGTATGAGAGTTATAAGACAATTGATGATGAAAAGAAAAAGACAGCTATATTTTGTGCTAGAGGCGGTATGAGAAGCTCATCTATAGCATCATTGTTTACTGCACTTGGAATGGATATTATTAAAGTTACAAAGGGATATAAAGGTTATAGAGAATATATAAATCATAGCCTTCCTAGGTTATTTGAAGAAATTAAATTTGTTGTATTATATGGAAATACAGGTACAGGTAAGACTCATTTGTTGAGTAAATTAAGGGAAATGGGCTATGATACTTTAGATTTAGAAGCAGCAGCAAATCATAGAGGATCATTACTTGGATCAGTAGGGCTAGGCTCAGGAAATTCTCAGAAGATGTTTGAATCCTTAGTATTTGAAGAGCTATCAAAGAGAAAGACAAACTTAGTGTTTACTGAAGGAGAAAGCAAAAGAATAGATAAGATAGTTATGCCAGAGTATATGTTTAATGCAATCGAAAATGGAACACAAATTAATGTTACAGCTCCATTAGAATATCGTATAAAAAATATAAAAGATGATTATCTAATAAATGAAAGCAGTAAATATGAGATAATAGAAGCTTTAAAAAATATGAATAAATATATATCTGCATCTAGAATAGAAAAGTTTACAGGTAAGATTTTAAAGGATGAATATGATGAGGTAATTAGTGAATTAATGATTACTTATTATGATCCTATGTACAACTTTAAAGATAGAAATTTCTATTGTGAAGTGATCAATACTAACTTAGAGGAATGTTGTATCACTATATTAGATAAGGTGAAGAGATAAATAATTTAGTATTGACATATATAATGTACTGGTTTACAATGAACTTGTAAAACTTAATAAATTATCTTCAGGGCAGGGTGTGAATCCCTACCGGCGGTAAAGCCCGCGAGCCGTAAGGCATGATTCGGTGAAATTCCGAGGCCGACAGTAAAGTCTGGATGAAAGAAGATAGGCAGGTTATACTATAAAGTTACAATTTTTTATAGTATAAATTAATTTAGTGTCTACCAGCTCTGAAACTTATGTTTCAGAGCTTTTGTTTGTTAGATATAAATTAATAAACTTATTTGATTATTAGCCCTGAGTGAAAGCTTAGGGTTTTTTGTTTGTAATAAAATAAAAGACTTTTGAAAATGATGCATAAATAGCGTTAGTAAATCAAAAAATTATATATACTATGCAGAGAAGGTGATATTGTGAATGAAAAGTACATGGAGCTTGCTCTTGAACTTGCTAAAAAAGGTGAGGGAAGAGTAAATCCCAATCCTTTAGTTGGGGCAGTTATAGTAAAGGACAACAAAATAATTGGTGAAGGATATCATGAATATTATGGTGGCCCTCATGCAGAGATAAATGCATTTTCAAGCGTAAAGGAAAATGTTGAAGGAAGTACCATGTATGTGACATTAGAACCATGTTGTCACTATGGGAAAACTCCACCGTGTGTAAATGCAATAATCAAAAATAATATAAAAAAAGTTATAGTAGGGATGCTTGATCCTAACCCAAGGGTTGCAGGAAAAGGGGTAGAAATTCTAAGAGATCATGGTATTGAGGTGATAACAGGAGTTCTAGAGGAAGAGTGCAAAAGCTTAAATGAGATATTTATAAAATATATAGGAACTAAACTTCCTTTTGTAATCATGAAATATGCTATGACATTGGATGGTAAAATAGCAGCTTTTACTGGAGATTCTAAGTGGATAACAGGAGAGGCGGCAAGAGAGGAAGTACATAAGTTAAGAAATAAAGTTTCGGGAATTATGGTTGGAATAGGTACGGTACTTCAAGATAACCCAAGCCTTACTTGTAGAATTCAGGACGGTATGAGTCCAAAGAGAATAATTGTAGATAGTACTTTAAGAATACCTTTAAATTCAAATGTCTTAAACATAAAGGACGAAACTTTAACTATAATTGCAACTACTAAAAAAGCTTCAGAGGATAAGATACAGCTTTTAAAAGATAAAGGAGCAGAAGTTTTAATAGTTGAAGATATGGATGGCAGAGTAAATTTACAAGCCTTGATGAAAAGACTTGGAGAAATGGGTATAGATAGCATACTTTTAGAAGGAGGCAGCACATTGAATTATTCAGCAATAGAGCAGGGAATAGTTGATAAAGTGCAAGCTTATATAGCCTCTAAGATTATTGGAGGGGAAAGTGCCAAAACTCCAATTGGTGGAAAAGGGAAACCATTAATGAGTGAAAGCATAATCCTTCAAAATGTCACATTTAAAACCTTTGATGAAGATATTTTAATTGAAGGATACGTAAAATAAATATTACACAAAGGGGACTAGGAGTTAGGAGGGTAAGTATGTTTACTGGATTAGTTGAGGAAATAGGGATAATACAGGATATTCAAAGAGGAACAAAATCAGCTAGGCTTACTATAAAAGCTAGTAACATATTAGATGAAGTACAACTTGGTGATAGCATAAGTACCAATGGTGTTTGTTTAACTGTTACTGAGTACTCATCATCATCATTTACAGTGGACGTTATGGCTGAAACTTTAAGAAGCAGCAGTCTTGGAAGTCTAAAAAGAGGAAGCTATGTAAACTTAGAAAGAGCATTAAAAGTTAATGGAAGATTTGGGGGACACATAGTAAGCGGCCACATAGATGGGACAGGAATTATTGAGAATTTTGAGAAAGAGGATAATGCATTTTGGATTACCATTAAGGCAAACGAGGACATATTAAGGTATATAGTTCATAAAGGCTCGATTGCAATAGATGGAGTTAGCTTAACTGTAGCCTATGTGGACGAAGGAGTATTTAAAGTGTCCATAATCCCACATACTGGAGAAGAAACTATACTGTTGAAAAAATCACCAGGAGATATAGTGAACTTAGAATGTGACGTGTTAGGAAAATATGTAGAAAAGCTACTAGGTATAAAGTCTAAAGAAGAAAATAATAAAAAATCATCCATAACCTTAGAGTTTCTGAGGGAAAATGGATTTTAAGGAGGATTTAAAGAATGTATAAATTCAATAGTATAGAAGAAGCGATAGAGGATATTAGAGAGGGAAAAATCATAATAGTTATAGATGATGAAGATCGTGAAAATGAAGGTGATCTTCTTATGGCAGCAGAAAAGGTTACGGGAGAGGCTATAAACTTTATGGCCAAATACGGAAGAGGGCTTATATGCATGCCAATGGAAGAAGAAAGATTAAATGAATTAAACATACACCCAATGGTTAAAAATAATACAGATAATCACGAAACAGCTTTTACGGTTTCAATAGATGCAATGGAAACTACTACAGGAATTTCAGCTTATGAAAGAGCTTTAACTATAGAGAAAACTCTAGATCCTAATGCTAAAGCATCAGATTTCAGAAGACCTGGACACATATTTCCATTAGCTTGTAGACAAGGCGGGGTGTTAAAAAGAACAGGTCATACTGAAGCAGCAGTGGACCTTGCAAAACTTGCAGGACTTAAAGGAGCAGGGGTTATTTGTGAAATAATGAATGAAGATGGAACCATGGCAAGAACTCCTGAGCTTATGGAATTTGCAAAGACACATAATTTAAAGATAATCACAATTGCAGATTTAATTGCCTATAGAAGACATAGTGAAAAGCTTATAGAAAGAGTAGTAAAAACTAAAATGCCAACCAAGTATGGCGACTTTGATATATATGGATATATAAATAAATTAAATGGAGAACATCATGTAGCTCTAGTTAAAGGAGATATAAGTGGAGAGGAACCTGTACTTGTCAGGGTTCACTCAGAGTGCTTGACAGGGGATGCACTAGGCTCTAAAAGATGTGATTGTGGAGAGCAGTACGCATCAGCTATGAAAAAAATAGCTGAAGAAGGAAGAGGAATTCTTTTATACATGAGACAAGAAGGTCGTGGAATAGGACTTATAAATAAGTTAAAGGCCTATGCACTTCAAGACCAAGGAATGGATACCGTAGAGGCTAATATAGCTTTAGGATTCCCAGCAGATATGAGAGATTACGGAATAGGTGCACAGATACTTTCTGATTTAGGAGTAACTAAGATAAATCTTATGACAAATAATCCCAAGAAACTTTCAGGGCTTTCAGGATATGGTATTGAAGTATTAGAAAGAGTACCTATCCAAATGAATCATAATGAAAGAAATGAATTTTACTTAAGAACCAAGAAAGAAAAGATGGGTCATATGCTTAATAATCTCTAATTACTAGTTCCTAGTCACTAAATTTTTTTAATAATTAGGTAGCATATATTTAGATATTAGACATTAGGTATTAAAGATATTAGCTGAAACTTAAAGTTGCAGCAAATTGTAACATAAAATAAAAACTAAAAAAAATATAACTGAAAGTTGGAGGATGAAAAAATGAGAACATATGAAGGAAATTTAATTGCTAAAGGATTAAAATTTGGTATAGTTGTAGGAAGATTTAATGAATTTATAGGATCTAAACTTTTGGGAGGAGCAATAGATGCACTTAAAAGACATGGCGCAGAAGAAAATGAAATAGAAATTGCTTGGGTACCAGGAGCTTTTGAAATTCCACTTGCTGCAAATAAGATGGCAAAGTCAAAAAAATATGATGCAGTAATATGTCTAGGAGCAGTTATTAGAGGAAATACACCACATTTTGATTATGTTTCTTCTGAAGTTACTAAGGGAATAGCGCATGTAGGATTACAAACAGAGCTTCCGGTTATATTTGGAGTATTAACTACAGACTCAATTGAGCAAGCAATTGAAAGAGCAGGAACTAAAGCAGGAAATAAGGGCTATGATGCAGCAGTAACTGCAATTGAAATGGCTAATCTTTTAAGAGAAATAGAATAGGCTAGGGATGAATTAAATAACTAAACACTAGTAAATAAGGAAAGATTATAAATGTGTAAATTACATTTGCAATCTTTCCTTATTTTTGAAGTTGGTTCAGCATTATTTTCTTCTTGACATCAAATACTCTGCCGATTAGACTAAATATGATGAATTTTTTACAGTAAAGGAGCAAATTATGAGTATATTAACAGTTAAAAATATAAACCATGGTTTTGGTGATAGAGCTATATTTGAAGATGTGTCTTTTAGATTATTAAAAGGGGAGCATGTTGGACTAATTGGTGCTAATGGAGAAGGTAAATCAACTTTTATGAATATAGTAACAAATAAGCTTATGCCAGATGAAGGCAAGGTTATTTGGTCAAATAATGTTAGAGTTGGATATATGGATCAGCATGCAGCATTAACTAAAGGTCAAAGTATTAGAGATGCTCTAAGAGATGCGTTTAGTTACCTATTTGATTTAGAAAAGGAAATGAATTCTTTATATGAAAAAATGGGTGAGGTGGAACCAGAAGAATTAGAAAAAATGCTTGAGAGAACAGCATTAATTCAAGATTTATTAGATAATAATGGATTTTATACAATAGATGCTAAAGTAGAGGAAGTTGCAAAGGGGTTAGGACTTTTAGATTTAGGATTAGATAGAGATGTAGAAGATTTATCAGGAGGACAAAGAACAAAGATACTGCTTGGAAAGCTTTTACTTCAAAATCCAGATATTCTGCTGTTAGATGAGCCTACTAATTACCTAGATGAAGAACATATAGAATGGCTTAAGAAATATTTAAATAAATATGAAAATGCTTTTATACTAATATCTCACGATATACCATTTTTAAATTCAGTAGTTAACTTAATATATCATGTAGAAGAAAGAAAGCTTACAAGATATGTTGGAGACTATGATGAATTTATGAGATTATATGAAGCAAATAAAAAGAGACTGGAAGCAGCCTTTGAAAAACAACAAAAGGAAATTGAAAGACTTGAAGATTTCGTTGCAAGAAATAAGGCAAATGTTGCCACTGCAAATATGGCTAAATCAAGACAAAAGAAATTAGATAAAATGGAAGTTATAGAGCTAGTAAAAGAAAAACCAAAGCCAGAATTTAATTTTAAAATTGCCAGAACTTCAGGAAAGATGATATTTGAAACTAAAGATTTAGTAATAGGATATGACAGTCCTTTAACTAAACCATTAAATCTTTATATGGAAAGAGGTCAGAAGATAGCCTTAGTTGGAGCTAATGGTCTTGGTAAATCAACACTACTCAAGAGTCTTTTGGGAAAAGTTAAGCCACTATCTGGAGAAGTAGAGCTTGGAGATTATCAGCATATTGGATACTTTGAACAAGAAGATAGATCAGGAAACACAAATACTTGTATAGAAGAAGTATGGAATGAGTTTCCAAGTAAAACTCAGTATGAAATAAGAGCAGCTCTAGCAAAATGTGGATTAACAACTAAGCAGTTAGAATCAAAGATAATGGTTTTATCTGGAGGAGAAGCTGCAAAGGTTAGATTATGTAAGATATTAAATACTGAAACTAATATTTTAATTCTAGACGAACCTACTAATCACTTAGATGTAGATGCAAAGGATGAATTAAAGAGAGCTTTAAAGGAATATAAGGGATCAATTTTGTTAGTATCTCACGAACCAGAATTTTATAGAGATATAGTGACAGAAATATGGAACTGTGAGGATTGGACAACTAAAATAGTATAATTACAGAATTAAAAATATATAATTTCAATGTTAGGGAGTATCATATTAATTTATGGTACTCTTTAATTTTATAAAATAAAAAAATAATATACAGAGAAATATAAAATCGTTCGACATTCTATTCCATATATTTACATATAATGTAAATATTGATATAATATTGGTGTGATAAATTACACAAATAAAATCGTTCTATGTAAAATAACAGCAAAGAGTTTACATATAAGAAAGAATAAAAAGAGCACATCAGTAATGATTGTCAAGGAGGGATATTGTATGAGTATTAAAATCCTAGAGAGATACTTACAAGTATGTAAACAATATGGATTAGAACCAAGTTGGAAAGATTTAAAAAAGTTCAAAGATATTTGCTAATGATATAGACTATGAAAGATGTGGGGTCAGATTACAGTTTCTGACCTTTTGTTATGCGATTTTTTAAATTACAAAAGCTATTTAGAAGTTGATAAATATAAAGAAATTATAGAAGCTTTAATTATTTATGAATGCTTTGCATGACACACAATTATTAATAGTTTGAGTTAATTATGTATGGCTAATTCGTTTTGTAAATGTAACACCGTCTAAAGTGTATATTTGCAGATGAATTTGTCAAAAATTACTACAGTATATAGATGAAATGTATTCTGATTGGGATTTTAAGAGCAGTTTAGAAGGAGATGTAAATATGGGAAAGAGTTTTATAAGCAGTTTTTTAAAAAATATGTTTTCCGATACTTGTGAGGTACAATATTGGGATGGTAGTGTTGAAAAGTATGGTGAAGGTGAAAGTAAGTTTAAGATATTTATAAACCATGAACTATCCAAAAGGGATATTTTAAAAGACCCCTTTTTAACTTTAGGAGAGGCTTACATGAAAAATATAATAGATTTTCAAGGAAATATACAAGAAATAATAGAGTCTGTATATAAAAAAAGGGATAGTTTTTTAAACAAATCACATCTATTTGAAAAGTTGTATAATATAACCTCTCATTCTATCAAAAAGAGCAGAAAAGACATAGAGTATCATTACGATTTAGGAAATGACTTCTATGAATTATGGCTAGATAAAACCATGAGTTACTCCTGCGCATATTTTAAAAATGAAGAAAATACACTATATGAATCGCAGCTTAATAAAATAGATTATATATTAAAAAAGCTTAATTTAATGCCTGGATATACACTACTTGATATAGGATGCGGCTGGGGAGAACTAATAATAACAGCAGCTAAAAAATATGGGGTAAAAGCACTTGGGATAACATTAAGTAATGAACAAGTAAAAAAGGTGGAAGAAAGAATTAAGGAAAATAATTTAGAAGGGCAAGTAGAAGTTAAATTAATGGATTATAGAGAATTGTTAAATACGGAGGAAAGATTTGAAAGAATAGTAAGTGTAGGTATGATAGAGCATGTTGGAAGAAAAAATATTCCCAGATATATTAAAGACATAAATGGTCTTTTGAAACAGGAGGGTATAGCACTCTTACATTGTATTACTGCACAAATTGAAAGTGAGCCTAATCAATGGATTAAGAAATATATATTCCCAGGAGGATATATACCATCTATAAGAGAACTGGTATATAGTATGGGAGAAAATGATTTACATTTAATTGACTTAGAGAGTTTAAGATTACACTATAAGAAAACATTAGAATGTTGGGCAGGTAATTTTGAAAATCAACAAGATAAAATCAAAGAGATGGAAGATGAAACATTTATTAGAATGTGGAGATTATATTTAAATGCCTGTGCAGCTTCATTTCATTATGGTGTAATGGATATTCATCAATTTTTAGTAACAAAAGGTCTTAATAATGGGATTCCTATGGCTAGAGAATATCTTTACAAGTAATTTTAAAGATTTAAAGGTTGCCTTTTGAATAGAATAAGATTGCGATTAGATAGAGCTTATTTTAAATATATGCGAAGCATGGGTCTTCATTTGGTATTGGTTATAATAAAATTATTTGAGCGAATATTTTTCTAATAATATCCGCTCTTTTGATGTGAAAATAATAAGCATCCATAGCAAACTTGCTTTTAGCTTTCTTTTTTACATTTTATAATTGTAAATTTCAATGGAGGTTTATTTTTTATAGTTTTACTAGGTTCATCGATTTCTGAAGATTGCACTAATCCATATTTACCAAACTCCTGCTTTACTGAATTCGAATCATAAAAGAACATTTTCACACCGTCCATTATCTCAAATCGATCTTTACTAAGTTGTGTACCTTTTCCAAACATTGGGGCTTTCTTAGAAATTGCAGTAAAAATCATATATCCATTTGGCTTTAGCTGATTATAACAATCCTTAATTAATTTTGCTCTTTCATGACTATTTAATAAGTGAATAAGTGCATAGCAAAATATACCGTCATAAAGTTTGTCATCAAAAGGCATATCAGTTACTGAACCATGATAGATTTTACTGTCAAGCCCATTCTGTTTTCCTAAATCAATGGCTGTTTGGGATATCTCAATACCTGTTACATTAATTCCGTTGTCAATAAAGGTCTTTGCATTTCTGCCATATCCAATACCTGGAATCAATATATCCTTAACTTTTTTCTCCAAAAAAAGGTCCTTTGTCAAGATTGCAGAGTCTGCAGGCTCCAGTCCCCACATCATTTGTTTTTCTATAAAACTTGCTTCCCAAAATTCTCCCATATATACCTCTCCTTTATGCTTTATTTTATGGCTCACTAGAATATTGCTAACGTTAGTTTTGAGAATATACACTGTTTACTTAAAAGAACTAATCAAAATCTTTAGATTACATGCATTACAGATATTTAATATCTGTAATTAAGGCGTTGAAAGCTATATAATATAGGTTAATAGGTGAAAGAATTATTCCTTATCTATTTCATAATTTGATGAATTTTTAACTGATTCATAGATCTTTTTATTCTGCAGATATGTCTCCATCACAGTTTCTGCTTCTGCCATTACTTTATGAATACAACACTTGCCTTCTTCTTCTAGGCCGCAATTAAATAATGCCCCAGTGCCCTCGGTTGCTCTGATTACATCCATAAATGAAATTTCTTCTTTCTTTCTATTCAAAATATAACCGCCGTTTACACCTGGAGTTGATTGAATTAAACCAGCCTTTACTAACTGCGTTAAAATCTTAGAAAGATAAGTAGGAGATATATTGAAGTGATTTGCTAGCGGCTGTAAACTCAAGTTATCATTTTTATCATATCTAATCATATATGCAATTATATGTAATGCGTAGTTTGTAGCTTTTGTATATTTCAAAGTAAAACCTCCTTAACAGATATTAAAGACTTTATTTATCTATAATTATAAGAATAATAATTACTATTGTCAACTATTTAAAAAGAGAAAGTCAGTAATAAAAGCTACATGGGTAAAAATTAACATGTGGCTTTTAAATTCATCTAATAGTATACTTTAGCTATGAAAGAAAAAGATATTTTGCATTGACACAGAATAGTAGATATAATAATGTTGCGAAAAGCGAAAAAGGAGATTAGTATGAGAAATATAAAAATGATAATTCAGTATGATGGAACAAGATATAATGGGTGGCAGAAGCAAAATCAAAAGGATAGCACTGCTAAAACCATACAAGGAAAGATAGAAAATGTTTTAAGTAAGATGACAGGAGAGGAGATAAATGTTATCGGTTGTGGAAGAACTGACTCAGGAGTTCACGCGGAAAACTATATAGCTAATTTTTTTACTGATTGTATGCTTCCAACATATGAAATGGAGAAATATTTAGAGGAATATTTGCCCAAAGATATTGTAATAAAGGAACTAAAGATTGCAAAAGATAGATTCCATGCAAGATACAATGTTAAATCAAAAACCTATGTTTATAAAATTGATAACAATAGATATAATAATGTATTTACTAGAGATTTTACAAATCATATACCTAATGAGTTAGATATAGAAAATATGAAGAAAGCAGCGGAGTACTTAATAGGAACTCATGATTTTAAAAGCTTTACTAGTTTAAAAGCTAAGCATAATAAATCAACCCTTAGAACAATAAATTACATAAATATAAATAAGAATGATGGATTAATAGAAATAGAAGTAAACGCAAACAGTTTTTTATTAAATATGGTGAGAATTATAGCTGGAACACTTATAGAAGTTGGTGAAGGGAAACTTATGGCAGAGGATGTAGAGACTATATTAATGGAAAAAAGTAGGGAAAAAGCAGGCCAGAAAGCATCAGCTAAAGGACTAACATTAAAAGAAGTTCAATACTAATTTAAAAAGTTGGCTAAATGCCAACTTTTTTATTTTAATACTTACTCACTTAAAGTAAGGTTTGTCGTTATATTTTTTTTATTTCTGAAAATTTCAACTTTAATTACATCACCAGCTTTATGAGTTGCCTTTATAGAATTTATTTCTTCTATAGATGTGACGGGTTTTCCATCGAATTTAGTAATTAAATCATTTACTATAATACCTGCTTTAGATGCAGGGCTCTCAGGATATACTTCTTTAACATAAACCCCTGTAGGAATGCCTTCGCTTTTTGAAATTTCATTCGTTATGCCTATGGCGCCAATACCTATTCTAAGCACTGGTTTAGTTAAGGCTGTAAGCCTTTGTTTTACTGTATTTATAGGTATGGAAAAACCTATTCCTTCTACGCCTTGTTCAGTGATTTTTGCAGTATTTATTCCAATAACTTGACCTAAGGTATTTATAAGGGGTCCGCCACTGTTGCCAGGATTTATAGCAGCATCTGTTTGGAGAAAGTTTTGAGTTCTTCCTTTTTCAACTTCAACACCGCGATTTGTAGCACTAATTATTCCACGAGTTACAGTACCTATAAATTCCTTGCCTAAAGGATTGCCTATGGCAACGACACTTTCTCCAACCTGTACTTTATCCGAATCTCCAAGCTCAACAACTCCAGGAACTTTTATATTTCCATCTACTTTTACCACAGCTATATCTTGAACTGAATCGTAATTGATTATTTTGGCGTTTACTGCTTTACTATCATTAAATATAATTCTTACTTCTTGAGCACCTGAAATTACATGATAATTTGTAAGTATATAGCCCTCATTATTTATTATAAATCCTGAGCCTATACCTTCTTGAACTCCAAAATCTCGGCCCCACTGACGTACGATGCTTTTTGTAGAAACACTAACCACTGCGGGGCTTACTTTTTTAACTACCTCAGGAATAGATAGGGCTTCCTTTGGTTCAGCAAAGTTTGGTGGATTAGTAGAGGAAGATGGAGGCTGCTGAGCGCTTATATTATTATCATTATTTTTATTGTTAGAAAGTAAATTAGGTGAGCATGAAAAAGTAAAAAATGCTAAAGAGCTTATAACGAGTGCCAGTGAAAGTAAAAATATAAATTTTCTTCTTCTTTTTTTATGTGTTTTATTAAAATGATTATCACTAAAATACAAATCAGCCATAATTAAACCCTCCAAAGGTATATTAACATAAATGTATTTTTTACTTTTTATGTGGTAAATATACCAATAAAAATCATCTTATTATATTAGCATCGTTATTTTATGGAATCATATATCTATGTTTACAACTTGGCAATAAATAATTGATAATATAGAAAGTGATATTTAATATAGGATAAGAGGTAGAGAAATTGAAGGAAAAGATACTTGTTGTAGAAGACGAAGAAGCAATAAGAGACATATTGACTCATTATTTGAAGAAGGAAGGGTACGAAGTTTTTGAAGCAGAGTGTGGAGAAATGGCACTTGAATTAATAAATGATAAAAGAATGGATTTAGTTTTACTAGATTTAATGCTTCCAGATATAAGTGGGTATGATGTGTGCAGGAGCATATCAAGTAAACATAAAATTCCTATAATAATGCTGACTGCTAAAAATGATATAGTTGATAAAATACTAGGGCTGGAACTTGGAGCAGATGATTATATTACAAGTTTCTTTTTAAATAAAGCATCCTTTAAAAATAATGAAAAAGTTATAGCAGGGAGCTTCTAAACAATATAAAACTATTTATGATAGTAGTTTTTATAGTAACTTTTTTACTTTCAATTGTTCTTGCAAGTAGCATAATAAATCCAATAAAAAAATTAAGTGAAAGAACAAAGGAAATAGCTTTAGGGAATTATTCACCAATTCACATAAATACAACAGATGAAGTAGGAGAACTTTCTCAAAATTTTAACTTCATGCAAGATAAAATAAAACAGCAAATAAAAACAATAGAAAAGGATAGGGACAATTTATTAAAGCTACAAAAGCATAGAAAGTACTTTTTTGATAATGCAACTCATGAAATGAAAACTCCTCTAACAATAATAAGCGGATATACACAAATGCTTATGGATGAGGGAAGAGAAGATGAGAAAATATTTAAGAAAACAACCATGCGAATAAAGAAGGAAGCAGATAATATGCACAGTATGGTAGTAGAACTTTTAGATATGTCTAAAATTCAATCTAGTATTTTCTATGATGAAAATATAAATTTATCAGTTCTTATGGGTAGTGTATGTGAAGATATGAAACTAAAGGCATCTAAGTATGATATTAAAATTGAAAGTAACTTAGAAAGAGATATATACGTTTATGGGAGTACTGATGAAATTAGAAGAATGATAATAAATATTTTAGACAATTCCATAAAATATGGTGCATTAAAATCATGTGTACAAGTATTACTTACTAAAGCTAACAATCAAGCTTTAGTAACTATAAAAGACAGGGGTAAAGGAATACCTAAAGAAGAGTTGAATAAAATATTTCAGCCTTTTTATAGAGCAAATAAAAATATGCCAAGAAATAGAGAAGGAAATGGATTGGGACTTGCCATAGTTAAAGATATAGTGGATAAACATCATGGAACTATAGATATTAGTAGCAAATTAAACGAAGGAACTGAAGTTATTATAAAAATTCCTCTGAAATGTAGTAAGGTTTAGTATTTGTTTACAACTTAACAATAACTAGGAAACGGCTTGGAAAAAAGAAGTATATATGATATATATAACAGCAATGAAATTGCCAAAAGTATTAGGGAGGAGCTAACAATGAAAGGAAATCTCAGAGGAACTATTTTAAAAATAGCAATACCAGTAGCATTGATAGGAGGAGCGTTTGTTTTAGAGCATATGTTTAATGCTAAGGCAGAAGATTTTACAAATAGTATAAAGGTTATTTCAGAAAATAATTCTCAAATTTCAATAGTAGATGATAAGCCTTTAGAAATTGTAGATAAAAAATCCTATGGAAATATACAAGGTGTGTCAGAAAGTTATGGATTTATAAGTAACAATGAAACTTTGGTAGGAATAGGGTTAAACAAGGAAGAGTTTTATAAAAAGTATACAAAGGATTCTAATAAAATGACAATGGAAGAAGAAGACAATGCTTATGAAGATATGTATGGTAAAGTATACAAAATTAATTTAGACACTCTTGAAAAAACTCCTATAAAGGTAAATAACAAATTGATATCTAATAGGTTAGTAATGGCAGGACTTTCACCAGATAGAACAAAATTTAACTTTCATGATTTATCTAAAGTATACAATTATAATTTAACAAGAGATAATTTTCAGATTGTAAAAGATGTAAATATAGCAGAAGAGGAACATGGCAATTGGTCTCAGGATTCAAAGTATTTTATGGGATATAAGGATGGAGACTTAGAACTTTATAATACTGAAACGAGAACAACTAAAATAGTAAAAGTAAAAAGTGATAACTTGTATATAAGCGCAATTCCAAGCTTTTATAGTGAAAATGGGGAAGAAATATATTTTATAGGGGAAGAAAAACAAAAGAGTTTTGGCAAAGGGGATCCAAAAAGGCAAGGAATATATAAGGTGAATTCAAATACAGGTAAAATTGAAGATGTTATGATACTTCCTTATGTAGATAGAACTAGTAATAAATTTGGGAAATCAAATTATAAAGAAAACTGCATACCTTCAGTTGAGTATTATGTATTAGATGAGGGAAAGAGGATATTATTTGAAGGGATTTTAGATGATGTAGATGGTACTTATATTTATGATGTGGAAAAGAAAGAATTTCATATGACTATAACTCATATAGACTCCAAAGAAGGATCCTTTTCATCACCTTGTTACTTATCTCCTGATAAAACTAAGGTTGTATATATGAATAGAGCAAATGAAAATGGGAAAGAGGTTTGGAATCTTTATGCAGCTAAGGTAAATGGTAATTCCTTTACAAGCAGAGTCCTTATAAAAAAGGATATAAACTTAGCAAGCTCTTTGTCTAATATTGTACAGTGGTCACAGGATAGCAAGAAAATTTTATTTTTTAGCACAGGTGAAGTAGAAGTTAAAAATGGATTTGGAATCAATGATAAATCAGTTGTTAATTTGATAACATTTAAATAGGCAAATGCCACATTTTTAATGATGAATAGACATCATATCAGAACGTATAAGAGAGGAATTTTGCTTTAGCAAAATTCCTCGGATTATTAAACTTTTGAGATAAAACAAATTTTTTAGAATAATGTTGATATATAATTTTTCTAAAAGCTATCAACTATCAGCCCTCTGCTGGGTTTAGGTTGTTCATTTACTATGGTAATATTAAATGAAGACGATTCAGTATTTCCGTACAAATCTGTAGCTGTACAAGTTACTTCGGTTATGCCAACTGGGAATGATGAGCCAGATGGGGGAATAGAAATAACATTAATATCATCATCGCAGTTATCTACAGCGGTAACGGTAAAGTTTACAACAGTTGATGATTGACCGGAGGGAATCACTATCGTCATATTACCTGGGCACGTGATAACTGGAGGCTGAAGATCAAGTACAATTATTGTAAAGCTGCAAGTAATAGCATTACTACATAGATCAGTAGCTGTACAAGTAACTAAAGTATCGCCAACTGGAAATAAGGAACCGGATTCGGGATTGCAAACAATTGTAATCTCTCCACATCCTCCAGAAGCTGTTACTTGAAAGTTTATTTCAGCACCACAGATGCCGGGATAACTTGAAGCTAGTATATCACCAGGACAATTAATTATTAGCGGAGGAGTAGGGAGAGTGGCAATCTTACTTAAAAATGCATCTTTAGTGTTTGGAGCAGAACTAGGATCTATGGGTTGATAACCTGATGGTGTCATTGGGAAATTCATAGATAAAGTTTCCCCAGTTACATAGGCATTTCCAGCATTATCTACTGAAATTCCTTGACCCAAATCATTACCGTTTCCTCCAAGATAAGTGGAATACTCAAGACAAGCAAGTCCTGATTTTAAAGTGTTAATTTTAGAAACAAAACCATTAGTAAACCCAGGGCTAGGATTTGTATTTTGATAAGCTGTAGTTTGTGTTATTGGAAAAATTGTGGACATAGTGTTTCCGGTTACATAAGCATTACCAGCATCATCTATATCAATTCCAAAAATAAAATCACTATCGTTTCCACCAAAATAAGTCGAGTACACAAATGAAGCAGGGCCTGATAATGCTAAAGTATTAATTTTAGTTATAAAGCAATCATAGCTTGTATTACTAGGATCTATAGGTTGATAAGCTGTATTTTGTGTCGTTGGAAAGTTTGTAGAAAAAGTATTTCCAGCTATATAAGCATTGCCAGCATCATCTACTGTAATGCCAATACCAGTATCGTAATTATTTCCACCAAGATAGCTAGAATATAAAAGTGATGAACCATCAGCAGAAAGTTTTGTTATAAAAGCATTAGAGTTATCAACAGGGCCAGGTCTTGTACCTTGATAAGCTGTAGACAAAATTGTTGGGAAATCACTTGATGTAGTTCGTCCAGTTATATAAGCAAAGCCATTATTATCTATAGCAATGTCACGTGCCTCATCTTCAAGATCTCCACCAAGATATGTGAAATAAATAAGGGAATTAGGACCAGAAGCTTTAGTATTAACTTTTATAACAAATGCATCCATTCCACCAGTATCAGTAAAAGCTCCAGGGGTGGGTTGGAAATCTGTTGAAAGAGTTTTTCCAACTACATAAGCATTGCCATTATTATCTACATCTATACCAAAGCCTACATCTTCACCATTACCACCAATATAAGTTGAGTATTGAAGCCCAGGATCAATAACGAGTAGATGGTTTTTATCATAACTATCCTCAAGTTGGAAATTAAATATACTTTTATCTTTTAAAACAAAGTTACTTTCTATCATAACCTTTGTATCTTCAATAAATTGATAGCTTATAGGTTTTTTGTCAAGTACAGTACCAAGTGCAGTTGAGATTATCATATTACCTTGTTTATCTAATGCAACACCATCAACACCAAGATATAGAAGTTTAATATCATCTAAAGAAGCATTAGGATAAAGTACAAATTCATACTTAAGCTCGCCTTTAACACTGTAAAATACTAAATCTATATTTGGCCATAAATTATTATAAATAATTTTTTCATAGGTAGGTAATTCTTTATACCATTTATCTGGAGTATTTCCTTTAAGATAATTAATTTTACTGCTGCATTGTGACTGACATAGTATTTCCACATTCTTATTAGCATCTAAGAATTTTAAATAAAAAGCAACACCTTTGATGTTGTCTAAATTTTCTACATCTCCTTCATTCTCTGAAGTACGTTCTATTTTAACAAAGCTAAATATTGCTTCTTGTGAAGTAAGATAACAAGAAAAATTTCCGTTTGAAGTATAATACTTAACCTTATTATCTAGTTGTCCACAATTTTTAATAAAAAAAGAAGATATATTTTTAATAAGGTTTTCAGAGGGCAATATTTGCTGAATGTTATTTTCCATATACATTAATTCACCTCATTTTAAATTAGCAAATTTATCATCTTTATATGATATTTTGTTTAAAGCATAAAAATAAACAAATTTATTACTTTATAGTAGTATATTACGGAAATGTTAATGAAGTGTTACCTAAAAGTACTTCATAAAAGGATTAAAATGAGGTGAATTTACAACTATATAACAGAGAAGTAGCAAGAAATTAGATATTATATTGAACAATTTGGCTGTAAATCAAGTAATGCTCCAAACTTTTGAGAAGCTGTAATAAAGCACATTAATGCAAAGAGCTCAGAGATTTCTTTGTCATCAAACTCTTCTTTTAATGCACTAAAATGTGTATTATCAAAAGATATATTTTTAGAGAACATATCTGCAAATTTAACAGCTATTAAAACTTTTAAATTAGAAATATTGTTAGATGGTCTACCTTTTGCCATACAATATTGACAGCCATTATTAAATGCAAGAGTACGACGTACCTCTTCTTTTAGCTCGGCACTAAAAGTATTGGAGTTGAATATGCTATTTTCGAGATCAGTCCATTTTTTTAATATATCTTTGTTATGACCTAGTAATTGTTGAAATGGTGTACAACCTTCATGTGAGAAAACTATTCTTGTCATATTAAATCTCCTTTATTAATATTAATTTTATTTTGTATAATATATTATATATAAAATAAAATTTGTATTGTATTTCATATGATATATAATATAGAAGTATATATACCGATTGAAACAATTATAAGAAGGAATGATTACAAATGAAAATTGATGAAATTGATATGTTAATCTTATCAGAATTACAGAAAAATAGTAGATTATCAATTAGAGAATTGTCAAAACGAATTAATCTTTCACCGCCATCTGTTACTGAAAGGGTGAAAAAACTTGAGGATTATGGGATAATCGAAGGATATACAATTAAAATAAATAAGAAAAAACTTGGATTAACTATTGATTGTATAATAAAAGTTACTATGAAAAACGGGGAATATGAAAGATTTAAGGCATTTATAAAAGAGTATAAAAGAAGTGAATGGGGTTATAGAATTGCTGGGAATAGTTGTTTTTTAATCAAGCTATCTGTTAAAACTTTAAGTGAAATAGAAGAATTTATTGATGAAATATCATCATATGCCATAACAATAACTAATATCGCTTTTTCAGAGATTAAGGTGAATAATGATATTAGTAAGTTTTTATTTTAACAAAATTAATTATTGACAGACTTTAGCATATATGATATAAAATATGTAAGTCAATTAAATACACATGTAAATTCTATGAAGAGAAAAAGTAATCTATTTTATTGTCCCACAGAGAGTTGGCATTTTGCTGAAAGCCAATGTTCAAAGAATAGTTGAAAATCATCTCTGAGAAGCAAAGCTGAAGGTTATTTAGTAAGCGATGTAGGTAGTCCACCTTTAAAAGGAACACGTATTGTAATGTACGTTGATGAGTGTTATGAATTAATTGTTATATATTAATTTATGGAACTAGGGTGGTAGCGCGAGTATAACTCGTCCCTTATATAGGGACGAGTTTTTTATTTTTTAAAATAAGAAGTAAAAGGGGGGATGATTATGGAAAGTGATATTGATATTATAATCTGTAATCATAAATTAAAAAATATAAATCGGGGGTTTTTAAAATGGAAAAAATGGATAGAAAGAATTTATTATTTGTAAGTTTAATGATATTTTCAATGTTTTTTGGAGCAGGTAATTTAATATTTCCACCACAATTAGGACAATTATCAGGAACAAATATGCTGGTATCAATGGGAGGGTTTTTAATTTCAGCAGTAGGACTACCAATACTTGCAATTGCTGTAGTTGCTAAAGCAGGTGGGCTTCATATACTAGCAAGTCGTGTGCATCCGACTTTTGCACTTACATTTACTCTTTTAATTTACTTATCAATAGGACCTTTTTTAGGAATACCTAGAGCAGCAAGTTTAGCTTTCGAAATGGGGATTTCACCATTTTTATCAAGTACATTAACTACTAGTAAATTGCCATTATTTATATATACTTTAGTTTACTTTGGAATAGCCTTTTGGTTATGTATGTCACCATCAAAGCTTGTAGATAGGTTTGGAAAAATTTTAACACCTACATTATTAGTTTTAATAACAAGTATATTTGTGTTCGGTTTATTTAAGCCTATAGGAACATTTTCAGCACCAAGTGGTGACTATGCTGGGTTTCCTTTACTTAAGGGATTTTTAGATGGATATATGACAATGGATGCTATAGCAGCACTTAACTTTGGTATAGTAATTTCTATTGCTCTTCAGCAAATGGGGGTAACACAAGAAAGAGCTATTGTATCAAATACAATAAAAGCAGGGGCTATAGCAGGTCTGTTTTTAACAATAATATATGGAATGCTTGCCTATTTAGGAGCTGCTTCACAGACAAGATTTGGAGCAACTGAAAATGGAGCTCAAACACTTACAAATGTAGTATTTTACTTATTTGGACAAAATGGATCAGTTATATTAGGACTTATATTTTCACTTGCTTGCTTAACAACATCTGTGGGACTTTTAACATCTTGCAGCCAATATTTTACAAAATTAATGCCAAAGGTTTCATATAAAACATGGGTTACAATACTAGCAGTATCCAGTATGATGTTTGCAAATGTAGGGCTTACACAAATACTTAAATTTTCAGTCCCAGCATTAACAGCAATATATCCAATGGCAATTGTTCTTATGATACTTGCATTTGCTAATGATTTCTTCAAGGGAAATACTTATGTGTATTTATTTACTATGATATTTACTTCTGTTGTTAGCATTTTAGATGCATTAGGACAATTTGGATTAAAGTTTGATGTGCTTAACATCCTACCTCTTTATTCTAAGGGACTTGGTTGGATAGTTCCAGCATTAGTTGGCGCTTTAGTAGGATTTGTTTTTGGAGGATTTAGCAATAAGAATGCTGAAGAAAAGACTACTTTAGAATCTAATAAGGTAGGAGCATAATTTATGAATAAAGCCGTTTTAAAGCTTATTCAATGTCTTCTACGATGAAAATTCTATACTCCCAGAGTATTAAAAAGTTCTTCATGTGAACTACTGAAGGAAGAAATTCAGCTAAATGAATTTCTAATAACTGAACTTCTAAGATATTTTAGAAATTAGCGCATGAAGATCTTTTAGGACGGCAGTCCTTAATGTTACAAGAACTTACACTAAATAAACAAAAAACTTACAAGTTAAAGATGAGGTAGTGCAATAAAAGATTTCTGATTTTAAGGCGCCGTATAGAGTCTTCTACTGTTTGAGCTGTAGGCGAGTTTAGAAGGCTTAGGCGCCTTAAAAGGAAGAAATATTAGAGTTTTTTTGTGTAGCGAACGGTTGCATAATTTATACAAATCTATGATTTTGTTATAAATTAGCGCATCTCAGTGTGCTGAGATGTTTCATTAATTATGCAAATCCCATGCAATAGGTTCAATATTAAAAACGTGGCAATATCCTTTAATTGTCAATAAGGTTATGTAATGCAGTTATCACTTCTCAAATAGTCCAGCTTCTAAATCATTTTCTGTATACACTTCAAATCCGCTTTTAATTAAAAGCTCTGTGGTAAAACCATTTCCTTTTATTAATTTGCCTGAAAATGTACCATCATATATAGAACCACAGCCACAGGAAGGACTTTTAGATTTTAATATTGCCTTTTTAATACCTATAGCTTTTGCAACTGCTAAAGTCTTTTCTGCACCAGTCATAAATTCTTTAGTTAAATCTTCTCCATCTTTATTAACTATTTTTTTATTACCATTTTTGCCTACAATAATTTCACAAGGCACTCTTGGAGTGGATAATCCTGCTAACTGTTCTGGACATACTGCTATAGCTTTACCTTCTTTAACTAAGTTTAATATATCTTTATTTTCATTGTTATCCCCATCATATCTGCAATTAACTCCAGCTAAACATGAACTTACTAAATACATTTTGTAACATCTCCTTTTATAATTTTGTATAGAATCATTAACTAGATACTAAAATGATGTTATGCATCTATAACTTTATTTTTTCCTGTATTTTTAGCTAAGTATAATCTATCATCGGCTTTGTCTAGAAGATCTCTGACAGTTTGTCCGTCGTTAGGATAATAACTAATTCCAAAACTACAAGTAATTTTTATTAATTTACTATTTAGCTTGATTACATTTTCAGTAATCTCATTACGAATATCTTCTATTTGATTATATATATTTGATATGTCTTCTTTATGAACACAAGCTATAAATTCTTCTCCACCGTAGCGTGCTAAAATATTGCCTTTTAAAGACTTTTTTAATAAGTTAGAAGTTTTAATTAATACTTCATCTCCAAAAGAGTGACCATGGGTATCGTTTACTTTTTTAAAATTATCTATGTCAATTATTACGGTAGCAAAGGGCTCCTGAGATTTCTTTAGCTTTTCATTTAAAGTATCAAAAAAGTATTTTCTATTATAAATATTAAGCAATGGATCTTTATTTGAGGATTCTAAAAGCTTGTTATATAAGGAAGCGTTTTCTAAAGCAATTCCAATTTGATTTGCGATAGACGTAATGAAAGATATAAGTTCTCCTGTAAAAAAGTCACGATATGTGTGTCCAACTATAATGTATCCTATAAAATTATTATTAAAGAAAATTGGAATTCCAACAATGGAACGAATAATTTTACTTTCATAATTTTTATATGATAAGGGCCACTTACAATTTAAAAGAAAAAATTTCTCCTTTGATAATTGAGGATAAAATAATAATTTTTCCGGTGACTGATTTGTATTCATATTAGTAGATCTAATGATAAACTCATTATTTTCTTTAGTAAGAATTGTGGAATAAGCTACTCCAAGTATTCCTATCATCATGTCATTAATCATTTGTATTAAGTTTTTGTTATATATATTAGAATTAATGTATTTACTAATTTCCACCATATTAACTAAGCAATCTAGCTTTTTTTCTAGCAATATATTTTTACTGCTTAAGTTTTGTATAACGTTTTCGGCAAGATTTTGATAAGTTTCATAGTCATGCTTTAAATTTTCATAAGACTCATTAGTATTCATATTCTACACCTCTTATGAATTAATAAATACGAAGTTTATTTTTTTGTAGATACTTCAAAGTTTATATTGGTATTTTTAAATATTTCATCATCTATATTTATCTTCATATTCTTTTAAACAGTGCTTGTTGCAATTTCAGTAGCATATATAGGATATTCGGTGGGCTCAATAATATAATTTATATTTTCCTGAATACATATTTTAGATATAACAGGAATTAATTTTTTAGCGTACCCTTTACCAGAAGTAGGGTTTACTATAAATACATGTTTCATTGTTCGCCCTAAATGACAAATATTTACTTTACAACTAAGTAAAAGTAGTTTTAACCCAATTATACCATTTAAATGGTATATAAAAAAGGTATTTTGATACATGCCAGCTTTTATGTATAAAAAATAAAGCACATTAATAAAATGTAATATTACACACCACAAAATATGGGGGTGCTTTACATGGAAATAAAAAATGCTGCTTATAAACTTTCGAAAGAGTTTTTAGAAACTCTCTATAATATTTATTCTCCTGTCACGGTAGATTCCATATTAAAAAGTTTTATAGATGGGCGAAAAACTACCTTAAGG
The DNA here is from genome assembly GCF_000765165.1 of Clostridium sp. HMP27. Lineage (NCBI taxonomy): Bacteria > Bacillati > Bacillota > Clostridia > Eubacteriales > Clostridiaceae > Clostridium > Clostridium sp. HMP27. The sequence continues at coordinate 252,071 of NZ_JMFY01000018.1, read as the reverse complement.
GTAAATAAGTTAAAAACAACTATCAACGATGTTCAAAGACAGCTTCGGAGTAATGGCATAGGTTTTTCAAATAGTAGTTTTTTAAAAGAAGCTTTTATATTAAATAAAGCACGAGAGTCTCAAATTACAAAACTTAATTGCTACAAGGAGGGAAGTATATATATTCAAAATCTTTCAAGTATGCTTCCGCCAATGCTTTTGGACTTAGAAAAGGGACAAACTATATTAGATATGTGTGCAGCTCCAGGTGGTAAAACTACTGAAATTGCAGCAATTATAGATAATCAAGGAGAAATTACAGCAAATGAAATAAATATTATAAGACGAGAAAGACTTAAATATAATGTGCAAAAGCAAGGAGCAAGCTGTATAGAAGTAATAGGTATGGATGGTAAAGTACTCGGAGATACATTTCAAGAAAAATTTGATAGAGTTCTTTTAGATGCACCTTGTTCAGGAGAGGGGACAATTGAGCTTAAAAGACGTGAAAGCTATAAAGGATGGAGTACTAAATTTATACGTGAAAATTCAAAGCTTCAAAAAAAGCTTTTAGAAAGTGGAATTAAGGCATTAAAAAAGGGAGGGATACTTATTTATTCCACGTGTACCATTTCACCAGAGGAGAATGAAGAAATAGTTGATTATGCCCTAAATAAATATCCAAATTTGAGAGTTATGAATCTAAGCATAAATGTAAAAAATTCCATACAAGGGCTAAATGTATATAAGGATAAAAAATATAATGATAATATTAAAAAGGCACTTAGGGTAATACCAAATGAAGAGATGGAAGGCTTTTTTGTATGCAAATTAAAAAAGAAATAGCTAATCTTCAAATTTTAATGTTACAGTCTTTCTATCTTCTCCAATAGAGGTGTTTTTAAATATATTTTTGGCATTATCTAAAAAGTTTTCGGGCTCTATAAGTGATGGGCTAAAGTGGGTAAGCCAAAGCTCTTTTACTTCTGCATCTTTGGATAAGGCAGCTGCTTCTGAAAAAAGCATATGGTTATTTTCCTCTGCCTTTGAAAGCTTATCATCTTCACCATACATTCCTTCACATATAAATAAATCTGAATTTTTTACAAAGGGTATAATAGAAGGTACAGGACGACTATCTGTTAGATAACTTATCTTTATGCCCTTTCTACTTTCACCAAGTACCATATCTGGTGTATATATTTTTCCTTCAAATTTTATATCTTCTCCTCTTTGTAAAGTATTCCAAAGCTTCAGTGGAACATTATTTTGGGTAGCTTTTTCTTTGTTAAATTTATTTTTTCTATTTACAGTTATGCTGTACCCTAAACATGGAGAAGTATGCTGAAGGGGAAGAGCGTAAATATCTAAATCTCCTAATTCAAATAACTTATCTTCATAATAACTTTCATCAAAGGGAAGTTCTACAAGGTCAAGAGAATATGGTAAATAAGGAGATACTACAGTAAGACCATCTATGACTTTAGATAAACCTTCAGGGCCAATTATAGTCAAAGGAGTTTCTCTACCTGAATTTCCAATGGTAAGCAACAGTCCAGGAAGCCCTATAACATGATCTGCATGGAAATGAGTTAAACATATAACATCTATATCTTTAAATCCCCATCCTAAAAGCTTCATAGAAACTTGGGTGCCTTCGCCACAATCTATAAGTACTTTATGACCTTTATATGATAAGAGTAATGAAGAAAGATATCTATAAGGGGTGGGCATACTGCCGCCGCAGCCTAATAAACATACATCAAGCATTTATAATCACCTCTAAAAATATTATAAAGGATATTTTATATAATTATACATAGTTGCAAGGAATAAAGTCATTAAAGTTTTATTAAAATAACTTAGAACACATCTTCTATATTGTATTTATAAGTGATATAATTGTACAGGCTTAATTTTCGGGAATCGAGAGGTAATGTTGTGGAGAATAAATTGAATTTAACAGAAGGTAATATTTTAAACATACTTATGAAGCTATCACTGCCAATTATGGGGACGTCATTTATTCAAATGTCTTGTAATCTTATTAATATGTTGTATTTGGGAAGACTCAGCAGTAGCTCTGTAGCAGCAGTTGGAACAGCAGGTTTCTTTACATGGCTTGCAACAGGTATAATATTTGTACCTAGAGCTGGGGCAGAAATTGGTGTATCTCAATCCATGGGAAGAAAAAAGATACAAGATGCAAAGAAATATGTACAAAATACACTACAGCTTGATATAATTTTAGGAATCACATACGCCTTAGCACTTATAATATTTAGAAAGCAGCTTATAGGATTTTTTAATTTAGGAGATAAAAACATAATCCATATGGCAGAAACCTATCTTACAGTTATTTCTTTAGGTATGAGCTTTTATTTTATAAATCCTGTATTTACAGGAATATTTAATGGATATGGAGATAGTAAAACTCCTTTTAAAATAAATACCGTAGGACTTTTAATAAATATAGTTGTAGACCCATTTATAATATTTGGTATAGGGCCTTTTCCAGCCCTTGGAGTAGTAGGAGCAGCTATAGGTACAGTGATGGGGCAATTTGTAGTAACAATCATATTTTTATATAATATATTTAAGAAAACGGACTTATTCAATGAGGTAAACATTTTTGATAAACCTGATTTGAAATTTTTCAAAAAGATATTCCATTTTGGGCTACCTATAGCATTACAAAATGTTCTGTTTACCGTATTTGCTATGTTCATTGCAAGAATAGTAGCTTCCTTTGGGGACACTGCAATTGCAGTGCAAAAGGTGGGTTCTCAAATCGAAGCATTGTCTTGGATGACTGCAGAGGGATTTGCAACAGCCATGGGTGCTTTTATAGGGCAAAATTTTGGAGCAAAGAAATGGGATAGAATAAACAAGGGATATACTACAGCTATGATTGGAATAAGTGCTGTAGGTATAGCTACTTCATTACTTTTAATACTAGGGGGAAGGGCACTATTTGCAGTATTCATACCTGAAGCAGATGTTATTCCATACGGAGCAGATTATTTAAGGATTTTAGGATTTTCTCAGCTTCTAATGTGTTATGAAATAACTACAGCTGGGGCATTCAATGGATTAGGAAAAACCATTCCGCCAGCTGTAGTGGGAATAGTATTTACAGCCCTTAGAATACCTGGCGCAATATGGCTTTCGAAGCCAAATATGTTAGGACTTAATGGAGTGTGGTGGAGTATAAGCATAAGCAGTGTACTAAAGGGAGTGGTACTCACTTCTTATTTCCTGTATATACTTTCAAAGCAAAATAAAACTATAAAAGAAAAAGAACGAATACTACAGAAGCAAGTGGAATTTTAAGCTCCACTTGTATTTTTGTAATCATCACTTGCAAGGATTCGTATTATATTTTCAAAATATGTTATAAAATAATGTCATTTGATAAATCATAATTCTATAAATAAAATAGGAGAGTGGTTATCATATGGATGGAAAAATAATAATTGACAAATTAATAGATACACTGGAGGCAAAGGGTGAAATAAGTTTCAATGATGGAGCAAAGGAGTTATTTATTCAAACCGTGGACGACAAAGAGGGTTATTCTTATGTAAGCAGTACAAATCAGGAATTTATAAGCAGCAGAGATGCCGTGGAATGGGCAGTTGAAGAATTGAATGGTATTGATAATATAATGACTTGGGAATGAATCTGAATTATTTAATTGTTTATTAACTAGGGTATTTTACTCTAGTTTTATTTTTAATATGTATCTTTGAAATATATTAAATCAGCAGTTTTGAATATTGTTACAGAAGATGATAATATAGTTATATCATTTAGAAATTAATTTTTAAATTATATTATAGTAAGATATTTTTTGGAGGGTGGTTAGTTAATGGACAACATAATAAATGTAACAGGTGGAGAAGGTAGCAGTACCGCATTTTTGATAATTGGAGAAGATAAAACAGCATTAATTGATTGTGGAATGGCCTATTGTGCCTCTAATCTTATTAAAAATATTCAGCAGGTGCTTGATAATGGAAGAAAATTAGATTATATACTTCTCAGTCATTCTCATTACGATCATATTGGATCTGTTCCTTACTTAAGAGGGGCATGGCCTGATGTTAAAGTTATGGCAGCAGAATACGCAAAAAATGTTTTAACTAAGGAAAGTGCTTTAAAAACCATTAGAGAACTTGGCAATGGAGCGGCTGTACTTTATGGAGAAGGTCAATTGTTAAATTATGACGATAATTTAATGAAAGTAGACGAAAAGATCTCAGAAGGTGATTTGCTGGATTTAGGCGGTACAATCATTACTGTACTAGAAACCCCTGGACATACTAAATGTTCATTATCATTTTTAGTTAATAATGAGGTTATCTTTCCAAGTGAAACATCTGGGGTTATGGGTAAGTCAGGAAAAAATTACCCCTCATTTATAATCAGCTATGACCAAACAATAGACTCTATTAAAAAATGCCAGGAAGCAAATGCAAAGTATATTGTATCTCCTCATTTGGGATTTGTAAGTGAAGATGAAGTTCCTACATATTGGGAAAAGTGTATGGAAGCTGCAAATAGGGCCAAAAATTTTGTGCTTGAATTATTTCAAGAAGGATTTGATGAAGATACAATTTTTGAAGAGTTTAAAAAGAATTTTCAGGATGAAGAGGGTAGATCTCTTCAGCCAGAGCGTGCTTTTGAGATAAATAACCGAGCTATGATAAAATCAATAATTAATAATAAGTAAAAAAGTAAAACGGTAGTACAATTAGTGCTACCGCTAATTTTTTTGTTTATTAAGATAATATTCACTTGAAAGAATAAAAAATAAATCTATATTCCATAGATTATAAAGAATTATATAATAAATTTAAAAGTAAAGTATAATAGAAAGTAGGAAATAAAACCACAATAATATTTTATTAAAGAAAGTGAGGCATACATTAAAGTGAATTGGATTGAATCAATAAAAAAATATGTTCCTATCACTGCTCAAGAAGAAAAGGACAAAGAAATAACTATAAAATGTATAGGGATGTTTGATGATATTTTAACAAGACACAATGAGTTAGTACATATGACAAGCTCTGCATTTGTAGTAAATAAAAATAGAGATAAAACCTTAATGATACATCATAATATATTTAATTCTTGGTCATGGACAGGAGGACACACAGACGGAGAGGAAGATTTATTGCTTGTTGCAATTAAAGAGCTTAAGGAAGAGGCAGGAGTAAAAAAAATTTGTCCTGTTAGCGGGGATATTGTATCATTAGATATTATACATGTACCAGGACATATAAAAAGTGGAAAGTATGTATCACCACATTTACATATATCAATTGCTTATTTAGTTGAGGCTGATGAGAACGAACCTCTTGTTATTAAACCTGATGAAAATAGCGGCGTTAAATGGATACCTATAGAAGAAATAGATACATACTCAAATGAACCGCATATGAAGAAAATATACTACAAAATAATATCTAAAACTCAAGCGTTATATAAGCCGTGAGCTTAAAAAATAGAAAAAAATGACTAAGCTTAAAGCGGTAATAGTATGTAAAAAAGTATGCTAAAATTACTAAATTAGCATACTTTTTAAATGGATCATTAAAACTAAAATACAACCTTATCTTCTCTATTTAAGTAACATTGAACTATTTCTGCTTCATCTAATTCTTCCTTAAGAATATAGTCCTTAACATCCAAGTCATCACAAGATAGAGTTCTCCATTTGTTCTCTATATAGTACTTAATTATATCGAATCCTAAACTTACAATTTCTTTATGTATCACCTTATAACCTATTATAAAGAATAGCTTGTATCCATTTTCAAGCTCCTCAATAAGTACCTTTCTTTGATGCTTTAAAGTGTTTATAATGAAAGAAGTTTCTCTTAAAATAGCATTTAATACTTTTAAGTTGTCTCTAAATTTTATGGCCTTATCAAAATCTAAATCTAAGGATGCCGCCTCCATGTTTTTTTCTATGATTTTTAAGATAGATTCATCTTTACTATATAAAAAGTTTATAGCTTTAAATAGTTCTTTTTCATATATATCTTTAGATATATTTTTTCTACAAGGAGCCAAGCATTTGCCTAAATGGAAATTCAAACACCCTTCAAAAGATTTAGTGAATGTTTTATCTTTGCAGGAACGTATTAGAATATTATCATTTATAGCATTAACTGCATCTAAAGCAGTATAATAATTTGTATATGGACCAAAGTAAAGAGAATCATCCTCTATGTTAAGACATACGTCTAATTTGGGGAATTTTTCTCTAGTAATTTTTATATAGCCATATTTTTCATAGTTTTTAAGCAGCCTATTATAATGAGGCTTATACTTTTTTATTAATTTATTTTCTAAAAGCAACGCTTCAAATTCAGTATCACATAATATGAATTCAAAATCTCTTATGTTCTTAACTAATTTTTCAACCTTGTTAGAAGGTTTTTTACCATTATAAAAATATTGTTTCACCCTATTTTTTAGGTTTTTAGATTTTCCTACATATATTATTATATCAGAGGAATCTTTCATAATATACACACCAGGATGATGAGGGAGTGCATTTGCCTTTTCTATTAAATTCATATAATCACCGAAAATATTATATCATAGGGAGAATTGTGAAGCAATTTCCTTTAGGTATCAGGAGGTAGGTGCAAGGAAAGGATAATTTTAATATTAAAAAGTGCATGAAATTTTCATACTAGATGAAAATCTCATGCGATCAGCTCAATATTAAAAATGTCGTAATTTTTCTATTACTAGCATCTAAAGCTTCTTATGTCTCTTAAATCCATTCCAAAGCGGAACCATCTTCTGCCATCCCATCTCCAGCCAGCTATGGAACTGCGACCTACATAAGTTATCCACATCCAGAAGCTACTTCCTCGTCTAGGCCAAATATATGCAAATTTAAATCTGCACATTCTTATAGAACCAGAATCTACAAAGGTTTGAGCACCTCCAGTTGCTGAAAATGGTTCTGCAGGTGTACTAGATGGAGGTGGTCCACTTGGAGGTCTATCCATTTGCCTAGTTCCTCCATATCCAGGAGGTGGCATTTGCCTATAAAGCTGCCTATAGAATGGGCACATTGCTGGGCACATGAATGAATTATCATTTAGATCATATGTTTCGTCAAATTCATTAATATCATCAGTATCATCGAAGCCCCTAAAAGTATCATCATCTTTAAAATCATCTAAGTCTTCAAATGCAGTGAATTCTTCAAATTCATCATCTTCATCAAATTCATTTCGAGTATCAAAATCTTCTGGGAATTCACTTTCATCTGCTCTATAGAAATCTTTGAAATCGTTAATATACATAAATTATTCTCCTTTTTATGATTAACAATAATATAGTATGAGGGTTATATGAAAAGTGTTAACTGAAAACTTCATTATTTAAAATAAAACTAAAAAATATCAATAATTTAAAGCGTACATCAAAAAGTTATTAGGAATATATATTATAATTAATAGCATCTAAAGCTTTCTATTCTTCTTAAGTCCATGCCAAAGTAAAACCATGTAAATCCATTCCAGCGCCAGCCAGCTATAGATCTTCTTCCTACAAAGGTTAACCACATCCAAAAACCTCTGCCGCGTCTAGGCCAAATATACACAAATCTAAACCTGCATCCTCGTATAGAACCTGGATCTACTGCATAAAGTTGAGGGCCGCCTGCAGATAGTTGCTGTTGTGGGGCTATAGATGGAGGAGGGCCGCTTGGAGGCCTATTGCCTTGTCCAGGCCCACCTGGCCTACCTGGTCTACCTGGTCCACCTGGTCCACCAGGACCATCAGGTCCAGATGTGGGAGGGAAGAATGGAAATTGTCTATAAAAAGGACAAACCCCTTGACATGTAAATTTGCTATCATCAAGATCATTAATTTCGTCAAACTCATTAATATCATCGGTATCATCAAAATCTCTAAGGATATTGTCGTTTCTAAAATCATCTAACTCCTCAAATTCAGTGAATTCTTCAAATTCATCGAAAGTATCGTCTTCATCGAAATTATCCCTACTGTCAAATTCTTCAGGGAATTCACCTTCATCTGCCCTATAGAAATCTTCAAAATCATCAATATACATGATTTACTCTCCTTATTTAAGATTACCAATAATATAGTATGAAGATTGCAGAGAAAGTGTTAATTAAAACTGATATTTCTATAAAAGAATAATAAAAATATTATTAGTAAGATGTGCACTAAAAATCTATTAAGAATATTATATTATAGTAAGTATTTTAAGAGTTGGAGAATATATGTTATTTTTAGCAGGGAGAAATTTATTAAGGAATAGTTTGCTTGTACAACTATATAAGGACTTCTTTACCTATGGATATGAATTTTGCATAAGCATAGACTATAATGTTCAAGAATGTAATAGGATAGAAATAATAGCAGCACTTTATTATCTGTTTGAGAGAAGGTGGATTTTTTTTAATATTGAGAAGGATAAAACCGTATCAGCTTACATACGAGGATCGGGCATAGATGTAGTAGAAGATTTACTTTCTGAAGGTGGAGAATTATTTTTATCTCAATTATATGGAGATCTTTTGGAACGAGTAGGTGAGCCAAATTGATGAAATGTAGGAGGAGAACTTAATGGAACCTTATGAGCCTTTGTATGATAGATACAGAAACTTAGTTGCATGGGTTGTAAATAATCAATATATATTTGATGTAAACTTAAGATGGGTAGCTTACATAGCTAATGGATATGTATGGAATGTAGATGAACAGTGGATAGGAGCTATAAATAATTTAACACTTTTTGATAGACAAGGAAGAGTAGTGGCTTGGAATCCAAGATTTCCAATAAGTTCTTTAGGTGGAGGAAGCTATTTTAAGGAAGAACCATTATTTCAACCAAGACCTCTTGCACCAGATAAACCTCTTATTGCAGAGGAACCTTTAAGGCCTGGAAGACCGCCTAGACCACCTTCAGGATGGTCCCCTCTAACCTTTTATAAGTGGCTTAGGGGGTAATAAATAGAAGGGGGATTTAAATGATTCCTGCTCAAAATGAACTTTTAAGGCTTAATATACTATTTCAACTTTATAATGATTTGTTTAAAGTAGAAAATTACGGAGATATTCAAAGACAATTTTATAAAATTATAGGGTGTAATAAATCTCAAATACTTGCAGCTATTTATTATTTAGATTCAAGGGGATCTATAGATGCTAGAAGCACTAGAGACAAAGATGTAATTCAAATGTACATAAGAGCAAGAGGAATTGATGAAATTGAAGATAGGATAAGCAAAGGCATACTTTTTGTTTCATCTAATCAAATTATACCAATAATACTTATAAAATGGCCTGAAGAAGATAAGAATTATAATAATGACGATAATAAAAGTGGTAATAATAGTAAGGATAGTAAAAAAGATAAAAGTGATAAAAAAGGAAAGGATGACAAGAAAGACAACAATGATAAAAAGGATAAAGATGATAAAAAATAAATAATGAATAATAAGTTTATTATTAGATATATGATACAAAGGATGTAAGGAGAGATAGTATTATGGATTTAGACAAAGATAAGCTTTTAAATATGGATTCGTATATATTATTTAGTGTTATAAATATGAAGCTTAGAGATGAATTTTTAAATTTAGATGATTTGTGCAAGACTTATGATATTAAAGAAAATGAGATAAAAGATAAACTTGAAAAAGTTGGATTTCACTATAATGAAGCTACTAATCAATTCATATAATTCATGGTAAGAAATTTTAACATTAGAAGTAAAATTAGGGTTAAAACTCTAGTTTTATTTTATTTAAAATCTTAATCATTCAACAAAAGAAACCTACTTGCATATAATATATAGGTAAAAAATTTTAAGGAGATTGCTATGGTAATAGCGGAAAAATTTGATTTTTCAACAGTAAAGGGGATAAGTCAAAAGCAGCTTGAAGAACACTATAAATTATATGAAGGATACGTAAATAAGTTAAATGAAATATGGAACATAACAAAAGATGCGGATGAATTTGAAGATCCAAATACTACTTATAGTTCTATGAGAAGCTTAAAGCTAGGAGAAACTTATGCATTAGATGGAGTAAAACTTCATGAACTTTATTTTGAAAATATAACAGGTATAGATAAGGGAAGACCTTCAGCAGAAATGTTACAACTTATAAAGAGAGATTTTATAAGTTATGATAACTTTTTAAGTTATTTAAAAAAAGTTGGCCAAAGCATGAGAGGATGGGCAATAGTTACCATAGATCACTTGGATGGAAAACTTCATATAATAGGATCAGATGCTCATGATGTAGGTGCTGTGTGGAAAAGCCACCCAGTACTTGTACTTGATGTATATGAACATGCATATTTTTATGATTTTACAACTGGAAGGGGCAAATATATAGACGTATTCCTTCAAAACATAAATTGGAATGTAGTAAATAAAAGACTTGAGGAATATAAAATACATTATGGAATTAAAGGCGTTAAAAGTGGCAAAGGTGTGATGGAAACAGAAATGAAAAAGGACAAATCTTATGCTAGATACTGCCCTAATTGGATTTTTGATGAAGAAACCATGCAAATAATAGAATAAAAAATTTTGAATTAGGATTAATGTGCTAAGAGTTAATAAATGTAACTTTGATTTGTAATGTTACATCTTCTCTAGCACTTTCCTATTTTTATCGTAAAACATAGCAAAGTTGTTTTTATTTTAATAGGAGTTTATATAGAGAGACATTCAGCTCATGTAAAATATTGACATAAAAATTTTAATAAAATATACTTAAGGTGATATTAGCGGAGTTATGAAAGGAAGTTAGCATGTTTATGAAAAAATCAAGTGCATGTGTAATTATTATTTTAATTTTAATATTGGGAATTTGTAGTTTTATTTTAATTCGAGAGCAAAGTAGCATAAATCAATATGCTCAATGTATGTTAAATGGTACTCAGGCACAGGGAACTATTGGATTTTTAGATTTAGGCACTAGTGATAAAGTGTTAATAAAAAACATAGGACAACCTGAATTGAAATCTGAAGAAGTTATATGGATATCAGACGGATTAGAACATCAAACATGGAAATATGAGGATAAAGGTATTGAAGTAGGTATGATAAGAAATAAAGAGGAACAACAAGTATGGAGTATAAAAATAACAAGTCCATGTAATTATAAAACAAGAGAAGATATTGAGATAGGAAGTACTAGAAGAGAAGTACTTAATAAATATAAAGATAGAATAAATGAAGAGCATAGCTTTGGAAATCAAGATATAGTAGTTCTAGGATCGATTTATAATGGAACAATATTTCACTTTGAAAGAGATAAAGTTGATTCAATATTCATAGGTGCTGGGGCAGAGTAATGAATATCACAATCTAAAAAATTAGATGATATATTTTAAATAAAAATTATAAAAAACCTTGGAAATCCAAAGTTCTTTATAATATAAATCATAATTTTAAGATTTGTAATAGCTATTAATCCAAATCCCTAGCAGTATATAATTTTATTGACAACATACAGGATAATGTAACAAGGCAAATGGCCATTATAGATAATGAGGTAAGATAAAGTTTATAATTAACTTTTATATTATTTAACATATTTTGTACCGCTGATAGAGGTACTTTTTTTATTGTTTTACTAATTATAGTAGGAAATATTACTATTGAACACCATATGAGTACTCTATATACTCCAAACATTTTTTTCCCTATTTTAAAGTATAAGGGGTAGTACATTGAGAAAGTTACTCCAATAAATATAAAGGATAATAATATTCCAGCAATGTTTAAGGATTTTAAATTGGGAGATACAAATTTTAAGATATTTGAAAACATCAATATTGAAATAAGGTAAATCATTAGATAAATGAATAAAGATATATATTTTGATATAATTATTGTGCTCCTATTTATAGGTAAACTATTCAATATAATGTGAGACTTATTTTTTTCATCATATGCATCTGAATATAGTACTGAAAGACATACCATGTAAACTGCCATAAGAGTATAACAACCGTTGAATACCAATATACTAAACTCCGCAGGTATATCTTTACTAGCAGAACCAAGGGAAAATATCATGAATATATAAAAAGTTATACCAATAATACAAATTTTCTTTTGAAGCTTTAAGTCTTTGATAATTAAATTAATCATAAATACACCTACTTTAAAAATCCTTATTAGCATATATTTTAAAAGAAAAATACATGGATAAAATATAAATGCAAGCTAAAATTATAATACTTATAATAGTAAGAGTTGTACCATTATTATTTATAATAAAATTTAATATGTTTTTAATAAGTATCTCATCTTTATTTTGCATAATAAAATTACTAATGCTAAAAAACATAAAGAAAATTATAAAATTAAAAAGCTTGCCTAGTTTAGTTCCAAATTTCAAAAATAAAGGAATCATTATACTGCTTAATATAATCAAGGTTGATGTTATTGTCTTTATATCTGCAAAGGAAATATACCTAATTGAAAGGTCTGAAATACCTAGGAAATTAAATATTAGTGCCATTAAAGTTAAAAATATAAGGGAGAATGCAGTAAAGAAAAATATTGCTAGGTATTTAGAAACCACTACATTTTTACGGGTTAAGGGTAAACTATTTATTAATATATGTCCCTTATAAGTTTCATCATATGCTAAAGCTCCAATGGTTAACATATATCCTATTGTGACTCCAAGAATATATATAGATCCACGAGAATTAACTTGACTATTTAGTGCAAATATAATTATAAATACACATAAAAGTGGGAGCATTTTTTTCTGAATTAATATATCTTTTTTTATAAGATTAATCATAATATTCCACCTCATATTACTTTTTTTACTGTATGAACCATAATGTCTTCTAAAGAAGGTCTTTCTATAATAACATTGTTTTTAAATAAACTTCGTATTTTTGTAGTATTATCTGTGAGGGCTTCAAAACCAAAGGAATTTTCGCTAATATTTAAAAATTCTTTTTTTGTATCCCAATCTAAAAGCTCTTTACTGCCTTTAACAATGGCATACTTATCAAGGATAATATCCTTTGGCATAGAAAACACTATTTCTCCTTTGTTTATAAAGGTTATATAATCTGCAACTTTTTCTAAATCTGTGGTTATATGAGTGGAAAAAAATATGCCCTTATTTTCATCCTGAATTAAACTGTACAAAATATCTAATATTTCTCTTCGAAAAATAGGATCAAGTCCAGAGGTTGGCTCATCCATTATTATAAGCTCTGCACCATGAGATAGGGCAACGGCTAGTGAAAATTTAATTTTCATCCCTTTGGACAGTTCTTTTATTTTTTTCTTAGGATTTAAATCAAATTGTTTAATATAATTTTGAAAGCTTTTTTCATCCCAATTTATATAAAAGGGAGAAATTATTTTTTTCATTTCATTTATTGTAAGTTCTTCATAATAATAATTTTCATCATATACAAATCCTATTTTTTGTTTTATATCCTTTTCATGAGCTATATTATCTAATCCAAATATTTTAATTTCTCCTGTGTTCTTTTTTATAAGATTCATAATTAGTTTTATAGTTGTACTTTTCCCAGCACCATTAGGGCCTATAAAACCCATAATATAGCCTCTTTCTAAAGAGAAACTTATATTCTTTAATGTAAAATCATTATATTCCTTTCGTAGGTTATTAACTTCTAAAATATTATTCATAAAATTAGCCTCCTAAATTTATTAATCAATTTGATATGTTTCATTGTATAAGATACTAAGTATGTCGATTAACTCTTCTAAAGATAAGCTTATAAGCCTGCTTTCCTTAACTGCTTCACCTAGCTTTTCTTCAATTAATCTAAGCCTTTTTTCTTTTAAAAGTTCCTTATTCTGACTAGCTACAAATGAGCCCTTACCCTGCATGGTAACAATATAGCCTTCATTTTCAAGTTCTTCATATGCTCTTTTTGTAGTAATTACACTTATCCTAAGTTCTTGAGCTAAGTTTCTTATGGAGGGAAGGGGATCTCCTTCATTTAACTCACCAATAAATATAAGCTTTTTTATTTGTTTTACTATTTGTTCATAAATTGGTTCTCCTGAAGTATTAGAAATTATTATATTCATGTAGCATACTCCTTTAAAAGCGTATAGTGTGTATATACTGTATATATATTATATTAACAGTATATACACACTATACACAGTTGTCAACCTAATAAATAAAATTTCTTAAAAATAGAATTCAAAAATGGATTTAAAAGGCTAAAAGGGAAATATGAAGATAACATAATAATTTGAACCTTTTAAGACATAAAAAAATTCCCCTTGTATAATTAGGGGAAAGAAGATTGGGTTTTACTATATTAATTTATAGCCATTTTTCTTAATATTATCTAAAATTTTATCAGAATGACTATCTGATTCAGTTGCTATTACAAGCTTTACATTAGCATAGTCAAGTCCGGCTTCATCCCAATTTTGTTCTTGACGTACTTTTATGATATTTCCGCCAAGTTTGCTTATAAGTGTTATAAGTGAACCAAGCTGACCAACTTTATCTACAAGTTGAACATCGAAGGAAATTCTTCTTCTAAGTCTAGTGAGTTCTCTTTCTATTATCTTAGAGGCCATAGCTATATCAATATTTCCGCCGCTTATTATTGAAACAACATTTTTTCCAGCATCCCTAATTTTTCCAGCAAGAAGTGCAGCAAGAGGTGTTGCACCTGCTCCTTCAGCAATAAGCTTTGACCTATCCATCAATGAGAACATAGCAAGTGCAATCTCATCTTCTGTAACTGTTACAACTTCATCGACATATTTTTTAATGTATTCAAAAGTTTTGTCACCAGGGGTCATGACTGATATGCCATCTGCAAGTGATTTTGCTCCTGGAACTGTAGTAACTTTTCCAGCTTCAAGTGAAGCCTTTGTAGAAGCTATTATTTCAGCTTGAACTCCAATTATTTTAATTGATGGTTTAAGAGCCTTTGCAGCTACAGCTATGCCAGATATAAGTCCGCCTCCTCCAATTGGAGCAATGATTGTATCAACTTCCGGAAGTTCTTCAAATATCTCAAGTGCTATAGTTCCTTGTCCGGCCATAACTTCATCATCATTAAATGGATGGAGAAATGTAGCTCCACTAGATTTTTGCATTTCAATAGCCTTATTATAGCAATCATCATAAACCTCTCCGAACTGAACAACTTCAGCTCCATATCCTTTAGTTGCATTAACCTTAGCCATTGGTGCAGTTATTGGCATAAATATAGTTGATTTCACCCCAAATGCAGTTGCAGCATAGGCAACGCCTTGTGCGTGATTTCCAGCAGATGATGCAATAACTCCACATTTTTTTTCATCTTCAGTTAAGCAGCATACCTTGTTATATGCACCTCTTAACTTAAATGAGCCAGTTTTTTGTTTGTCTTCGCATTTTAAGTATATATTATATCCAGTGATATTGGAAAAGGTACTAGAGTAGAAAAGGGGCGTTTTTCTTGCAACTCCTTTAATATTTTCTTGTGCCTTTTTAACCATGTCAAGATTTAATTTAAGTTGCATTATAGATTTCCTCCCTTGGGCAATTTATATTATTTTGAGAAACTTGAATCGTTAGGTAGTTTTATATCTTTACTATAAATCTTATCAACTAAAATAGCTATAGCATTATCTCCTGATACATTACAAGCTGTTCCGAAACTATCCTGTGTAATGTAAAGCGCAATCATAAGACCAAGTTGTGCTTCTGTAAATCCAAGCATTGATTGAAGTATTCCAAGTGCTGCCATAACAGCTCCTCCAGGAACCCCAGGTGCTGCAACCATTGTAACGCCAAGCATCATTATGAATCCAAGCATTTGTGGAAGCGTAAATGTAACATTATTAAGTAGCATAACTGCTATAGAACAGCAAGTTAAGGTTATCGTACTTCCTGATAGATGAATAGTTGCACATAATGGAACAACAAATTCTCTAATTGCTTTTGAGACTCCATTATTTTCAGCACATTTTAAATTAACTGGTATAGTAGCTGCTGAGGATTGAGTTCCAATGGCTGTCAAATATCCAGGGATTTGATTTTTTAAGCATGCAAATACATTTTTCTTTCCAATGGTGCATGAGATTGTAAATTGAAATAAGATTATTATCAAGTGTAATGTAATAACTACTAAAAATACTTTCCAAAATACCGAAAGAACCCTGGAAACTTCTCCAGCGTGTGTCATGTTAGCAAATATACCACCAACGTGAATAGGAAGCAGTGGAATGATTATGCCTGAGATAACTTTTTCGATTATTTTTTGAAATTCAAACGACATCTTATATAAAGTATCTCCAAGTTTTTCGTTTTTAATTGCAGCAATTCCAAGTCCTAAGATGAATGCTAGTATAAGTGCTGCCATAACGCCCATTACTGGTGGCATATCTATTTTAAAAAGTGGAGCAAGTAATTTTTCTTCTGGATTAACTGCATTTTCTAAAGTTTTAGATGAGTGAATAAAGCTTGGGAATAGTGAAGTTGCCGTAAGGTATGCGATAAATCCTGCTATTAAAGTTGAGCCATAAGCTAAAGCAGTAGTAATTCCAAGAAGTTTTCCAGCTCCGGCACCAAGATCAGCAATACCTGCCACAACGAATCCGAGGATGATTAGAGGTATTACAAATCCAAGAAAGTTACCAAAGATGGAGTTAAATGTTGCTAGTATGCTTACTATTATTGTTGGAGCATAAGCACCGATAAGTATGCCAAGTACAATGGCAATGATTAGTTTTGGAATAAGACCTACTTTTTTCATTGATTTAATCTCCTTTTAATATAATTATATTTTGCTGGATTTCATAAATCCAAATGGCAAACAATATAATAACTTGCAGAATTGTAAAAGGATTGAATGATTGCAACATTAGTTGGAATTTTCAAATAATTATATATATATTAGTTTTCTTATCCTATACATATATAATATCATCATTACAATTTATGGAAAAACCCCATGAAGTTCAAATTTCAAGTAAAATAAGAGCAAATAATGGTAAAATTCAATATTATCTCTCTATTGCGTACAAATAGAGTTGACGTACTCTGTACAAATACAAATGTCGTTGATAATGAAGGATAAGACATCATAGTATTCTTGATAAAAACTTTTTGTGACGAATTATAGATAAAGTAAGTATTTGAAAGATTCACTGAAGTATGTATATAATAAAATTATTAAAAAATTAATTTGGCAAATTTATATGAAATAAAATTAATAAAAGATTAGTTAAAAACCTAATTTAGGGGGGATATCTTGTTTAGGGGAATAAGTGCGTCACCAGGTATTGCAATTGGAAGAGCGTTGTTATTGAAGGAGAATAAATATAAAATATTTAAAAAAATAGTAAGTGATAGCATAACAGAAAAACAAAGGTTAGAGAATGCTGTAACAAAGGCAAAAGAAGAGCTGAAAATAATTATTACAAATGCAGAAAAAAAGCTTGGCAAAGAAAAGGTGAAAATATTTGAAGCACATTTACTTATGCTTGATGATCCTGAATTTATAGGAGTTATAATATCTAAAATTTTATATGAAAATGTAAATGCTGAGTATGCAGTAAAGGTTACTTCAGAAGATATAGCTGCTATATTTGAAACTTTAGATGATAGCTATATGAAAGAAAGAGCTGCTGATGTAAGAGATGTAAGCATCAGACTTATAAATATACTAATGGAAATTAAAACAATTTCCATTAGTAATATACAGGATAAGTGTATTTTAATAGCTCATGACCTTACTCCATCAGATACAGCTCAAATAGATAAAGAAAATGTACTAGGATTTATCACGGAAATTGGAGGAGTTACATCCCATTCAGCAATCATTGCAAGAACTATAGGAGTACCAGCAGTGGTTGGATTAGAAAAAGGTTTACTTAATATAAAAAATAATGATTTGATAATTTTAGATGGAAATGAAGGATTGATAATAATAAATCCAGATGAAGGTATACTGAAAGATTATAAAGATAAGATAAGGTATCAACAAATTTTTAGGGAAGAGCTTATTAAATATAAAAATATTGATACGAAAACAATGGATGGAATAAAAGTAGAGGTATCTTGTAATATAGGTTCTATAGAAGACTTAAATGCAGCACTAGAAAATGGGGCTGAAGGCATAGGGCTTTTTAGAACAGAGTTTTTATATATGTCTAAAGATAAGCTGCCAACTGAAGATGAGCAGTTTAATGCATATAAAGAAGTATTAGAAAATATGAATAAAAAATCTGTAATAATAAGAACGTTGGACATAGGAGGGGATAAAAATCTTTCATATTTAAAGATTGATAATGAATTAAATCCTTTCCTTGGATATAGAGCTATAAGATTATGTTTAGGTACAAAAGATATATTTAAAGTTCAACTTAGGGCACTGCTTAAAGCATCGAACTATGGAAATTTAAAAATAATGTTTCCTATGATATGTAATGTTGAGGAGATAACGGAAGCAAAAAAGCTTTTAGAAGAGTGCAAAGAAGAACTGAAAAGAGAAAATATAGAATATGATGATAAGGTACAAGTAGGAATAATGATAGAAGTGCCTTCAGCAGCAATAATTTCTGATATTTTAGCTGAAGAAGTAGATTTTTTAAGTATAGGAACTAATGACTTGATGCAGTATACATTAGCTGTAGATAGAATGAATGAAAAGGTATCATATTTATATGACTTTTATAATCCAGCAGTCTTGAGGCTTATTAATATTATAGTAAGAAATGCAAATCAAAAGGGAAAATATGTTGGCATGTGCGGTGAAATGGCCGGAAAAAAAGAGCTTATCCCGCTTCTTTTAGGAATGGGCCTAAGAGAGTTCAGCATGAATGCATCTTCGATACTAGAAATTAGAAAAGAAATAAATGATTTAAAGTTTGAAAAATGCAGGGGATTAGCTAACAAATTAGATGACTTAAGAACATCGAAAGAAGTAAGAGAGCTTTTAAATGGTGTACCAGAACTTAGAGAAGAGTAGTTAACAGGTGCCAGATAAAATGTACTAGGAGTTGAGAAAATGATTAACGATTATAAGTATAGAAGTTATAAAAACATAGCATCTATGTTTGAAGAAAATGGGGAAACCCTAAAATCTATAAGTTTTTATGAAAAAGCTTATAATGAGTCTTTTGGGAAAAAGGATGTAGAACTTTTGATAAAGCTGGCACTTTTATATGATGAAGTAGATGAATTAGACAAATCAGAAAATATGTATAATCAAGTAATAATTTTAAATCCTGAAGAGGCAAGAGCATATTATGGTCTTGGAACAGTTAAGGATAATATGGGTGATTTAGCAGAAGCTATAAATTTATATAAAAAGGCCATTGAGATAGATAATGATTATGAGAAGGCCTACTTTTTTATGGCAAATGCCTATGATGAGCTTGGAGAAAAGGAAGTAGCAATAGAAAATTATCTTAAAGCTATAGAGATACAACCGATGGATTTTTGGGCACATGTAAATTTAGCATCCATATATGAAGAACTTAATAATAATGAAGAAGCGCTAGAGGAAATAGAGACGGCTTTAATCATAAATGGTAATAATTATTTAGCATTATTTAATGCAGGAGTTATAAATAAAAAGCTTGGAAATATTCCAAAAGCTAAGGAGTATTACCAAAAATCTATAGAGTCCGAATCATTTTATGGATATAGTTATTTGAACTTAGCACTTTTATATAAAATGGAAAAGGAATATGAAGAAGCTATAGAAATATTAAGTAATGGCATTAAATATAATCCAGAAGAATGCTCATTATATTACAATAGAGCATGTATTCTTTGTAATGTTGGAAGATTAGAAGAAGCAGCAGAAGACATGAGAAAGGGAATTAAGCTATATCCTAAATTTATAGAATATGTGAAAAGAGACAAGGAACTTAGAACAATTAAAAAATTCTTTTTTGCCAATGATTAATACTAAATAGTTAACATTGTAGTGCTGAAATTCAGCTTGCTGAATTTCTTCCTATAGTAGGCTGTAATGATATTTTTAATGTTGAATATATAGTATGGAATTTGCATCGTAGAAATCATTGAGTGAGCTTTAGAACGGATTTATTTATAAATGTAAAATACCGTTAAGAACCTTTTATTGTTTGAGCGTTAGCGAGTTTAGAATGTTTAGGTATTTCACATTTATAAATATTAGCCGTTGTTGCATGATTTATAGAAATCTATGATTTCGTTATAAATCAGCACATCTCAGTTTGCTGAGATGTTACCATAATTCAATGACTTTTCTAGATGGAAATTCCATACTAAAATTTCAATATTATCTTGAAATTAATTACTTTTTAGGAAGTAATGCTGCAGCTAAACGAACTATATATCGTATAGAATCCTCAGGCAGTGGGTTTGTTAAATTTAATGCAGCAAGGGATTCTTTTGAAAGTTCCATAGCTGTATCTTCTTTCATAGCATTATCTTCATCTTTATAATTAACCTCTACATATTCAACAGCTTTTCCTACAGCACGAATTATCTTTTTTACATTTTCAGGAGTAGCTTCATCTTGTGATAGGGTAGAGAGTATAAAGGATGCTATGCCAAAGTAGTCATCTTTGATACCTATTCCTTTGTCTTTTAATATATATACCAGGTAAGCTATTCCAACTACAAGAAATACTATAAGAACATATTGAAGAACGATACTTGACATAAATTTCGCCTCCTTTCCTTACTAGGAAATAATTAAGTTCCCTAGTATTTTTATATGCAAATTTTAAGTAATTGTGAAAATAGAAGGAGGGTCCTAAGTAATAAATTTTATTTGTTGTAAAAAATAGTGCTAAAGTTTATCAATTAGCATTTTGCATCATCAATTCTAGTTACCATTTTTAAATAAAGTATAAAAACTCAAATAAAACTTAAAATATTAATTATTAGATACTAACTACAAAGTTGGGGTGAGATTATGAAAATATTGGCATCAGAAGAAGTTTTAAATGCACTTAAATTAGATCTAGAAAAATCAAACAGTGAAGTGGTGAGAATTAAAATTTCAGGCTATGGCTGAGGGGGGCCAAGTCTTGGAGTTGCTCTGGATGAGCAAAGGGAAGATGACGAGATTTATGAGCTAAATGGAGTAAAATTTGCAGCCTCAGAAGATATATCTTATCTATTAGAAAATGCAGAAATATTAAAAATTGCCTATGGATATAGAGTAAGAAGAAATATTAACTGTTAAAATTGCAGAACAATTTTAGTGATAATTAGTCAATAACTGATAATCAGTAGCCAGTAGCCAGTTATGAAAATTTTGCATAGCAAAATGAAATTTTATTGGTTTCTGGCTATTAGCAAACTGATTGATGGATTCTGGTGGCTGGTAACTGAAAAGGCTTTGCATTTTTTAATGGGAACGTTTGTTTTATTTTTAAAATTTTGATATAATCTAAACTTGAGATGTTACAAGGGGGAATTAGCGTGGAAAAAAATATAGAAAATGCTTCAGTATATGATGTCACAGCCCTTACCTCACTTGAAAAATTAGAGCCTGTTCGTGTGAGACCAGGAATGTATATAGGATCTACAGGGACAAAGGGATTACATCATTGTATATGGGAAATTTTAGATAATGCCATTGATGAAATATCAAATGGTTATGGAGATACAGCAATAATTACTTTAAATAAAGATAAGACTGTTAGTGTTCAGGATAATGGAAGAGGAATACCTACAGGAATTCACCCTGTTAAGAAGAAATCTGGTGTAGAAATGGTATTTACAGAGCTTCATACAGGAGGTAAGTTTAATAATTCTATATATAAAACTTCAGGAGGACTTCATGGTGTTGGAGCATCCGTAGTAAATGCGCTTTCAGAGTGGCTTGAAGTTGAAGTGAAACAAAATGGAAATATATATAAACAAAGATTTGAATATGCCTATGATAAACAGTCAAAAAGAAAAATGCCAGGAACAGCTGTAACTAAACTTGAAGTAATAGGAAGTACTAAGGAAACAGGTACTAAAATTACATTCTTAGCAGATAAAGAAGTGTTTTCAACTACAGAATTTAAATTTGATGTAATAGATCAAAGGCTTCAAGAGTTAGCCTTTCAAAATAAAGGAATAACTTTAAAATTCGTCGATAATAGGAAGGAAGAAGTAATAGAAAAGGTGTATCATTCTGAAAGAGGACTTTTGGATTTTATGGATTACCTAAATGAAAGTAAAACTGTCATTCACAATCCACCTATATTATTTGAAGGCGAAAGAGAAGTAAATGACCTTAATATGTATGGGGAAGTGTGCATTCAATTTACTGATTCTACTACAGAAAACATAGCAAGCTATGTAAATAACATTCCAACTACAGAAGCAGGAACCCATGAGACTGGATTTAAAACAGGTATGACAAGAGCATTTAAAGAATGGGCTAAAAAGCTTAATTTGCTTAAAGAAAAGGATAAGGAATTTGAGGGAGATGACCTAAGAGAAGGAATGACTGCAATTATAAGAATAAAAATTTCAAATCCTGTGTTTGAAGGGCAAACTAAAACTAAATTAGGTAATAATGAAGCCTACACTATGATGAATGATTTAACCTATACTAAGTTTTCTGAGTGGATAGAGGATAATAAAGATGTTGCATCTATTATGATAAATAATGCTATAGAAGCAGCAGCTAGAAGAGAAAAAATTAAAAAGATAAATGAAGCAGAGAAGAAAAAGATAGGAAGAGGTACAGCACCACTGGCAGGTAAAGTTGCTGTATGTACTTTAAAGGATCCTTCTTTTACAGAATTTATTGTGGTTGAGGGAGACTCTGCGGGAGGCTCTGCAAAGCAAGCCAGGGATAGAAGATTTCAAACTATCATGCCTTCTAAGGGTAAAATAATGAATACAGAAAAGCAAAAGCTTGAAAATGTATTAAGCAGTGAAGAACTTAAAATGTTTAATATAGCTATAGGTACAGGTGTACTTGATAATTATAGAGAAGAAGATTTAAAATACGATAAGATAATAATAATGTCAGATGCTGATGTGGACGGGTATCATATTCGAACACTATGGATGACATATATATATAGATACATGAAGCCTTTAATTGCAAATGGACATCTTTATATGGCTATGCCACCGTTGTATAAGGTATATAAGGAAAGCAAGGGGAAAAGCATAGTAAAATATGCATATAGTGATGAAGAACTGGAACAAGTTAAAAAAGAAGTTGGAAAGGGATATTTACTTCAAAGATATAAGGGACTTGGAGAAATGAACCCAGATCAGCTTTGGGAGACTACATTAAACCCTGAAACAAGAACGCTTCAAAGAATTACCATAGAAGATGCTGCAAAGGCTGAAAAAATGGTGTCTTTACTTATGGGGGATGTGGTAGAACCTAGAAAAAATTATATGTATAAGTACGCAGAATTTTAGGAGGGATGAGTATGGCAAAAAAGATAGATATTCCTAAGGATAATAATATAATTAATGCGCCGCTTGAAGAAGCTATGCCAGACAACTACCTTCCTTATGCTGTGGAAGTTGCAAAGGATAGAGCATTGCCTGACGTGCGTGATGGATTGAAACCTGTACATAGAAGAATAATATATGGAGCATATAAGCTTTCAGCATTTCCTGATAAGCCTTATTATAAATCAGCAAGAATTGTTGGAGATATTCTAGGTAAGTATCACCCGCATGGAGACACCTCAGTTTATGATGCTATGGTTATCCTTGCTCAAGAATTTGCAACAAGAGAACCATTAATTGATGGACATGGTAATTGGGGATCTCAAGATGGAGACAGCGCAGCAGCAATGAGATATACTGAAGCAAGAATGACAAGTATTGCCATGGAAATGATAAAAGATATAGATAAAGATGTAGTAAACATGGTGGATAACTATTCGAATTCAGAAAAAGAACCAGAAGTGCTTCCAGCAAGATATCCAAACCTTCTTGTAAATGGAACCTTTGGAATAGCTGTAGGACTTGCAACTAACATTCCACCTCATAATTTAAAAGAAGTTATAGATGGTACTTTAGCTTACATAGACGATACAAATATAGATACTAAAGGACTTATGAAGTATATAAAAGGACCAGATTTGCCTACTGGAGGTATACTAATAGGTAAAAACTCATTACAAAGTGCATATGAAACAGGTACTGGCAAGGTAACTTTAAGAGTAAAGGCAAAAATTGAAAGACTTGAAAATGGAAGACTTGGAATAGTTATAACAGAGTTTCCATATAGAAAAAACAAAGCAAAGCTTTTGGAAACCATATCTATTATGACTGCAGATAAAAAACATTCAAAGGCACTAGAGCCTATTAGCGATATAAGAGATGAATCAGATAGAACAGGAATAAGATCTGTCATAGAATTTAAGAAATCTATAGATGAAGATATGGCAGAAAAGGTTCTGAAATATCTTTATAAAAAAACAGACATGCAAAGTAACTTAAGTTTTAATATGGTAGCATTGGCAAATGGAAAGCCAGAAACATTAGGACTTAAGAGTATAATAACTCACTATGTAAATCACCAAAAGGATGTAATAACAAGAAGAACTAAGAGAGAACTTGAAATAGCGGAAAAAAGATTTCATATAGTAGAAGGTTTTATTAAAGCAATAGGTATAATGGATCAAATTATTGAGACCATAAGAGCATCCAAATCTAAAAAGGATGCACAAAAAAATCTTGTAGATAAATTTGGATTCACAGATATGCAAGCAGAAGCAATACTTGAACTTATGCTTTATAGACTTACAGGTCTTGAAATAACAGCCTTTGAAAAAGAATATAGAGAACTTGATAAAAAAATTAAAAAGTTAAAGAAAATACTCGAAAGTGAAAAAGAACTTTTAAGTGTAGTAAAAGAAGAGCTTATTGAAATAAGAGATAAGTATGGAAATGATAGAAAAACAAGTTTAGTGGAAGATGATGAAGAAGCTAAAATTGATATAGAAGAAATAATAGTAGAGGAAGACGTAGTTATCACCTTATCTAATGAAGGTTTTATAAAAAGAGTTCCTCTTAAAACCTATAATCGTTCAAATACTGATGTGGATGAAATCGAGTATAGGGAAGGAGATTATAATAAGTTCTTAATATTTGTAAATACAAGGGATACTCTTATAGTGTTTACAGATAAAGGAAATATGTATCAAATAAGAACTATAGCTCTCCCTGAAATGAAGTGGAAAGAAAAAGGTGAAAAGATAGATGACATCATAAAGGGAATAAATTTAGAAGAAGAAAAGATAATTGATGCTTATGGAATAGATAATTTTGCTTATCAAAAGGATATAATGTTTATCACTTCTACAGGAGGAGTTAAAAAGACTCCATTAGATAAATTTAGTACAAATTATTCTAAACTTATGGCACTTAAACTTAAAAATGAGGACAAATTAATTAAGACGTATTTAATAGATAGAGATAGAGAAGAACAGTTTATCCATGTTAAAACTGCTTTAGGCCTTAATTTTACATTAGAAGAGCCAAAACTTGAGAGTGTGGATAGAAACATATTACCTCAGCAAATGTTTAACTTAAGTTCTCAAGATGAAGTAGTTGAAATAGAAGTTGTAGAAAGCTATGAATTTAAGAATTTTCAACTGTTATTAGGTAAGGATGGTAATTTAAGAGAGTTTAAGAATGGAATTAAAAAGTATGATTTTAAAATAAGTACTAATTCTTTAGATAAAATTCTTTTATTTTTAAGTAATGGAGAAGTTATTAGAATACCAGCTTTTATGCTTCAAAATATACCAGATAAATCTATAAACCTGCTTGAAATGATGCAGCTTAATTTGAAGGAGGTAAATATTTTAAATGTAATAGCTCTAAATTCAAAAACAAAGTTTGATGAAGTACTCTTCTTTACTAAAAAGGGACTAGTAAAGAAAACTTCTTTGCAGGAGTTTAACCAAGATTATAGCATAACTACTTCATATAAATTTAAAGCAGAAGACGATGCACTATTGGCTATAGATTTTGCTAGTTCTGATGAAAAAAGTGATATTATAATAATAACTAAAAGAGCTATGTGTATAAGATTTGATAAAGAATCTGTAAGTCCTATGGGGAGAGTTGCTTCTGGGGTTACAGGTATAAGTTTAAAAGATGGTGATGAAGTTTTATTTGGAGCTGTGATAGATGATGAGCTGCAGGAATTACATTTGATATCTAAGCATGAAAATGAAACGAAGTTAGATATAGCTTCTACAAAGCCGCAAAATAGAGCAGGCAGGGGAAATAATATCATGCTGCTTGTTATGGGAGATACTTTAAAAAGCTGCGAGTAAAGCTTTGACTGGTTAATAAAAAGAAAATTTACTTCCATACGCTAAAACTCGGTAATTTAACATATGAATTTTTTAGATTAATTATAAAGCCATGTATTCATAAAATACATGGCTTTTAAAATTATAATAATGATAATGGATCTGTATATTTCATTTTAAGACTATCTGCTACTGGTTTACTTGTTATATATCCATTATAGGTATTTAAGCCCAGCAATAGAGAAGAGTCTTCTAATAAACTCTTTCTTAATCCTTTATTTGCTATTTGAACTAAATAAGGAAGCGTTGCAGATTCTAGTGCTAAGGTAGATGTTCTAGGAACGGCTCCAGGCATATTAGCTACAGAATAATGAATGACACCATACTTTTCATAAGAAGGATTATCGTGTGTAGTGACTCTATCAATTGTTTCAATAGAACCTCCTTGATCTATGGCCACATCCACAATTACAGAGCCTTTCTTCATGGTTTTTACCATTTCTTCTGTTACTGTTTTTGGTGCACTGGCTCCAGTGACAAGAACAGCACCTATCAATAAATCTGCATTCTTTATTACACTGGCTAAATTGTATTCATTAAACATTAAAGTAGTAATTCTGCTGCCAAATATATCACTAAGGTAAGATAAACGGTGACTATTTATATCAAGAACTGTTACTCTGGCGCCAATACCTATAGCCATCTTTGCGGCATTAGTTCCAACAACTCCACCACCAATGATAACTATTTCTGCAGGAGCTACCCCTGTTGTACCACCAAGAAGTATTCCCATTCCACCATTATATTTTTGAAGTAAATTTGCTCCTATTTGAATTGACATCCTTCCCGCTACTTCACTCATAGAAACTAGAAGAGGTAAAAAGCCATTGTTTAACTGAACGGTTTCATAAGCTATGCCCGCAATCTTTTTATCTAGTAAAGCTTTTGTAAGTATTGGATTTGGAGCTAAGTGAAGATAGGTGAAAAGACTTTGGCCTTCCTTAAAAAGATTATATTCACTATCAAGTGGTTCTTTTACTTTAACAATGATATCTGAGTTATCAAACAGTTGTTTTTTATCACATAGTATTTCAGCACCCGATGAAATATACTGGTCATCTTCAAAACCACTGCCTACACCTGCAGAGGTCTCTACTAAAACAGTATGACCATTCTTAACTAATATACCTACACCAGAAGGTGTTAGTGCAACTCTATTTTCATTATTTTTTATTTCTTTAGGTAATCCAATTATCATATTAAATCTGCTCCCCTCTTCTTAAATACTTTATTACTTTATTAATAGTCTATTTTTTATATAGTATGCTGGTACTGGTTTTCAATATAATAAAATATTACTAACATATATATAAATTTAGAAGTAAGGTTGATAAAGCAAGCAAGAATTAATGTAGTAATCATAAAGTTATATAAAGTCTCATATTATTTTTAAAATAGGGTTTATATTTGGGAGGTGCACGAAAAAGATAGGGAGAAATAGTTTTTATATTTAGTTGTAGTTTTATGAAAATAATTAATAAGGAAAGTGAGGGTATTTATGAAAAGGACTAAAAGAATATTAGCTATTGCAGCAGCGATGACGATTATAACCTCAGCAGTGCTTACGGGATGTGGAGGAAACAAGGATCAAGGTGCAAAGCAAGGGTCTAATGTGTCAGAGTATAAGATAGCTGTAGTAGGGCCAATGACAGGTGATTATGCACAGTATGGAGAAGCTTTTAAAAGAGGAACTGAAATGAAAGCTAAAGAAATTAATGATGCAGGTGGAGTTAATGGAGTAAAAATAAAGCTAGAAATGTTAGATGATAAGAATGATCCTAAGGAAGCTGCAAATATTGCTCAAAAGATAGCTTCCAATAAGGATTATTTAGCTGTTGTAGGTAACTTTGCAAGTACCGCATGCCTAGCAGGAGCTCCAATATATCAAAAGGCTGGAATAGTTCAGTTGTCTCCTACATCTTCACATCCTCAATTTACTAAACAAGGAACTTACATGTTTAGAAATGTAAATACCCAAGAAATTGAAGGCCCTATTGCTGCAGAATATGCTGTGAAATTCTTAGGTAAAAAGAATGTAGCAATAATATATATAAACAATGACTGGGGGATTACTGCAAAGGATTACTTTAAGCAAGGGGTTGAAAAGTTTGGTGGTAAGATAGTTGCAGAAGAAACATTTATAGGGGGACAAACAAAGGACTTTACACCTACTATAACTAAAATTAGAGGAACAAACCCAGATATATTATTTTTAGCAGCTATGTATTCAGAAGCAGGTATGATAACTCAACAAATAAAACAACTTAATTATGATATTCAGATGATTGGAACAAGCTCATTAAATAACGAACAGCTAATAAAGCTTGCAGGAAAATCAGCAGAGGGAATGTATCTTACAAGTAATTTCTTTCCAGGAGATCCAAGTGAAAAGGTTAAGGGTTTCTTAACAAAGTTTAAAAATACTTATGGAGCAGATGCAGATCAGTTTGCAGCACAAGCATACGACTCACTAGGAATGATTTCCGAATCTCTAAAAGTATCAGGAACGGACAGAGCAAAATTAAGGGATGCTCTTCAAAATATAAAAGATTATGATGGAATAACTGGTGTTACAAACTTCAATGAAAATAGAGATGTAATAAAGACTATGGTGCTTTTACAAGTAAAAGATGGAAAGTTTAATTTAATTGATATTAAGAAATAACTTGAAAACTAGGAAATAGGATAAAGGAGTTAGGCGCTAGAAATGGAGAGGATTTTGCTTGTGCAAATCTATGTACTTCCTGGCACCTAATTCCTAGTACCTTACGACATAGCACTAAGTGATGGGGGAGTGTAGATGATACTTCAACAATTAATCAATGGGCTTACAATAGGAAGTACCTATGCACTAGTTGCAATAGGATATACAATGGTATTTGGAATACTTGAATTAGTTAACTTTTCCCATGGTTCTGTTTATATGACAGGTGCATTTATAACTCTGATGCTTTTAACTTCAGTTCATATGAATTTCTTCCTAGGTTTTGCATTAAGTATACTTATTACAGGGATACTTGGAATAATAATTGATAAAATAGCGCTATATCCTTTAAGAAAAAAAGATGCACCAAAAGTTACGTCATTAATAAGTACTATAGGTGTATCTATATTTTTACAAAATTTTATTATGATGATATGGGGATCTGAAACAAAAAATTTCCCTATGATTTTAGATTTAGGTGGCATAAATCTAGGAAATGCAAAACTCACCTACCTTCAAATAATTATATTTTGTATTTGCATATTTTTAATGACTGGCCTACAGTTTATTGTAAATAAAACTAAAATAGGTAAGGCCATGAGAGCAACTGCTCAAAATACAGAAACTTCAATGCTTATGGGCATTAATGTAAATATGATAATATCTTTAACATTTTTTATAGGTTCAGCTCTTGCATCAGTGGCTGGAACAATGGTTGGAATGTATTATCAAACAGTGGATCCTATGATGGGATTTATGGTAGGGATGAAGGCCTTTGCAGCAGCAGTTTTAGGAGGCATAGGGGTACTTCCAGGGGCAATGCTTGGAGGCATTATAATTGGAGTTATTGAAACCTTGGCGGCAGCTTACATTCATGCAGGATATAGAGATGCCATAGCTTTTGCAATCCTTATAATAGTTCTTATAATAAGGCCAACTGGACTCATGGGCAAACAGGCTCCAAAGAAAGTGTAGGTGAGAAATGTGAAATCTACTTTGAGAAAAATTATAGAACGTATTTTAAAATATAAAAAGTTTTATATGATTTTATTTATATTACTAGTAGTTTCAATACCAATGCTTAATTTTTCTTCCTATATTATGAGAATACTTATATTAGGTGGAATATATATAGTACTAGCACTTAGCTTAAATTTACTTACTGGGTTTACAGGCCAGGTTTCTCTAGGACATGCTGCTTTTTATGGAATAGGGGCATATACATCAGCACTACTTTCTTTAAAGTTTGGGTACTCATTTTTAATAACAGCAACTTGTGGGGGAATTATGGCTGCTATGTTTGGAGTTTTACTGGGATCCCCTACATTAAAACTTCAAGGATCCTATCTTTCAATAGTAACCTTAGGATTTTGTGAAATTGCAAGAATTATAGAATTAAATTGGATGGGTTTAACACGTGGGCCTTTAGGAATTCCAGGAATACCAAGTCCTAAGATTTTTGGATTTATCATAGAAAAGGATAGAGATTATTATTATTTAATTGTGATTTTAATTGTAATTACAATATTTGTTATTAAAAATATTATAAACTCAAAAACAGGTAGAGCAATGATAGCTATTAGAGAAGATGATATAGCAGCAGAGGCTATGGGAATAAACATATTTAAATATAAACTTTTAGCCTTTACTATATCAGCTTTCTTTGCGGGGCTTGCAGGAAGCTTTTATGCACACTATGTAACTTTTATTGACCCACAAAGTTTTACTTTTGATGAATCAATTCAAATATTAAGTATGGTTATACTTGGAGGAATGGGAAGCATACCAGGAACTATAATAGGAGCGCTGGTGTTAGTATCTATACCTGAAATACTTAGAAGTGTTCAAGAATATAGGATGGTGCTTTATGGTATAGTGCTAGTTGTCATGATGCTTGTAAGACCTCAAGGATTGTTTGGGGACATAAATCTTACTAAGATAATCAATAAGATGACCTCCAATAAAAATGATAAAGAAGAGGAGGTAGGGAAGAATGCATAAATTAGAGATTAATAATATAACTAAAAAATTTGGCGGATTAGTTGCTGTAGAAAATATAGATATGTATATAGATAATAATGAAATAATAGGGCTTATAGGGCCAAACGGAGCAGGAAAGACTACGTTATTTAATCTTCTTACAGGAATGTACACTCCAACTACTGGTGAAGTTATCTACGAGGGAAATCATATAACAGGATTAAAACCTTATACAATTACTAAATGTGGACTTGCTAGAACTTTTCAAAACATAAGGTTGTTTGGGAAAATGACTGTAATAGAAAATGTACTTGTTGGTCTTCACAGTAGATGCAAAAGTAACACTTTTGATGCTATATTAAGAACTAAAAGGCATAAGATAGAAGAAAAAGAAAATATAAAAAAGGCTTTAGAAATACTAGAAATGGTTGATTTAAAAAATAAAAGTGAGGAGCTCTCTAAAAATTTACCCTATGGTGAGCAAAGAAAGCTTGAAATAGCAAGGGCGCTGGCTAGCAATCCAGGAATTTTACTTTTAGATGAGCCAGCTGCAGGGATGAATGAAAATGAAACTGAAGAGTTGAAAAAATTTATAAAGAGACTTAAAAAGCTAGGGAATACAGTACTTTTAATTGAACATGATATGAAACTTGTTATGAATATATGCGAAAGAATTTATGTTATAGATCATGGGCGAAAAATTGCTGAAGGATTTCCGAGGGATATTCAATGCAATGAAAAGGTTATAGAAGCCTACCTAGGAAAGGGGGTTTAAATATGCCCATTTTAGAACTTAAGAATGTTCATGTAAGTTATGGAAATATAAAAGCAGTAAAAGGAATTAATTTATATATAGAAAAGGGAGAAATAGTAACTTTAATAGGAAGTAACGGAGCTGGAAAAACAACTACCATGAAAACAATATGTGGCTTAATTAAAGCCACTGAAGGAACAATTCAATTTAAAAATGAAAATATAACAAATAAAAATACAAATCACATTGTTAAAATGGGAATCAGTATGTCACCAGAAGGGAGGCAAGTTTTTCCTAGGATGACTGTTTTGGAAAATCTTGAGATGGGTAGCTTTATAAGGACTAAAGAAGAAGAAAAAGAAGGGCTTGAAAAGATATTTACCCTTTTTCCAAGATTAAAGGAAAGAACAAAACAAATAGCTGGAACATTATCTGGTGGAGAACAGCAAATGCTTGCTATAGGAAGAGCTATGATGGCGAAGCCACAGCTACTTCTTTTAGATGAACCATCTTTAGGATTAGCACCAATAATTGTTCAAAATATATTTGAGTTAATAAAAGAAATAAATAAAATGGGAACAACCATTTTGTTAGTTGAGCAAAATGCAAGAATGGCACTTATGATTGCAGATAGGGGTTATGTACTTGAGACAGGTAAAATAGCTTTATCAGATACCGCAGAGAATCTATTAGGTAGTGATATGGTTAGACAAGCGTATTTAGGGGAAAGCTCATGCTAGGAGCTGGGTTAAAGGGCTATGAAGTAAATTAGGGTATAGATGTATATTAAAGATATAGGTAAAAATTTATATATTAAATTTAAAAAGTAAAGGTGGGGTTTATTATGGAAGAAAAAATATATACACAAAGTGAATTAACTGAGGCTGTGAGATTGGCAATACAGGATAGAGCTACTTGGTTTTATCTCTTACTTAAAGCTGGAGAGAAACAAGGAGTAGATACAGAAAAAATGGCTTATGATGCTATAACTGAGTTTGGCAAAATAAAGGGCAGAAAAATGGCAGATGCAAAAAATCCAGGAGAACTTGTGGATAAGATTTCAGAAGGCCAAGGATTTTATGCTTTTGGTATGGAAAGAGTAAAAAGTGAAGAAAAAGTAGGAGAATTAAAGTTTAGACATTGTGCACTTGTAGAAGCTTGGAAAAAACTTGGATGTTCACCAGAAGAAATAAAAACACTTTGTAAATTAGCTAGTTTTGGAGATTTTGGCATTGTAAGTTGTTTCCCAGAGCTTAAACTAGAGTTTCCAGAATTGTTATCTCATGGCGATGACTGTTGTCATATGGTTATAACAAAGAGGTAAACGGTAGCTAATAAGTATGTTCAAAACATTTAGTAGGAATTAAGGGCAAGGTCTAGGGCTTATAGTTAGTAGCTAGTAACCAGTAACCGTATATGGAGGCTTTTAGGAAAAAGCAACACTTCCATGGTTACTGGTTACTAAAAATTGCCTTGCAATTTTTATTTAATATATTTAAATGCCCAATTTAATAAATCTACACTTAAGTTTGCAGTAGCATCATTTTTATCAAGTTCTGGATTTAACTCTACAAAATCCATTGATTTTATTAATCTACTTTCTCCAAGACATTTTAATACTGTTTTAGCTTCGCCTATGGTCATACCATCTCCAACTGGAGTACCTGTCCCAGGCACAAGTAAAGAATCAATACAATCTATATCAAAACTTAAATGAACATTTTCCACGTTTTGGGATTTTAGCTTAGCTAAAATATCTTGAATTATGGAATTTATACCCTCTTCGCGAACTCTAGAAGTAGAATACACATTTAAGTTTAGCTTTTCAATAAGTTCACATTCACCTTTATCTAAATCTCTTGCACCAATTATAAATACATTTTCAGGCTTAACTTTTGTTCCATGAAAATATAAATTAGTTAGTTCATCAAAACCTTCTCCCATTGCAGCTGCAAGAGGCATTCCATGAATATTACCTGAAGGAGAAGTTAAATAAGAATTTATATCTCCGTGGGCATCTACCCATATAACACCAAAGTTTTTATAATATTTACTAACACCTGATATGCTTCCAAGTCCTAATGAATGGTCACCACCAACAACAAGGGGGAAACTTCCGGAACTTAAAGATGCATATACCTGTTGTGCAAGATTAGTATTTACTTCGATAATAGGTTTTAAATATTTCATTTTAGGATGATGTTCATACTTCGCAGCTTCCAATACCTGCGGCACATATAAATCGCCTAAATCGTATACGTTATGATATTTGTTTAATACAGATGCTATATTTTTTTCTCTTAATTTTTTAGGACCAAATTCTACGCCTTTTTTATCGCAGCCATAAAATAGTGGTACACCAATCAAATTAATGTCCAAATAAATAACCCCCTTTACTTTAATAAATTTATAGTTCGATTATGAATTATATAACATATTCACAAAGAATATAAGGTTTTTTAACAAATTTATATAATTAAAAATATTCTTAATTTAACATATAAGAATTATACTTATTATTAGTATGTTACTTATTTCAGAAATTACAAGAGTATAATAAAGTTAAATCAGGGAAATATCAAATTAATTTAAAAAAATTAATTCAAATTTATATAATTTATTTTCCATGTATAGTATAGTATCAGTAAATGGAAAATGTTACACGGATATTATAAAATTTTAGTAATATATAGTAAAAATAAAGGATATCTTATTATGACGTTGAAATTTCATAATACAAAATTATAAATCAGATTTAGAATATGGGAGGGGAAATATGAAAAAGTTAATAAACAATTCCGAGCAGGTTGTAGAAGAAATGATAAATGGTATGGTAGCTGCTCATCCAAAAGATATTAAAAGACTAGATGGAGAAAATATTATAATAAGATATAATACAATTGGTAATGAAAAGGTTTCCTTGGTAAGCGGTGGTGGAAGCGGACATGAACCAGCTCATGCGGGATATGTGGGATATGGAATGTTAGATGCTGCTGTATGCGGTTCAGTATTTACATCACCAACACCAGACAAGGTTTATGAAGCTATAAAAGCTGTGAAATCTGATAAGGGAGTTTTACTTATAATAAAAAACTATAGCGGAGACGTAATGAATTTTGAAATGGCCAAGGATATGGCAGAAATGGAAGGCGTTAAAGTCCAAAGTGTTATAGTAGATGATGATGTGGCAGTGGAGAATAGCACTTATACTATAGGAAGAAGAGGAATTGCAGGAACGGTATTTGTGCATAAAATAGCAGGAGCAAAAGCAGAAGAAGGGGCAAGCCTTGAAGAAGTAAAAAATATTGCGGAAAAAGTTATAAAAAACTTGGGTAGTATGGGAGTTGCACTTACATCTTGTATAGTTCCTGAAGCTAAAAAGCCTACATTTACATTAAAAGATGATGAAATGGAAATAGGGGTTGGGATACATGGTGAGCCAGGCATTTGCAGGGAAACTTTGAAAACCTCTGATGAAATAACAGAAAAGTTACTCCATAAAATACTAGAGAATTTAAAAGTTTCTTTCGGAGAAGAAGTTGCAGTGATGATAAATGGTCTTGGCGCAACGCCACTTATGGAATTGTATATAGTGAATAATAAAGTTCAGAAAATATTAAATGAAAAGGGAATAAATATATATAAGACCTATGTAGGAGAGTTTATGACATCATTAGAAATGGCAGGATGCTCTATAACACTGTTAAAGCTTGATGATGAACTTAAAAAACTGTTGGATGCTCCAGCCAATACTATCGGATTTAAATAATGATTAATAAATATAATTTGCTATAAAAGGTATTACAAATTAGTGGTTACTTAAGGGGAGTGAATGGGTTGAAGATAGGGGTAAATGAAGTCAAAGAAACTATAAAAAATATTGCTAAAGTAATAGAAGAAAATAAGGAGTTTCTAACAGAACTTGATGCGAATATTGGTGATGCAGATCATGGTATAAATATGT
Source organism: Clostridium sp. HMP27 (assembly GCF_000765165.1). Classification (NCBI taxonomy): domain Bacteria; kingdom Bacillati; phylum Bacillota; class Clostridia; order Eubacteriales; family Clostridiaceae; genus Clostridium; species Clostridium sp. HMP27. The sequence goes on along the minus strand of NZ_JMFY01000018.1, from coordinate 216,337 downwards.
CTAAAGGTTTTAAGGCAGTAATAAAAAAACTGAATGAAACAAATACTGAAAGTATATCGGAGATTTTAAAAATTACAGGTATGACACTAGTTTCAAATGTAGGTGGAGCATCTGGTCCTTTATATGGTACTGCATTTATGAAAGCTTCAATGGCTATAGATAAGGAGTTTATGGATATTTATGATCTCATAAATATGTTAAAAGCTGCATTAGAAGGAATTAAGTCTAGAGGAAAGTCTCAGGCAGGGGAAAAGACTATGATAGATGCCATAGAACCTGCATTAAATGCACTTGTGAAATCAAAGGATGATGGATTAATTGACGAAAAAGCTTTAGAAAATATGAAGAATGAAGCGCTTAAAGGATTAGAATATACAAAATCTATAGTTGCAACTAAGGGAAGGGCGGCATATTTAGGAGAAAGAAGCATAGGACATCAAGATCCAGGAGCAACTTCAAGTTATTTTATGCTAAATGAAATATACAAATACTTTATAAATAATAATAAAAAAGCAATATACAACGAGTAAGATTAAATTTCATTTTTTAATAAAATAAGATTTTACTAAAATTATTATTTGTTTTATTAGTTATTACTTAAAAGATAGGAGTGTCTACATGGTAGGAATGGTTATAATATCTCATAGTAAAAAAATTGCTGAAGGGGTTAGGGAATTGGCACTACAAATGGCTCCAGAGGTATCCATAGCAGCATCAGGAGGAACTAAAGATGGGAGTATTGGTACAGACATAGATATTATATTGGAAGGCATAAACAATGTATATTCAGATGACGGAGTTGTAATATTATTTGATCTTGGAAGTGCACTAATGAATGCAGAAATGGCTCTGGAATTTTTATCAGAAGATAAAAAGCATAAAGTTAAGATAATAGATACAGCTTTAGTAGAGGGAGCCATAACTGGAGCGGTGCAAATAAGTATGGATAAAAGCTTAAAGGAAATCATAAAGGTCTTAGAGGAATTAAAGCTTGGTAAAATGGCTTAGGTGGATTAGAGATTGACTAATATATAATGGCAGCACATACTGGATGGCATAAATCAAATAATAAATCCATGTTATGGGCAAAATAAAAGGAAATTGCTATGCAATTTCCTTAAAAGCTTTCCTGCTTTCTTAAAAGTTCTATTTTTGCAAGCTCTTCTTCTGATAGTATTCTTACCATAGATACTGAAGGCTTATTATTTTTTACATGATGGTTATTAACTAATCTAAGTATTCCATAAGATACTGCTAAAAATCCAAATCCCATAAATATTGAAATAAGATCATCTTTAAAGGCTACATGTCCAATTCCGATTCCTGCCAGCATAAATATAAGAGGTAATACATAAGCAAAAAAAGTAAGTTTGAAAAAAGTATTATCTTCCATAAGTACTTCTACGGAATCTCCAGGCTTTGCAGAAACTGTATTTTCCATTTCTAAAAGCATAGGTGGAACTTCACAGCTTCCCCCGCAAGACGCACAGTTATCGCCACAACCAGACATTCTTTTAAACATTACATTAGCTTCATTACCATTAACACGTGTAACATATCCTACCTGATTCATTAATTTCACCTCTTTACTTATTTCCAAGTAAAATACTCGGATATAACATTTCAATTAATATTATAGCACATACGACAAAAAACGCAAATGGAATAATAGTATTGTTAAATACTTACTTAGAATATAAAATAGAGGTAATGATAAGGAGGAATGATGAATGGAACTTAATATAAAAAGAATACATAAGGATGCAGTACTTCCAAGATATGCTCATGAGAGTGATGCAGGAATGGATCTTTGCTCAGTGGAGGAAAGGATAATAAAACCTAATGAAACAACTTTGATAAAAACAGGTATAGTAATAGAACTTCCAAAGGATACAGAGGCACAAGTTAGACCAAGAAGCGGCTTAGCGCTTAAAAATTCTATTACTGTTCTCAATTCTCCAGGAACTGTGGATGAAGGCTATAGGGGAGAGATAGGAGTAATACTTATAAACCATGGGAAATGTGATTTTAAAGTAGAAAGGGGCATGAGAATTGCTCAAATGGTAATAAAACCTGTGCTAAAAGTTAAAGTCGTTGAGGTCCAGGAAGTAAATGATTCTGATAGAATGGCAAATGGATTTGGGTCTACAGGGAGTGTATAATTTTGATAAAAGAAGTCTTGAAAAATGGATTAAAAGTTATATATAAATATGTTCCGGGAAATATAACCTCATTTTGTATAGGAGTAGATGCTGGAGCTATAAAAGAAGAAGGATTCCCACTAGGCACAGCTCATGCTGTAGAACATATGGTGTTTAAAGGAATAATAAATAAAACTGAGCTAGAAATAAATAAGCTATGCGATGAATTGTTTGGATTTCAAAATGCTATGACAAATTACCCCTATGTAGTTTATTATGGCAGCCTTCTAAATGAGGATTTTGAAAAAGGATTAGGACTTTTTTCTGATATAGTTTTAAGGCCTACCTTCCCTGAAAATGGCTTTAAAGAGGAAATGGATATAATTAATCAAGAGCTTAATGAATGGTCAGAGGACTTATATCAGTTTTGCGAGGATGAATTATTACATAATGCTTTCCAGCATAGAAGAATAAAAGATTTAATAATAGGAACGCATGAGAGTATATCTAAAATTACATTAGATGTTGTAAAAGAGTTTTATAACAAATATTATTTGCCATCTAATATGGTGATAACTGTGGTTACGGGACTTCTAGAGAAAGAAGCTATAAGTGTAGTTGAAAAATGCTTTGATGTTTTTGAGATAGAAGAGAATGTGGGAAATTTAAAAAGTATTAAGTCATGTGGCTTAGAAGATAAGTATCTTAATAGAAGTGACATAGGTAATGATTATCTTTACGAAAATAATAATGCAGGTATGTTCGTAAAGTTTAGGGAAGGTGTAAATGGTTCTAAAATACAATATGCTTATCCAATACATAATTTATCCCTAAAGGAACTTGGCTGTCTAAAGGTATTTAATAATTATTTTGGAGAAGGAACTTCTAGTATTTTATATGATACAATTAGAACCCAAAATGGACTGGCTTATGAAATTCAAAGTAGTATAAAAGAAGAAAGAGGAATAAGATTATTTAAAATTTCTATGGGGACATCAGGAGAAAATATTGAAAAAGCGGTAAGACTTATAGATAGCTCTATAGAAAAAATTAAACAAGATACTTATATTTTTAATAAGCAATTAATTAAAAAACTTATAAAAAATATAGAACTTAAAACGGCATTGAGGTCAGAGAAGTCAGTGCAATTAGCGAAGGATTTAGCTTGCAGCGAAATAATGTATTCATCAAATGATATTATATATAAAATGCCCGAAATTTTAAGTGAAGTCACAAGCGAGGAAATTTCTAGGGTAATAAATAAAGTATTAAATTTTCCTACAATACAAATTATCAAGTGAGTCTTATAAGATTTACAAATTTACATCTAAAATGTACCGGTACAATTTGTATCGGTACATTTTGTACTAATACATTGTTGTTTTATAATATGGATGTAAGAAAATTTAGATTTTATTGGGGGAATATTTTTATGAACAATTATGAACTAAACAAAAACCTTGCTCAAATGTTAAAAGGTGGAGTAATTATGGATGTTGTTAATCCAAAGGAAGCTGAAATAGCGGAGAAGGCTGGAGCTTGTGCTGTAATGGCTCTTGAAAGAGTACCTTCCGATATAAGGAAGCAAGGTGGAGTTGCAAGAATGTCCGATCCTAAAATGATTAAAGAAATAAAATCAGCAGTTTCAATACCAGTTATGGCCAAAGTTAGAATTGGTCACTTTGTAGAAGCTCAAATACTTCAAGCTTTGGAAATCGATTATATTGATGAAAGTGAAGTTTTAACTCCTGCAGATGAAGCTTATCATATAAATAAATGGGATTTTAAAGTTCCTTTTGTTTGTGGTGCTAAAAATCTTGGAGAAGCTTTAAGAAGAATAGGTGAGGGAGCTTCTATGATTAGAACAAAGGGGGAAGCGGGTACAGGAAATGTTGTTGAAGCTGTAAGGCATATGAGATGCATGATGGATGAAATAAGAAAAATAAAAAATGCTCCAGAACAAGAACTTATGACAATTGCAAAGGAAATGTCAGCTCCATACGAATTGATAAAATTTGTTTGGAAGGAAGGAAAGCTTCCTGTAGTGAATTTTGCAGCAGGTGGAATTGCAACACCAGCAGATGCCGCACTTATGATGCAGCTTGGCTCCGAAGGGGTGTTTGTTGGCTCTGGAATATTTAAGTCAGATAGTCCAGAAAAACGAGCAAAGGCAATAGTACTTGCAACTACTTATCATAATGATCCTAAGAGACTTGCCGAGGTTTCAGAAGAATTAGGGGAGCCGATGAGTGGAATAGACTTAAGAGATTTAACTAATAGATATGCAGAAAGAGGCTGGTAAGATGAAGATAGGAGTTTTATCCCTTCAAGGTGGAGTTATAGAACATATAAAAAGCATAAATGCATTAGGCTTTGATGCAGTTGAAGTTAAAACGTTAAAGGATATTGAAGATATTAATGGATTAATTTTACCAGGGGGAGAAAGTACTGCTATTGGCAAAATTTTAAGGGAAACAGGAATGCTTCCCAAGCTTAGAGAGAAGATACTATTAGGATTACCAGTATGGGGAACTTGTGCAGGCATGATACTGCTTGCACAGGAAATTGAAAATGACGACATAACACATATTTCTGTAATGAATATAAAAGTTAGAAGGAATGCATATGGAAGGCAAATAAATAGTTTTAGCACTGAGGATGTTATTAAGAGTGTATCAGATAATCCAATTCCGCTTGTGTTCATTAGAGCACCATTTATTGTTAGTGTGGGAGATGATGTAGAAGTACTCCATAAGTTAAAGGAGAATATAGTAGCAGCTAAACAAAATAATATCCTTGTCACATCCTTTCATCCTGAACTTACAGAAAATCTTCAGTTCCACAAATACTTTATTTCTATGTGCCAGTTCTAACTTGAATTTTTAGGAACTTCATAGGGATCAATTGACTTAATTTTTTATATATAGTATGATGTTAATGAAAATTAATAATATAGGTAATTACACAGGGGAGTTGGTAATGGCCAGCTGAGAGTAAGAAATCCATTCTTAGACCCTTTAACCTGATCTGGATAATGCCGGCGTAGGGAGTTAGATGTAGATATTGTTTTGATATTTAAGACATAAACTTCGTGGGAGTTTATGTCTTTTGTTTTTTATATTATAGAAAAATTAAAAACTACTACTTTTAAAATACTTCTAATTTTCTGCTGGATAGTACTAAAATTTTATATTATTTAAATTTAGGAGTGATTTTATGGGTACAAAAAAATTAACTTTTTCAGCACTACTTATAGCTATGGGAGTTTTACTTTCAAATTTAATTTATATTCCAATAGGAGCTTCAAGGTGTTTTCCTATACAACATTTAATTAATGTACTTTCTGCAGTAATGTTTAATTCCTACATAGGAGTAGGTATTGCCTTTTGTATATCAGTTATAAGAAATATTTTAGGAACAGGTTCTATTATGGCTTTTCCTGGAAGCATGATAGGAGCATTTTTGGCAGCGTTATTTTATAAAAGAGGCAAAAAGATTATACATGCTTTTCTAGGAGAAGTTATAGGTACGGGAGTAATTGGAGCACTTGTTTGTTACCCAATTTCTAAATTAGTACTTGGAAAAGATGTTGCAGCACTATTTTATGTAATACCTTTTTCCATAAGCAGTTTAGGAGGAGCATTAATAGCTTATGTGGTACTAACTATTATATTAAAGAGAAACATAATAAACATGGTTTATAAGCAATAACACTAAGGCTAATTGAAATTGATTAAAAAGTATTGAAAAAACTAAATGAGGAGGTTTTGTAAATGAAAAAAGTATTAACTATTGCAGGTTCTGACAGTTCAGGAGGAGCAGGTATTCAGGCTGATTTAAAGACATTTTCTGCAAATGGAACCTTTGGAATGAGTGTTATAACTGCTATTACGGCTCAAAATACTCAAGGTGTTTGGGCAGTGGAGGATTTATCATCTTCAATTATAGAGGCTCAAATAGATGCAATATTTAAGGATATAGAGGTAGATGGAGTGAAAATAGGAATGGTTTCAAAAATAGAAACTATAGATGCAATCAGTAAAAAGTTAAATGAATATAAACCTAAGAATATGGTTTTAGATCCTGTGATGATTTCAAAAAGTGGATTTGATTTACTTAAACCTGAATCAAAAAAAGCACTTATAGAAAAATTAATACCTTTAAGCTCTATTATAACTCCTAATATCCCTGAAGCATTGGCTATAATAGAAACTTATAAACAGATGTATACGGATAATCATGAGTATAGTGAATTGTTAAAAGAAGCTGAAACATTAAAGGCTATAGAAACAAGAGAACAAATGGAAACTGCAGCAAAGATAATTCATTTCATAGGGGCCCCTAATGTACTTTTAAAGGGAGGTCATTTAGCGGATGATGCTGTAGATATATTATATGATGGAAAAGAATTTCATTATTTTGAAGGAGAAAGAATACATACTAAAAATACTCATGGAACAGGATGTACCTTATCTTCTGCAATATGTTCTAATTTAGCATTGGGTTATACTTTAGTAGAATCAATAAAAAGAGCTAAGGAATATATTACAGAAGCAATTAAGCACTCATTAGATATTGGCCATGGTGTAGGTCCTACTAATCATTTTTACACACTGTATAAAAATGCAGGTATGCTATAGAAATAAAAATCTATATATAAGTTTGGAGGAAACTATTATGGGAATTAATGAAAAGCTTAATCGTATTCTTTTACAAGTTAAGGAAAAGACACCTCTTGTACATCACATAACAAATTACGTTACAGTAAACGACTGTGCAAATATTGTACTTGCGCTAGGTGGAAGCCCTGTAATGGCAGATGATGAAGCTGAAGTTGAGGAAATGGTATCTATTGCTTCGGCACTAGTAATAAATATTGGTACATTAAACAGCAGAACTATAAATTCTATGATACTTGCAGGGAAAAAGGCAAATGAACTAAATGTTCCTGTAATACTTGATCCTGTGGGGGTTGGAGCAACTAGTCTTAGAACAAAAACTGCAAAGCTTTTACTAGAAAATATACAATTTGATGTTATAAGAGGAAATCTTTCAGAAATTAAAGTTTTAGCAGGACTAAGCTCAAAGACTAGAGGCGTAGATGTAGATGTAGAAGAAAAAGATGAAATAGAAGGAAGAAAGAAACTAGGAGAAGAATTATCTAAAAAACTAAATTCTGTAATAGCTATAACAGGAAAGGTGGACTCCATAAGCTACAATGATAAAACATACTTAATATATAATGGACACCCTATGTTATCACAAGTTACGGGAACTGGCTGCATGTGTTCCTCTCTTATAGGTGCATTTTTAGGAACAGGAGAAGATAAGCATATAGCTACAGTACTTGGAGTTTTAACTATGGGCATAAGCGGGGAAAGAGCATACAAGGCTGTAACAGATAAGGATTTGGGAACGGGAAGTTTTAGGACAGCTATAATTGACAGCGTTTCAAATATCACTCCTGAAATAATTTATGAATATGCAAAGATAACTGAAAAATAAGGAGACTAATTATGAATAAGAAAAGTGTAAATTATACTTTATATCTTGTAACAGATAGAAGTTTCATAAAAGATAGATCTTTAGATAAAGCTGTAGAGGAAGCAATACTTGGTGGAGTAACATTAGTACAGATAAGAGAAAAAGATGTGGATTCTTTAGACTTTTATAAAGAAGCTCTAAAGGTGAAGGAAGTATGTAAAAAGTATGACGTTCCTTTAATAATTAACGATAGAGTTGACATTGCATTGGCTGTAGATGCTGATGGTGTTCATGTTGGGCAAAGCGATTTGCCTTGCAGTATAGTAAGAAGTATATTAGGTTCAGAAAAAATTATAGGGGTTTCAACATCTAATGTTGAAGAAGCTCTAAAGGCACAAGAAGATGGAGCAGATTACGTAGGAGTTGGGGCAGTATTTCCAACTACTACAAAGGATGATGCAGATAGCGTAACCATAGAGGAACTTTCAAGTATAAAGAAAAGCTTAAACATTCCTGTAGTAGCTATTGGAGGAATAAGCGAAAATAATATAACAAAGTTAAAGCCAGCCAATATAGATGGAGTAGCTGTTATATCTGCAATACTTGGGAAAGAAGATATTAAAAAGGCTGCGGAACAGTTAAAGAGCTTGATGGAATAGTTCAAACTAAAAGGATATTATGACATTTTTAATGTTAAATCTTCCGTATGGGTTCTGCATTTAAGAAAGCGTTCACTTCGCAAAGAAGCTATAATATCTCTCAATTTAAAATACCTAAATTTTCTAAACTCACTACCGTTCAAACAGTAGAAAATTCTTAACGGTGCTTTAAATTGAGAGATAAAGAGCTTCTAATTGCTTGTTCAATGCTTTCTACAATACAGAACTCATACTAAATTTAACATTAAAAATGTCTTCATCTACACTGCTGCAGTAAGGAATTTCGCTTTGGCAAAAGTTCCTTTAAAATTGGTTCTCATAAAAGGGCTGATAAGCCCGCAGACCGATAGGTAGGGAAATATTAGATACAATTTTTTTATTAAGAACCTTTTATCATACCCTCATATCTTTAGCTTATAAATTTAAAATTTTATTTCGTACAAGTTCTTGTCGCCCATAGGGCTGCCTCCCTAAAAGACGTTTATGTGCTAAGTGCTAAATAATTTAGAAATTCAGTTAGCTGAATTTCCTCCTTTAGCAGGTAAGCTCAATGATATTTTTAATATTGAATAATAGTATGGGATTTATATTGTAGAGAGCATTGAGTAAGTATTAAAAGTTCTTTATTTCTGAACTCAAAATATCGTTAAGAACCTTCTATTGTTCGAGCAGAGCGAGTTTAGAAGGTTTAGATATTTTAAGGGCAGAAATATTAGACCTTTTTTACGAAACGAACGCTTTCCTAAATATAAATCCCATACGATAGATTCAATATTAAAAATGCTATATTTTTTCTAAAGGCTTTCATAAAAGCTTTTTAAAAGCAGTGCATCCTTTTCAAGCATAGGGCTTTCACAAACCACACAGCCTTTAATATCAAAGGTTTTAAAGGCTTTTAAGCATTCTTCAAATTTAAAATCACTTTCTAAAAATGGAAGGTGATTTTTTTCGCCTTTTTCTCCGTAGTTTATACCTGATATATGTATATGCATATCTTCTAAGGCTTCGTAGCCAAGTTCATTCTTTATATGTTGAAGTACCGTTGCAAAGTCATCATAAGTCTTTAAGCTGCCGTTATATCTTGCGTGTAAATGGGAAAAATCAATGCAAGGTTTACAGGTTTTAACTTCTTTACAAAGAGCTACATTTTCTTCAAGGCTTCCAAATTGGGTGCCTTTTCCGGTGGTTTCAAGTCTATAATCCACTCCAAGGTCAGGAAGTTTTAATAGGTTCTCTTTAATGGTATTAAAGGTTTCTTGTTTACTGTCCTTTAAATAAAATCCAGGATGAAATACCAAACTTCTTCCTTGTACTTTTAAAAGAGCTTCAGCGCCTTTTATTATTCTCTCAAGAGACTTTTCTTGTTTTTCATCTTCATCAGCATTTAAATTTATATAATAAGAGCCATGTGCAGAAAGATAAAAGTCATTTAAAAGTTTTGAATTTAAAACTTCATCTTTATTTTTATCTGTGATATTTACAGAACGCACAAAGGGGAGTTCCATTGCATCAAGTCCTATGTTTTTTAAGTATTCTATGCCAGTTTTATAAGTAAATTTCATACCTTCTTCGCCTATAGGCAGGCCAGATATTCCGAATAATAATTTATCCATAATAAAGCACCATCTTTCTTGAATTATATTATATGACTATCAAACAACTTCATTTAGAGATCATATTTAATAATTAATATTATTCAATTATAATAGTTAATTGTCAAGTGTATAAATAGTAATATCACGGCTTGGATTTTAATAATTATATTAGCTTTAAGGGCAATCCAATTGTTGAAAAATACATTTCCGAAAATATATAAATTAATCCTTAATATGGTATAATACTATTGATTTATATGAATTATGGTGCATATAATTGCATGTGAAAGTGAAAATACTAAGAAAATAATACACATTGAAGGGATGGAGTACTATGAAGTTTAGTGAATTTAAATATGAAAGACCTAATATAAAAGAAATTAAGGGAAAGTTTAATATTCTTCTTGAAGAATTTAAAAACAGTGATACTTTAGAGAAACAAAATAAAATTATGGAAGATATAAATAAATTAAGAAGTGAATTTGAATCTATGGCTCAAATAGCTGAAATAAGACATACCATTGATACTACAGATAAGTTTTATGAAGAGGAGCAGGACTTCTTGGATATCAATATGCCATTATATGAAGAGGTTATATCAGATTATTATAAAGCTCTTACATCCTCTAAGTTTAAGGAAGAGCTTGAAGCAAAATGGGGAACTCAGCTATTCGATATAGCAGAGCTTTCAATTAAGACCTTTTCTCCCGAAGTGATTTCAGATCTTCAAGAAGAAAATAAGGTTTCTAGTGAATATACAAAGCTTCTTGCATCAGCAAAGATAATTTTTGAAGGAGAAGAGAGAAATTTAGCTCAGATGGCTCCATTTATGCAATCAAAGGATAGAGAAGTAAGAAAAAGGGCATCAGAGGCAAAGTATAAGTTCTTTGAGGAACATGAAAAAGAATTTGATAACATATATGATAGGCTTGTGAAGATAAGGACAAGAGTAGCTAAAGCTCTAGGCTATAACAACTTTGTAGAGCTTGCTTATGACAGGATGCTTAGAACAGACTATAATAAGGATATGGTGAAGAATTTTAGAAAACAGGTAGAGGAAAGTATAGTACCTGTATGCCAAGAACTTGTAGAAAAACAAAGAAAAAGACTTAGCTTATCTAATATGAGTTATTATGATTTAGATTTTAAATTTAAAACTGGGAATGCGAAACCCCATGGTGATGCAAATTTTATGGTGAATAATGCAAAGAACATGTATAATGAGCTCTCCAAGGAAACAGGAGAATTTTTTGACTTTATGGTAAATGGAGAGCTTTTGGATTTAGTAGCTAAAAAAGGGAAAGCAAGTGGAGGGTACTGTACTTATATAAGCGAGTATAAGGCTCCATTTATATTCTCAAATTTTAATGGAACTTCAGGCGATGTAGATGTTTTAACTCATGAAGCGGGGCATGCTTTCCAAGTTTACAGCAGTAGAGACTATGAAATACCAGAATACCAATTTCCAACCTATGAAGCTTGTGAAATTCATTCCATGAGTATGGAATTCTTTACTTATCCTTGGATGAATTTATTCTTTGAAGATGAAACAGAAAAATATAAATTTTCTCATTTGGCAGATGCGCTTTTATTTATACCTTATGGAGTATCTGTAGATGAGTTTCAGGAGAAAATTTATGAAAACCCTGATATGACTCCTGAGGAGAGAAAAAATACTTGGAGAGGTATTGAAAAGAAGTATCTTCCTCATAAAACCTATGAAGAAAATGACTTTCTTGAGAAAGGTGGATATTGGCAGCAACAAAGACATATTTATGAATCACCTTTTTATTATATAGATTATACCTTAGCTCAGTTATGTGCTTTTCAATACTATGTATGGTCCATGGAAAATAGAGAAAAGGCATGGAAATCCTATGTTAAGTTATGTAAGCTTGGGGGAAGTAAGTCCTTCTTAAAACTTGCATTCGAAGCAGGACTTAAATCACCTTTTGAAGATGGAACTGTAAGGGAAGTAGTAGATAAAATAAAAAAGGAACTTTTAAGTGTGGATGACAGTAAATTTTAGGTTTGTTATTAAAAAGTATACAGTGATTTAAATCATTGTATACTTTTTATAATTTTTATAGTAATAAATTTAAGAAAAGGGCTTATTGGTTTGTTTTAATAAGCTTTTTTCTTTTACTTTAATGAACTTTATTATTTTATTAAACATATATACTTTAATTATAATTTTTTTCAATAAAAATAATTACATAATTCTTTAAATTATCCTATATTTTTTTCTTTAATTAAGGTTTTAATTAGTTTATAAATATTTTAAAAATAAGAAAGATAGCAAAGAAAAAAGAAAATATGAAAAAAAGTTGTAAAATCGTTGGAAATATCTTGCGCACGTATGCTATGTTATGACATAAAATAGTATTTTAGGGGTATATAATAAAAATAGGTTAAGCAATAAACCTAAATGATTAAAGAATAATGAACTTATAGGAGGAGAATGTTATGAGAAAATCACGTGCACTTGCTTTAGCATTGGCTTTAGCATCAGTAATTACTGCATCATCAACAATTTATGCAGGTGGTACTAGCTTAAAGCCAAGCGGTCCATGGGTAACTGAAACTCAAAACATAAGCTTAAGCGGCTTACATGACTATGAGGAATTATCAAAAACGTTGAAGCAAATTGAAAAATCATCTCAGGGCAAAATGCAGCTTTCAACTATAGGACAATCTAATCAAGGTAGAGATATATATCTGGCGAAAATAGGGACAGGCCCTAAAAAAGTTATGGTAATCAGTCAACAGCATGGGAATGAACCCTTAGGAACAGAGGCAGCACTGAACGTATTAAAATATTTAAGTACAGATAATAGTAAAATTGAAGACATATTAAGCAAAGTTACTTTATATATTGTGCCAAGGGTAAATGTTGATGGAACAGAAAAGAAACAAAGGTATACGGATGATCCAACTGCACCAAAGGTTAGCTATTCAAGTGCTGGTGTAGGATATGATATGAATCGTTGGCATTGGCAAAACTGGGAGGACAGCCCGTATTATAAATTGGATAATGGAAAGACGTTCCCAACTAATCCTGTTAAGGAATCAGTAGCGGTATTGAATACATTTAAAGCTATTCAGCCTGAATGGATAATTGATTTACATCATCAGGGCACATATCTTAATGAAGAAGATGGAGATATGATTAAAACTTCAATACTTTGGCCTACAGATCCAAAAGCAAAACCTGAAGCAGTAGAGTTATCAAAGAAAATGTGCTCAGTTATATATAATGATCTAGAACATTTTGGATTTGCAGAAGTAAGTAGATATGATGGCGGGGCTTATGAAGGAATAGCAAGAAATTCCTACGGTATAGCTGGAGCTGGAAGTGTTTTAATTGAAATGCGCGGACAAATGCAGAGTCTTGGACAAAAATCTTCGGGATATCTAACAAAAACTTTTGTAGAAGCTATTATGTCTCTAGTATCATCAACAGCGGATGGTTCCTTATACGAAGCGGATACAAGCATAGCTGAAAATATGCCAGAAACAGGACCATATGTAACTAAAGATGGAATAGAAGTAGAATAAAAAATAATAATATTAATAAAATATAGCATTTAATTTTCCTCTCTGGTAAAGCTAAATATAAGCTTTACTAAGAGGGGCATTTTTAATGGGAAATAATGATATAATAGTAAATTATAAATATCATATGTAAGGAGTTTTACTATGGGAAGAGGTAGCAGTAAAAGTACAGTAGATAGAAATTTTAGAAAAATAAAAAGTCAAATAAATCAAATAGAACAAATAGTAAGGCATACTAAACCACATATGCTTTGGGAGCACGAGGCATCAGTTCGTAAAAAAATAAAGCAATTAAAAGAGTTTGAAGGTCTTGATAATAAAGAGTTTAGAGTAGTTCATGAAAGATATTCAGAAATTTTAGAGTACATATCTAAAAAACTCATAGAGGATTACAATAGAAAAAATCATACAAGTTATAGATTTGACGAAATAGTGAAGGGGAATTATGGCGCTTATTTAAAATCAGGTGCTATGAGTGTACTTATAACTAAGCATATTCCAAAGCTTATATATCATGAATTTGAAACAATATTTCCTAAAAATCCAAAGGATGAATATGAAGATGCACGAAGACTTAAAAGAAAGTTTTATCTTCACTTGGGAGAAACGAATACTGGAAAAACTTACAATGCTATGCAAAGGTTAAAAGAAGTTACTAAAGGAATATATTTATCACCTTTAAGAATACTAGCATTAGAAAATTTTGAAAGGCTTAACAGTGAAGGAGTAAAGTGCAACTTACTTACAGGAGAAGAAGAGATAATCATAGAAGGTGCAACCCATACTTCATGCACTATAGAAAAGTTGAATATAGGAGAAAACTATGACCTAGCAATAATAGATGAAGTGCAAATGATAAATGACGATCAAAGAGGAGCAGCATGGACAAGAGCTATGTTGGCGTTAAATTGTAAGGAAATTCATGTGTGTGGTGCGTTAAATGCAAAAGAGCTTTTAATAGAAATAATAGAGGATTGTGAAGATGAATACGAGTTTAGAGAATATACAAGGGATATACCTTTAGAGATACAAGAAAATCCTTTTGCATATAAGGATATTCAAGAGGGAGATGCATTAGTTGTATTTTCTAAAAAGAGAGTTTTAAATCTTGCATATCATTATGCTGATTTAGGCATAAAAGCAAGTCTTATATATGGAGATTTGCCTCCAGAAGTTAGAAGAAAGCAGTATGAACAATTTATAAATAAGGAAACCTCTATACTTATAACTACCGATGCAATTGGTATGGGAGTAAATTTGCCTATAAAGAGAATAGTATTTATGGATGTTAAAAAGTTTGATGGCAATGAAGTAAGATATTTAACTTCTCAAGAGGTAAAACAAATTGCAGGAAGGGCAGGTAGAAAGGGTATATATGATATAGGATATGTAGCATCCCATGGGCATACGCAAGACTTTATAGATGAGATGATTATGGTAAAAGATAGGGACATAAATGAAGGGGTAATAGGGCCTAGTGATGCAATACTAAAGGTAAAAAGTTTACCTTTAAGAGAAAAGTTAGCATTATGGAGCACAAGAGAAGAAAAAGTATCTTTTTACAGAAAGATGGATATAAATGAATATATAATTATACTTGATAACTTAAAGTTTTATAAGTTAGATGAATCAATCCAATGGAAGCTTTTGAAAGTACCTTTTGATGTAAGTGATAAAGATCTTATGCACACATTTTTAACTTATGTAGATGAATTATTTGTAGCAAAACAAGAAAAACTTTCAAAACCTTCTTATAGATTTAATGACTTATATGAATTAGAGATTTACTATCAAAAATTAAATTTATATTACTCTTTTTCAAAGTTGTTCCATTTGGAATTTGACGAAGAATGGATTCAAGAACAGCGTTTAAAAGCAAGCGAAGGAATAAATAACATTCTAAAGAAAATATAGAGATAAGGCGACATTTTTAATGTTCTGGGTCGTATAGAATTTTCATCTAGGAAGCCGTTCTAAGGCTCATTCAATGCCCCTGAAGTATTAAAAAGTTCTTCATGTGAACTGCTAAAGGAAAAAATTTAGATAACTGAATTTCTAAAAATCTTTTAGGGCGGCACTCCTTGACATTGCAAGATCTTATGCTAAATGGATGAGGAAATATAGCTTATAAGTTAAAGATAAGGTAATACAATAAAAAAATTTTTATAAAAAATAGAATGATTAATATTTTATGACCTATCGGTCTGCGGGCTTAACAGCCATTTGATAAGTGTTAATTTAAAAGGAACTTTGGCCAAAGTGAAATTCCTCCCTTCAGCAGTGTGGATGAAGATATTTTTAATGTTAAATTTAGTATGTATTCTGCATTGTAGAAAGCATTGAACAAGCAATTAGAAGCTCTTTCTCTCTCAATTTAAATCGCCGTAAAGAACTTTATACTGTCTGAGCGGTAACGAGTTTAGAAAGTTTAGGCGATTTAAATTCAGAGATATTAGAGCTTCTTTGCGTAGTGAACGCTTTCTTAAATGCAGAACCCATACGGAAGATTTAACATTAAAAATGTCATAATATTCTTTTATGATGACTATAAGTTATTGATTTCTACTATATTAAAGCCAAGCTTTGTTGCCTCTTTAATAAGTTCATTTCCATCTATATGTATACAATAAACTTTTTCTCTTAGATTTTCGGGAATCAAATCAGACAGTTTACTAATGGATAAATGACCACTTCCCATATAGTCAGGGTAGCAGGTATCTTGATATAACTCATCAATTTTTCCGTTCTTAAAGAGATTTAATGTGTTTTCCTCAATGGCATTAGAATCACCACTATAGTAAATCGTTTTATTATCATAGTAAATAAAATAACCATAGCAATACATTTCTTTAGAATGAGAAGCTTTTACGGGCATAACTTCTATATCACCTAAAGAAATACTAGTATTTTCATAGCTTTCTATTAAGTTGTACATATTATCTTTATTGTTCATTATGCTAAAAAGAGATTTTAATGCATAAGAGGAGGGGTATATTATAGAAACTTTTTTATTTAGCATATAGTAACAGTAAAAAATAAGGCTGCTAAGGCTTCCTACATGGTCAGAATGTAAATGAGTAATTAGTATTGTTATCTCTTTAGAATTTTCTAATAGCCTCTTTTGTTTTATTCTTTCAAATATGCTTTCTCCACAATCTATTAAGAGAAGTTTATCACCGCGTCTTATATAAGCTGAAGTATTTCCCTCTTCTGTATTAAAAGCAGAACCTCTTCCTAAAAAGTTTAATGTTTGCATAAAAACACCTCCGTATTCAGTGATACATATTATTATACCACCATTTATTATTTATAAACTATTGACTATATTTCTAAAGTGATATATTATTATCTTGTAAAACACGAATGATGGTTTCGAAAATAAATATTTAGTTCGTTACAATCGGGCTTTTGTGTAATTATAAAATAAAGAATTATCGTAGTTAATGTGTAAATTTTAGGAGGTGACAAATATGAAAAAGAGAACTGGCTTTTATTTAATGATACCTGCTGCAATATTTTTGACTTTGTTCGCTATAATTCCGGTATTTAAAATATGTATTTCTACATTTCAAGCTGAAGGTGCATTATCTATAGAAGCCTATACCAACATACTTAGGGATTCTTTTTTTCAAGATGTATTTATAAGAACTATGAAACTAAGTTTAATAAGTACTATAATATGTGCAGCTTTAGGATTGCCTACAGCGTATTACATATCTAAAATAGGTGTTAAAAGAAGAGGATTATACATAGCGCTAGCAGTATTTCCTATGCTTACATCTCCAGTTGTTCGTTCTTTTTGTTGGATTGTAATACTTGGGAAGAAAGGACTTTTAAATACAATTCTTTTAAATCTTAACTTAATCAATAGCCCACTTAGCATGTTATATAATGAATTTTCTATTGTAGTGGGATTTGTGCAATTGTTCCTGCCTTTAATGATACTTTCTCTTATAGGTGTAATGGAAAATATAACAGAAGACTACATGCTTGCAGCAGAAAGTCTTGGAGCTTCTAAGTTTAAGGCGTTTTTAAAAGTGGTATTCCCATTAAGCGTGCCAGGACTCATGACAGGAAGCGTACTTGTATTTACTGGATGTCTTACTGCATACACCACTCCACAGCTTTTAGGAGGGACTAAGACAAGGGTTTTAGCAACATTGATATATCAAAATGCAATGACTTTATCTGATTGGAATAGCGCATCTGTTGTAGCCGTTATAATGATAATTACAACAATTATAGTTACTTCCATCATGAATAGAGGCGCTAAAACTTTAAATAAAAGGGGGTAGGACAAGGTGAAAAAGAATAAATTTTTAGTGATATTCACTTTAATGGTATATATTTTCTTGCTAGGACCACTGCTTATAATAATCGGAGCTTCTTTCAGCAGTGAAAATTTTTTAGCTTTCCCTCCAAAGGGATTTTCTCTTAAATGGTTTGAAAATATATTAAATGTAGAAATGTTTATGGAAACTTTAAAAATTAGTTTGGGAATTGCTTTTTTGGCTACTATGGTAGCACTTATTATGGGAATTCCAGCAGCTTATGCTATAAACAGATATAACTTTAAGGGT
The DNA here is from genome assembly GCF_000765165.1 of Clostridium sp. HMP27. Classification (NCBI taxonomy): domain Bacteria; kingdom Bacillati; phylum Bacillota; class Clostridia; order Eubacteriales; family Clostridiaceae; genus Clostridium; species Clostridium sp. HMP27. Next base: position 198,323 of record NZ_JMFY01000018.1, on the reverse strand, counting down.
AAGAATGTTCTTAATGGAATATTTGTATCGCCTGTACTTATACCAGGAATAGTTTTAGGGTTTGCATTATTAAAATTTTTAATGGTAGAAAATGATTTTCCAGTTTACTTAAGCTTGTTTATCGGACATGCTATAATACTTTTTCCTTATGCTATAAGGGTAGTTTCTTCAAGTCTTAGTAATTTTGATTATTCTATAGAGGAAGCAGCTATGAGTCTGGGGTTAAGTAAAGGAAGGACATTTTTTAAGGTGGTACTTCCTAATATTAAATCAGGAGTAATAGCAGCATTTATACTTGCATTTATAAATTCCTTTAATAATGTGCCTCTTTCGGTATTTTTATCAGGACCAGGTGTAAGCACATTACCTATACAAATGCTAAGTTATGTAGAGTACAATTATGACCCAACTATTGCAGCGTTATCTGTTGTGCTTATGGTATTTACAATAGTTTTAATGGTAATTGTAGAAAAAACTTTAGGGTTAAGTTATTTTGCTAAATAGGAGTGATAATATATGGCATTACTTGAATTAAGAAATATAACTGCAGGTTATGGCGATAATATGATACTTAAAAACTTTAATTTCCAAGTTGAAAAGGGAGAGCTTGTTTCTCTTTTGGGGCCAAGCGGATGTGGAAAAACAACAACTTTAAGGCTTGTTCAAGGCTTTTTAAACAGCACAGAAGGGCAATTTATATTTGACGGTGAGGATTATACTAAAGTGCCTGTGCATAAAAGAAACTTTGGATATGTATTTCAAAACTATGCGTTATTTCCTCATTTAAGTATATTTGATAATGTGGCATTTGGATTAAAGCTTAGAAAAGTTGATAATTTAGAAATAAATAAAAGGGTTATGGAAATGCTTGAGGTAGTAGACCTTAAGGGATTTGAAAAGAGATTTCCAGATGAACTTTCAGGAGGACAAAAGCAAAGAGTTGCTCTGGCTAGAGCTCTAGTTATAAGACCAGGATTATTACTATTTGATGAACCTTTGAGCAACTTAGATGCAAAACTTAGGGTGAAAATGAGAGTTGAAATAAGAAAGATTCAGCAAAGACTTGGAATTACTGCAATATATGTAACTCATGATCAAGAAGAATGTTTTTCTATTTCAGACAAGGTTGCGGTAATGAATGGCGGCATAATTGAACAGTTAGATAATCCAATTAACATATATAACAATCCACTAACTGAATTTACTGCAAAGTTTGTGGGATTTGAAAACTTCATAGACTTAGATCTTATAAGTGAAGAAAATGGTCAAGGAGTTTATAAAGCAAAAAATAGCACAATATTCTATACAAGCTACACAAAGGGGTCGGATGCAAAAGGAACCATAAGACCGGAAGATATAGAAATTCAAAGATTTGATGGAAGAAATTCAGAAAATACCATAGAAGGAATTGTTGGCATAAGTACATTCCTAGGAAAGCAAATTCAGTATATAGTAAGCACTAAGCTTGGTGATTTTATTGTAAATACAAGTTTTGAGAATAACTTTAAAAATGGTGAAAAGGTAAATATTAAATTTAATAAAGATAAATTAATATTAGTTTAAGGGGGAAACATCAATGAAAAAATTAAGTATTTTACTTGCATCAGTACTTACTGCAACTACACTTTTAGTAGGTTGTGGATCTAAAGAGGCTTCAACAAATACCAAGGAAGAACCAAAAACACTCACAATCTCCACTTGGGGGTTTAATGAGGATTTATTAAAGAAGAATATATATGAGCCTTTTGAAAAAAAATACAATGTAAAAATAGTTTTAGAAAAGGGTAACAATGGAGAAAGACTTACAAAACTTAAGCAAAAGAAAGAAGGAATTGATTTAATTTATCTTGCAGACTTGTATTCCATGCAGGGAATAAAAGAAGGATTATTTGAAAAGATAAATACAGCAAATATTCCAAACTTAAATAATGTATATGATTTAGCAAAAGCTCCTCAAGGAGAAGGATATGGACCAGCATACACTATAAATAGTCTTGGAATAGTATACGATCCAGAAGTTATTAAAACTCCTATAACATCCTGGGCAGATCTTTGGAAACCAGAACTTAAAGGAAAAATTGCAATTCCAGATATAACAGTAACTGCAGGACCACTTATGATGATGGTAGCAGGTGATCAAGCTGGAGTAGATATAAAGGGAAATGAAGCTAAAGCTTTTGATAAGATGAAACAGCTTGCTCCAAGTGTTGTTAAATATTATGGAAAATCCTCAGAGCTTGCAAATATGTTTAATCAAGGTGAAATAGCTGTAGCAGTTATTCAAGACTTTGCTTATGGAAATATATTGAAGGCATGCCCGGGAGCTAAATTTGTAACTCCTGCAGAAGGAAGTTATGTAGGGCTTAATACAATAAATGTAGTTAAGGGATCAAGGAACAAAGAACTTGCTGAAAAGTTTATAGATTTTGCATTAAGTGAAGAAGTTCAAACTGCAACTGGTAAAGCTAAAGTAGAAGCACCATCAAATAAGAATGTAAAATTAACTGAAGAAGAAGCTAAAGGTCAAACTTATGGAGAAGAAATGATTAAAAAGTTAAAGTCTGTAAATTGGCAATATGTAAATGAGGTAAATAAGCAGTGGATAGATACTTGGAATAAGGAAATATCCTCTGGGAAATAAGAAGGGTTAAATATATGATGGATTTAATAATAAAGAATATACAAGTATTTAATGTGTATTCAAAAAAGTTTATAAAGTCTTCGGTTGTGATAAAGGACGGAAAGTTTTTATATACTACTTTGAAGGATATAAAGAATATAAGGGCTAATAGGGTTATAGAAGGGGAAGGAAAGTATTTAATTCCTTCCCTTATAGATATACATCTTCACATAGAAAGCTCAATGGTAACTCCGGAAGCTTTTTCTCACGAGCTTATCAAAGATGGTGTGACTACAGTGGTTGCAGAACCTCATGAAATAGCTAATGTATTTGGAATTGTTGGAATAAAGGAAATGATAAAAAGAGATGAGAACTGCACTGCCGATATTTTTTATGGAATTCCAAGTTCTGTTCCTTCGACAGAATTAGAAACCTCAGGAGCGGAGATTGGCATAGAAGAATTTGAAGAGCTTATAAAAAATCCTAAGGTAATATGCCTTGGGGAAGTTATGAATTATGTTGAAGTGATTAAAAATCCAGAAAGTAAGATAAATAAGTTTTTAAGTTATATAAAAAACAAATATCCAAAGCTTATTATCGAAGGACACTGCCCAAGGATTGTGGGAGAAGATTTATATAAGTTTATATTTAATGGAGTGGATTCAGATCATACTCAGCACACTCCAGAAACTATAGAAGACAGATTTTTAAATGGTATGTTTGTAGAAATTCAAGATAAGTCGTTAACAGAGGAAAACATAAAGTTTATTGAAGAAAATGATATTTATAATAATTTTTGTTTTGTAACAGATGATGTAATGGCGGATAACTTTATAAATGAAGGCCATTTAAACAACATAATTAAAAAGGCAATTAAGATTGGTATGAAACCTGAAAGGGCAATAACTTTTGGTACATTAAACCCAGCTTTGAGAATGGATTTAAAGGACAGAGGAGCCGTTGCCCCAGGTAAAATAGCAGATTTTATAATATTAGATAATGTAGAGAAATTTAGTATTAATTCAGTATATAAAAATGGGGAATGCGTTTATGAAGAAGGTGAAAAATATCAATATACACCTTCCGAAAATAAATTTCCGAAAGATTTTTATAACAGTGTTAAACTTGAAAAGATAAATGAAGAAGATCTAAAAATAAAGGCAAATGTAGAAAATGGAAGGGTTAAGTGCAGAATTATAAATGTGAAAAATGGAAGTACTTTTACAGGGGAAGTTTTTGATTATTTAGATGTAGTAAATGGATATATAGATTGGGAAGGTTCTCCATATGCTCTTATAGGTGTATTTGAGAGACATAAGGGTACGGGTAATGTAACTTTAGCATTAGCTTCAGGAGATACAATTAAAAGGGGGGCAGTTGCAACTACTTATGCCCATGATCATCATAACTTACTTGTGATAGGAAAAAGTCCAGTAGACATAGTATGTGCTGCAAACTTTATTATAGAAAATCAGGGAGGATACTGTGTTTGTGAAAATGAAAGCATCCTAGCAAGTGTTAAACTTAATGTGGCAGGAATACTTTCTGAAAAGTCAGTAGAAGAAGTTGGCTTTGAGCTTTCAAAGGTAAAAGAAGCTATGAAGGATTTAGGATATAATCACTACAATCCTGTGATGTCCTTAAGCACAAATTCCCTTCCTGTTAGCCCTGAGCTTAAAATAACAGATATGGGACTTGTAAAGGTTAAGGAAGGAAAAATAGTAAACTTAATAGTGGAGGAATAATACATGAGTTACGATATAACAATGCAAAAACATATAAGATGTAAAGAAGGAGACGTAGCACCTTACGTATTAATTCCAGGAGATCCTGGTAGGGCAAGAAGGATTGCAGAAACCTTTGATACTATGGAAAAGATAGCAGAAAACAGGGAATATGTAGTTTATACGGGAGAAAAGGATGGAGTAAGGCTTACTGTATGTTCTACAGGGATAGGTGGACCGTCAACAGCAATTGCAATGGAGGAGCTTGCAAAAATTGGATGCCATACTTTTATTAGAGTAGGCTCCGCCGGAGGAAGAAGAGAGGATTTAAAAATAGGAAGCTCTGTTATAGTAAATGCAGCAGTAAGAGCTGAAGGAACAAGTAAGGTATATCTTCCAGAAATATACCCTGCAATTGCAAACTTTGATGTGACATTAGCGCTTAGGGAAGCGGCTGGCGAATTAAATGAAGAAGTTTTTATGGGCACAAGCCTTACAAGAGATGCTTATTATATGCAAGATACTGAATTAAATGAAAAGTTATCAAACACTGATGTTGCAGTATCTGAAATGGAATGTGCTACAGCGTTTATTGTAGGTTCTAAAAGAGGTTATAGGGTCGGTGCTATAGTAGGTACTGATTCTAATATACTTCAAAAAAATCAACTTACACTAGAAGAAAAGGATAAGCTCTATAATGAAGTTGAAAAGAAAATTATTAACATAGCAGTTAGAGCTTTAGTAAATCTGGCGAAGTAAGAAGCGGTGATTTACAATAATATTAAAATATCATTGTAAAGTATTAAAATAAATAAAAAAAATCTGCAAAGTATGAAGGAAAAAATTAATTTGTGTAGAATTATATATTCACGAAGATAAAAAATCTTCTTTCCCACAATGCCGGTTAGATGAAAGTCTGCCGGCTACCCCTACTTACTGATAATTTTGATAATGTAATTTATAAAGCATCCCAGTATATGGGATGCTTTTCTGTTAGGAGAAAGTAATATTATAAAATGATTCAAAAAGATACCAACGCCAAAAAGCCCTAGCATAGCTAGAGAAAATATGATATGATATTAAGTATGTTTTAAAACATGATATAGATAACCCATTTTACAGGGTAATTTCTATTATAATAACAAAATTGTAGTTTGTCAATAGTCTATGAATATAAAGTAGGGAGGAATTTAAATGAATACTAAATATGTATTTGTAACAGGAGGAGTTGTATCTTCGCTAGGGAAGGGAATAACAGCAGCTTCACTCGGAAGATTATTGAAGAATAGAGGGCTTAAGGTTTCTATACAAAAGCTGGATCCATACTTAAATATAGATCCAGGTACTATGAGTCCATATCAACATGGAGAAGTTTTTGTTACAGATGATGGCGCAGAAACAGATTTAGATTTAGGACATTATGAAAGATTTATAGATGAAAATTTAAGTCAAAATAATAATGTTACAACAGGCAGGGTATATTGGTCCGTTCTACAAAAAGAAAGACGTGGAGATTATTTAGGTGGAACAGTTCAAGTGATTCCTCATATAACCAATGAGCTTAAGGATAGAGTATATAGAATATCTAAAGAAAGAGATGTAGATGTGGTTATAACTGAAATAGGTGGAACCGTTGGAGATATTGAATCATTACCTTTTTTGGAAGCTATAAGACAAATCAAGTACGAAGTTGGACGTGAAAGTGTATGTTTTATTCATGTAACGCTAATACCTTACTTAGGAAAGGCAGGAGAGCTTAAAACTAAGCCAACTCAGCATTCAGTTAAAGAATTAAGGGGCATAGGTATTCAGCCAGATATTCTAGTATGCCGCAGTGAAAAACCACTTTCGCAGGATGTAAAAGAAAAAATAGGCTTGTTTTGTAATGTGGATGCTAATGCGGTAATTCAAAATTTAGATGCAGAGCATCTTTATGAAGTTCCCATTATGCTACATAATGAAGGACTAGATACACTGGTTTGTGATAAATTAAACCTAAACTGTACCGAAAATGAGATACATAATGAAGAGTGGTTAAATATGATTAATAAAATCAAGAATTTAAAAGAAAATACAACGATAGCTCTTGTTGGCAAATATGTAGAACTTCATGATGCATATATATCAGTTGTAGAAGCTTTAAGCCATGGAGGCTTTGCTAATAATTCTAAAGTGAATATTAAATGGGTCAATGCAGAAAATGTTACTTTTGAAAATGTAGATAGTTATTTAAAGGATGTAAGTGGAATATTGGTTCCAGGAGGCTTTGGAGATAGGGGAATAGAAGGAAAAATTGAAGCTATAAAGTATGCAAGAATAAAGGGGGTGCCATTTCTTGGAATATGCCTTGGAATGCAATGCTCAGTTATAGAATTTTCAAGAAATATATTAAGATATACAGATGCTAATAGTTCAGAAATATACGAAAATACTACTCATCCAGTAATTGATTTAATGTCAGATCAAAAGGATGTAAACGAAAAGGGTGGAACTATGAGACTTGGATTGTATCCTTGCAAGCTTGAAGAGGAGTCTAATGCATTTAGGGCATATGGTAAATCAGTAATTTATGAAAGACATAGACATAGATATGAATTTAATAATGAGTATAGAAAAATTCTTACGGATGCAGGACTTAAAATTACAGGGGTTAGTCCAGATGAAAAGCTAGTTGAAATTGTAGAAGTTCAAGACCATCCTTGGTTTGTAGCAACTCAATTTCATCCAGAACTTAAATCAAGACCTAATAAGCCTCATCCGTTATTTACAGATTTTATAAAGGCAACATTGAATAATAAATAAATTATTAATTTTAAATGAAAGTCCCTTAAAGGGACTTTCTATATTTGGATGCTAATCATTATTTATATTTTTAGTATATCTGAAGTGGCCAGTTATTTTGGGATACCAATAATCTAAAACATCAGCTTCAGCAGTGTAAGGACTTGAATTATGGATTATAAAGGGGACGCCGTCCTTTCTTCTTTTATCTGAAACTATGGCAATATGCTGAGGATTATCAAAGGTTATAATATCCCCACCCTGCCACTGTTTTAAATTTTCAACATCCCCAGGCGTAAGTTCTATAGTCAAACTTTCAGCATGTCTTGTAAAAAATATATGTAAATTAGGGACGCGCCTAAAATCAATATTAGGGTCTGGCTTTCCTTCTACTCGAGGATATAGGGTCATATTGTTTTTAATATCCTCATCCACCATATCCTTTAAGTTATACCCAGCATTTTCAAGTGCCCTCCATACTACATCGGTGCATACTCCTTCAGTACTTGGAGGATAACCACCTTGATAATAAACACTTTTATATATAGGTTTGTTTTTAGCATCAAGTCTTGCGCCTTCTACTATATCTTCTAAATCCAATTTTCCATCATTATCTTTGTCATTATTTACAGACACTTTTTCTACTTTTACAGGCTTTTTAAATAAATATTTGATTTTAGGTTTTTGATACTGAGCTATATTGTTTTTAATATCATTATATGAAATGGAATTCTTATAGCAAAAGGTCATAAAAGCACTAATTAATAACAGGGATATAACAAGTAATTTCTTTTTCATACTGGCACCTCCTTTAACTAAATTACGGATATAGTTTTCTAGTTTGCAGTATATATCTCTGTACCCTTTTGGCCATAAAGCTTAATATTTATTTTGACTTATTATACTGTGAAAGTTGTTTCTCATGAACATTTTACCATATAGTGATTACGATACAAAGACTGAAAATATTCTTGATTTTTTTAAATCCCTTTACAAATACTACAAGGAATTTTATAGTATAAAGAGAATAGATTAAGTAATAGAATAAAATGAGTAAAGGACGGGAATACACATGAATAAAAAGGGAATATGTGCATTAGCTTTAACATTAAGTTTTTCAATATCTTCTATAGTAGCAGCAGCTACTGTGAATGCAGACAGAATTTTTGGCCTAAATAGATACGAGACTTCAGCTGCTATAAGTGAAAAGGGATTTACAAAGGGTAGTGAAGTTGTTTTTATAGTATCAGGGGAAAACTTCCCAGATGCATTATGTACGGCACCTTTAGCTAAAAAGTATAATGCGCCAATACTTTTGAGTGGGAAAAATAGGCTTGATCCTAAAGTTAAAGAAAGGCTTCAAAGTCTTAATGCTAAAAAGGTTTTTGTAGTAGGGGGAACTGGAGTTATATCTGAGGATGTTGTAGAAGAGATGCAAGCTTTAGGCATGTATACTGAAAGAATATATGGACTTAATAGATATGCAACTTCAGCTAAAATAGCAGGAAACATGAGTGCAAGTAATGAAATAGTAGTGACAACGAGTTCTGCTTTTGCAGATGCATTATCCATTGCTCCTATTGCTGCAATGAAATCTATGCCTATATTATTGGTGGACAAGAATGAGATACCTAAGGAAACGACTGATTTTATTAAAAACCATGATATAAGCAAGGTGTACTTAATAGGTGGGCCTGGAGTAATAAGTGACAATGTAAAGGGGCAACTGCCTAATGCTACAAGATTATATGGAAATACAAGATATGAAACAAATATAAATGTAATAAATAATTTCAAGGAAGAATTAGAATTATCAAAACTTGTAATTGCTTCAGGAGCAAATTTTCCAGATGCTCTTTCAGGTTCAATACTTGCAGCGGTAAATAAAGCACCATTAATGCTTTTAAGTGAAAAACCAGGCAGTCTTACTGATGAGTTTATTAGTCAGAATAAAGAAAATATAAAAGATACTCTTGTATTAGGTGGAACTGCTGTATTAAGCCAAAATGCCCTTGATTATGTATGGGGTGATAAAGAAAGGCCAGTGGAAGAAGTAAAGTAGTGTAGACAAAAAACTTATATATTTATATAAATATATAAGTTTTTTATTAGGATATAAATTAATTTGATGAAATTTGTTTGGTATATTTAAAGACAAACTGGACATAAATTCATATAGATACTACTGAAAAAATTTAGGGGGAATCTATATGAATAAAAAAGCAATATGTACATTAACTTTAGCCTTAAGCCTTTCTTTGACCTCAGCAGTTTTAGCTTCAAATGTTAATAAGGAAAGAATTTTTGGATCGGATAGATATGAGACTTCAGCAAAGATATGCGATAGCGAATTTGCAAATAATGCTGAGGTTGCATTTATAGTATCAGGAGAAAATTTCCCAGATGCACTTTGTACTTCTCCTTTAGCAAAGAGGTATAATGCACCGATATTGCTTACAAGTAAGAATGAGTTAAGTTCTAATGTTAAAGAAAGGCTTATTAAGCTCAACGTAAAAAAGGTGTTTATAATAGGTGGAAATGGGTCAGTTAGCAAAAAGGTAGAGGATGAAATAAAGGCTTTAAACATAGAAGTGGAAAGAATTAGTGGAACAACTAGGTATGGAACCTCAGTAAAAATAGCAGAAAAAATGGATGAAAGCTATGAAGTAGTAGTTACAACCAGTTCGTTATTTGCAGATGCATTATCTATAGCTCCTATTGCAGCTATGAAATCAATGCCTATACTTTTAGTAAATAAAAATGATATTCCTAAGGAAACAGAGGAATTCATAAAAAATCATAATGTAGATAAGGTATACTTAATAGGTGGTCCTGGTGTAATAACGGATGCTGTTAAAAATAAACTTCCAAATGTAGAAAGATTATATGGGAATACTAGATATGAAACTAATATAAATATAATAAATCACTTTAGAGATGAACTAGATTTATCTAAATCTATAGTGGCTTCAGGAGAAAATTTTCCAGATGCTCTTTCAGGTTCAATGCTTGCGGCTATAAATAAAACTCCATTAGTACTTTTAAATGATAATCCAGGCAAAGCCACAGATAATTTTTTAAAGGGAAATAATGATGGATTAAAAGAAATAACTATATTAGGCGGACTAAGCAGTATAAGTGAAGACGCATATAGCTATGCTATAGGGGAAAAAGCAAGACCACAAGAAATATTAGCTTCTTTAAGTGAAAGTGAAATAAGAAACTATGTGGAAAATGGATGGGATTTTATAATAAATTCTGCGGTGGGGCTCAATAAGGATATTTTAAAACATGGTGACGAAGTGATAATAAATGATACTTACTATCATGAACTTAAAGATGAGTATTCTACTAGAGAAGGACTTTTAAAATTACTTAGTGAGAATTTTTCTAAGGAATACAGTAATAAATTGATAAATAGTTTGTATTACGAAAAAGTAAATGGTAAGTACTATATAGTAATTGGTCAGCCAGGATTAGCCTTTGAGCTTTCAAAATCCAAAATAGTTGATAAAAAAGTACAAGGAAATAAATTATATATTACTTGGTCAGGTTACTCGGAGTATGATGAACAGTATCCGTCTACAAAAGCAGTGCTTAAATTTGAAAATGGTAAGGTTGTGGTGGATTACTATGAGGAATTATCAGAAGTTGGCGGTGTAGCTAGATAATGATGAAACTTTATGGATGCACCGGTTGAATTTAATTTAAAATATGTTTAACTTAAATTCCTATAAATAAAACACTTTTTAAAGACAACAAGAATATTTCGGTATTCTTGTTGTTTTTTTATCCAATTATAAGTATCGATACAATTGCCATATTTATAGAAGTATGAAATAATAAAATAAAATTACTTTAATATAAAACTAATTCATGAAGCATGGGGGTTAAAATAATGAAAGAATATAAATATATATTTGGACCTATACCATCTAGAAGAATGGGATTATCCTTAGGAGTAAGCCCTATACCTAAAAAAACTTGCAACTATTCCTGTATATATTGTCAATTAGGTAGAACGGACAAAATGACCAATGAAAGACGCGAATATTTCCCTCTTGAAGGTATAGTAGAAGAATTTAAAGAGTACATAAAAAGCAATGATAATTTTGATGTGGTAACAGTGGTAGGAGAAGGAGAACCTACTCTCTATTCAAGACTTGGAGAGCTTATTGATAAGCTTAAAGCCTTAACTGAGAAACCTGTAGCAGTTATTGCAAATGGAGGACTTTTTGACTTGGAAGAGGTTAGACTAGACTTAATGAAAGCAGATATAGTACTTCCTACCTTTGATGCGTGCGACGAGGAAGAATTTATAAAGGTAAATAGGCCAATTAAAAAAATTAACTTTAAAAATATATATGAGGGATTGGCTAAATTTTGCAGAGAATACAAGGGGCAATTGTGGGTAGAAGTTATGCTCGTGAAGGGATTTAATGATAGTGAAGAAAGTCTTAAAAAATTAAGAGAGCTTTTAAAAGGTTTAAGGTATGATAGATTATATATAAACACCCCTGTAAGACCTCCAGCAGAAGGATATGCAGGTCAAGTATCTAAGGATACAATGATAAAAGCTTCAGAGATACTTGAAGGAATTGCGATAGATACCTTAACTGAAGGAAGTTTTTATAGTGAAGAAAAGGATAGTTATAAGGCTATACTTGATATAATAAAAAGACATCCAATGAATCAGCATGAGATTATTAGCTTTTTAACTGATAGAAATGCTGAAAATATAGATGATATAGTAAAAGGATTAGAAGAAGATAGTAAGGTAGAAGTAGTTAATTATAAGGGTTATAAAACTTTTAGATTAATATAAAGGACGGGATACTATGGAAAAACATATTAAAAGAGTAGCAGCTATTCATGATATGTCTGGTTTTGGTAAGACCTCTCTTACAGCAATAATACCTATATTGTCTACTATGAGAATTCAAGTATGTCCCCTTCCTACAGCTATATTGTCTACCCATACTGGAGGATTTGATAATTATACTTTTGTAGATTTAACAGATACCATGGAGGCATATATAAAACACTGGAAGGATCTAAATTTAGAATTTGACTCAATATACAGTGGTTTTTTAGGCTCTAATAGGCAAATAGAAATTGTAGAAGAATTTATAGATAAATTTAAGAAACAGGATACATTAGTAGTAGTTGACCCAGTACTTGCTGACAATGGAGAATTGTACAGCACCATGAATGATGAAATGGTAAAAAACATGAGACAACTTATTAAAAAGGCACAAATAATAACTCCCAATTTTACTGAAATGGCGCTGCTTTTAGACAAGGAGTATAATAGAAATATAAGTACAGAAGAACTAAAGTTATGGTTAAAAGAATTGTCTGATATGGGTCCGGAAGTAGTTATAGGAACAAGTATGCCTGAAGATAAGGATGAAAAGTTCACAAGTGTAATTGCTTATGACAAAAGGCATGATAAGTATTGGAAAGTTAGCTGTGCTTTTATACCTGCACATTATCCAGGAACAGGAGATATATTTAGTAGTGTTATAGTAGGAAGTCTTTTAAATGGAGAAAGCATTCCTGTAGCCATAGATAGGGCGGTTCAATTTGTAAATTCGGCAATAAAGGCAAGTTATGGATTTGATTATCCAGAAAGAGAAGGAGTACTTCTAGAAAATGTACTTAATAATCTTAATATGCCAGTATATATGAATAGTTATCAATTACTGTAGTAAGAAAACAGGTAATAATATTAAGGGGGAAATTCAGAGTAAATTGAATTTCTCCCTTAACTATTATTTATTGGCCATTAATTATTCTATAAAGTGTTGCCATACTTATGCCTAAGGCTTTTGCAGCGGCTTTTTTTCCGTTTAGGTCATTTCCATAAATATTTAGGGCATTTAAAACCAATGCCTTTTGATAGTCCTTTACCATATGGTTTAAATCCATGGAAGATTCAGCAACTTTTATGTTCCCATTTTTGAGTTTTGCGCCCAACACATCTAAAGATATATTACTACCGGTGGCAAAATTAACTCCATATTCTATGAGGTTTTTAAGCTCTCGTATATTTCCTGGGAAAGAGTATGAAAGTAGGGCTTTCTCGCATTCATTTGTAAAGCCTTTAATATCTTTTTCATAAATGGTACAAAACTTCTTTAAAAAGTATCTAGCCAAAAGTATTATATCGTAACCTCTTTCACGTAGGGGAGGTATTCTTATAGGAATTACATTTATTCTATAAAATAAATCTTCTCTAAAGATATCTTCGCTTACCAACTTATGTAAGTCCTTATTTGTGGCAGATATTATCCTTGGATTTACTTTTATAGTCTTAAGACCGCCAACTCTCATTATTTCCTTTTCTTCAAGTACTCTCAAAAGCTTTACTTGAGAATCTTGAGGAAGATCGCCAAGCTCGTCTAGAAATACTGTGCCATTTTTAGCTATTTCAAACTTTCCCAGCTTTCCTTGAAGATTTCCGCCAGTAAATGAGCCTTTTTCATATCCGAAAAGTTCACTTTCAATTAAAGATTCAGGAATTGCTCCACAATTTATAGGCATAAATATATCTTCACGACGTTTACTAGAGCAGTGAATAGCTCTTGCAAAAACTTCTTTTCCAGTACCACTTTCTCCTAAAAGAAGTACGGATACATCACTTTCAGCAACTTGCATAGCTTGAAGCTTTGCTTTAAGTAGGATTTCGCTTTCTCCAAGTATATCTTCAAAGGTAGTTATATTTGGGTTTTCAGTTACTTTAAAAACGGATTTCTGCATTTTATTAAAGTCTGAAAATAACAATACGGCTCCTTCACGTTTATCTTTTACAAGTATAGGAGAAGAGTTTATTATAAAGTAATTTTTGCCTATAGATAATGGGCCTATTTCACCATTAAAATTTATTTCTTTTAAACTTTTTATGGCGCTTTTAGAGAGTAAAGAGTTTATGTCGGATGAATTTTTTAAGGTATCTAAGTATTTTTCTTTCAGGTATTTATTTACCGTTATTATTTGCCCATCATTGTTTATAGTGATAACCCCTTCGTTTTTTATAGAATCTATTAAAGTATTGAATTCAGATAACTTATATTCAGCCATACTTCCTAAAAGTCTTTCGTGTATTTTAGAGGCTATTAGATTGCTAAGTCTATTTTCAAAGGCTTCATAATCATCTTTTTTATCTACAAATAGACCTTTTATATCGTGGTTGAAAATACTCATTCCCAGTATCCCAACTATATTTTCATCAACTACTATAGGCATGCAGAGTTCAGCTTGTTCTTTGCAGGTATCCTGAGCATAGCACCCTTGGCATAAGGAATCTTTAGTAGGGTCTGTAATAAAAAAGTTCTTTCCTGTTTCAAGAGATTTATGGTAAACAGAATTTTGGGGAATAAATCCACCTATTTTTTCTTTAAATTCCCCAGTTCCGCATATTCTTTGAAGATTTTTATCTACAATTGTTATATCTATTCCAGTTATGGCTTTAGTGGTTTCGCAAATTTCTTGCAGATCCTTTTGAAAGGTATTTAACATAATATATCTCCTCTTTATTTTACTCCAAGTATAATTAAAATATCGAAAAAAATTTACTAAACTATAATAGAACTATATTATCACAAATGATAATATAGTTCTCATTTCTGATAATACCTTAAATAAGGAATAAACACAAGTGTTTATACGTTTACATACTTATATTTATCAAATATGAGAATTATAAAAAGAAAATTTAAAATAAAGTATAAAAAGAAGGCACTTTAGCTATTGGCATGGTTATTGCTTATAAATATTGATAAGAATAAATAGTGATAGAAATAAAGGGAGGAAATTTTATGAATGAGGAATTATTATTAAATATATTAAAAAATCAAGTAACACCAGCTCTAGGATGTACAGAACCAGGAGCGGTGGCTTATGCTGTGGCAGTAGCTAAAGAAGCGCTTCACGAGGAAGTTAAATCTTTAGAAATTATAGTAGATAAAAATATATTAAAAAATGGTATGGAAGTTGGAATACCGGGAACGAAGGAAAAGGGAATTATATTTGCGGCAGCACTTTCACTAGTAATGGGAAAATCTGAATATAAATTGGAAGCGCTTAAAGGAATATCTGAGGAAGATATACAAAAAGCATTTAAGATAGTTAATGAAAAGATAATAAAATTAAATCTTAAAGATGACATTTCAGGATTATATATAGAAGTTATAGCAAAGGGAATAGGAAATATATCCATATCAAAGATTAGAAATACTCATTTGAATTTAGTAAGTGTATCAAGAAATGAAGAGATATTATTTGAAAAAGAAGAAGTTTTAGCTAATAATGAAGAAAAGAAGGAAGATGCTTCAAATTTAAGAGATAGAATAAGAGAATTTACAATTTCAGATTTGATTATGTTTGTTAATGAAATAGATTATGAAAAAATAAAATTTATAGATGATGGAATTCAAATGAACATGGCAATGGGGAATGTTGGACTTAAAGGAGAAAGTGGAATTGGTATTGCAAAGTTTTATAGTAAATTAGAAGGAGTAGAAAATAAGGCAAAGGCACTAACAGCAGCGGCATCTGAAGCTAGAATGTCTGGATATCCACTTCCTGTAATGAGTAGTGCAGGCTCAGGAAATCACGGACTTGTAGCAATACTTCCAATTGCATTTATAGGGCAGGAAAAAGGAATAGAAGAAGAGAAAATAATAAGAGCAGTTGCATTAAGTCATTTAGTTACTATATTTGTAAAAAGCTATACAGGTTCTTTAACTCCAGTATGCGGATGTGGAGTAGCAGCAGGTGTAGGATCTAGTGCTGGACTTACTTATCTTTTAGGAGGTAACACAAGACAAATAGAGGGTGCTATAAGTAACATGATTGCAGGTCTTACAGGAATGATATGTGATGGAGCAAAGATAGGGTGTGCTTATAAGCTTGCTATATCCGTAGCTTCTGCCTTAGATGCTAGCGAACTTGCCCTTAATGATGTAGTTATACCGTCAAATAATGGTATATTAGATGAATCAGTAGAAAAAACCATACAAAATTTAGGCAGGGTTTCTAATGAAGGTATGGATCATACTGATAGTGTTATATTAGATGTTATGGTTAAAAAGTGCATTTAATAATAAAAAATATATAAATAATCCAATATGATGGATAAATTAATCCCTACATTTAATATAAATAAAGAGTAGGGATTTTATTTATTGGAAGGGAGATTTTTTATGGATATTAAAGCGTTATCAGAAAAGTATAATGATTATATTATAAGCATGAGAAGAGAATTTCACCAGCATCCAGAATTAAGCTGGGAGGAAGAATGGACAACTGATAAAATTGAAAAAGAATTAAGGAATATTGGATTGAAAACTGAAAGGTTTGAGGGTAAGACTGGAGTAGTGGCGTACTTAGAAGGTGGGAAATCTGGAAAAACCATAGCTCTAAGAGCAGATATAGATGCACTTCCCATAGAAGAACATACAGAGTTACCTTTTAAATCTACTAACAAAAATATGCATGCTTGCGGTCATGATTGTCATACTGCCATGCTTTTAGGAGCTGTAAAAATACTTGCGGAAATTAAAGAAGAGTTAAATGGAAATATAAAGTTTATATTTCAAGCAGCAGAAGAAACCTGCCATGCAGCAGAGTACTATGTAGAGCAGGGAATTCTTGAAGGAGTGGATGCTATATTTGGAATGCACATATGGGGGACATTAGATGCGCCTAAGATAAACTTTGAGCCAGGTGGCCGCATGGCTTCCTGTGATAATTTTAAAATAACTGTAAGGGGGAAGGCAGCCCATGGTTCTGCACCACATTTAGGGGAAGATGCAGTAGTTGCAGCAGCTTCAATAATAATGAATCTTCAAACTTATGTGAGCAGAAAAAACAATCCATTGAATCCTCTTGTTATAAGTATAGGAACTATACATGGTGGAAATAGATTTAATATAATTGCAGATAAAGTTGAAATGGAAGGAACTATAAGAACTTTTTCAAAGGAGCTTAGAGGATATTTAGAAAAGGACTTAAGAAATATAATAGAAAACACAGCTAAGGCCTTAAATGCAGAAGTGGAATTTGAATATTCATATTATCCATCCCCAGTGATAAATGATGAAAAACTTGCTGAAATAGCAAAGAAAGCATCAATAAAATTATATGGAGAAGAAAGCTTAGTTTCAATGGATAGACTTATGGGGTCAGAAGATTTTGCATACTTCATGGATGTAGTTCCTGGAGTATATGGATTTTTAGGATGTAAAAACGAAGCTATAGGAGCAATATATTCTAACCATAGTGATAAATTTACGGTAGATGAAGATGTTTTAAAAAGAGGAGCGGCACTGTATGCACAGTTTGCAGTGGACTTCTTAGAAGATTGATTTTTAGCTTTAAACTATTACCTGAAAAGTTGCTTTGCAACTTTTTTTTATTGGTATTAATTTTATTATTATTTCAAATACTATATTATAAAATTTTCAAAATGCAGAGTTGATATAGGAGAGAAATAATATGAAAAAGAAAACTGCAATTATTTTATTAATTATAGGAATTTTATTAGTTGGCGGAATATATTTTCAAGGACAGAGAATTGCAAAATCAAAGATTAAGGAAGTGAAAGTGGCTACAATAAGTCGGGGAGATATAAAGTCTTATTTGTCAACTACTGCAGTAATTAAATCAAAAGAAAGCAAGGATTATTATGCAGCTCAACTTAAAATAAATAAAGTCTATGTTAAAGTAGGGAGCGATTTAAAAAAGGGAGATAAAATTTTAGATTATGATATAACAGACATAAATGCGCAAGTTAGGCAGGCACAAATTCAATATGACAATGCTATTTTGCAAAAGAGAGATGCAGTTAATCAAAGAGAGATGGTGGAGAGCAAGCGTAAAGATATAGAAGTGGAAATTGAAAGACTAGAGGAAAGTAAAAATCCACAGGATCAAATTACTTTAGGAACACTTAAGCAGCAAAGGGATTCTTTTAAAAGCATATCTGATGAGCAGCTTCAGCTTTTAGATAACTCAGTTGCATTAGCTAAAACTTCACTTAATACAGCATATAGTAAGCTAAGCATTGCTTCAGAAGGAATAATAGCTGATTTTGATGGGGTTATAACTTCATTAAATGCATCGCAAGGTTCCATGGGGAATCCAACACAACCTGCAGCAGCTCTTGAGAATATAAAATCACTAAAGGCAGTGGTTTCTTTAGGGAAATACGATGTACTCAAGGTTAAGTTGGGTCAAGGTGCAATAATTAAAAATGGAGATAAAATATATGAGGGTAAGGTTTCTTTTATAAGTCCTTCAGCAAGCAAGGGGCAAAATGTTATGGGGGTAGGCGTAGCAGATGCAGTGGATAAAACTTTGGATTGTGATATAGATATTCTAGGAAATCCACAAGATTTAAAGATAGATTTTGATGCAGATGTAGATATACTGCTTGGAGAAGTAAAAAAGGTATTAAAGATACCAACAGAGGCTATAAGAACAGATAAAAGTGGGAAAAACTTTGTGTATGTAGTTGAAAATGAAGTGTTAAGTGAAAAGGAAGTAGTACTAGGGCTTCAGTCAGATATGGAAGCTGAAATAAAATCAGGATTAGCTCAAGGGGAAAAGGTTGTATTAAATCCATCTGGAAATTTTAAAACTGGAACTAAGGTTAGGGTAGTATAAGGAGAAACGATATGATAATTGAAGTAAAGGATGTCTATAAAACCTATGATACAGGAGCGCTTAAATTTACAGCTTTAAAGGGAATAAATTTAAGTATAGATAAGGGAGAATTTACATCCATTATGGGGCCTTCGGGTTCTGGTAAGTCCACTTTTATGAATATTTTAGGGTGCCTTGATAAAATGGATAGTGGTATGTATATATTAAATAATAAAAATATATCTGATTTAGAAGATAATGAACTTGCTAAAATAAGAAATACAGAAATAGGATTTGTGTTTCAGGCCTTTAATCTTCTTCCGCGTATGACAATACTTGAAAATGTAGAACTACCAATGGTGTATGCAGGAATTTCTAAAAAAGAAAGAATAGAAAAGGCACTTGATGCATTAGAAAGGGTTGGACTATCTGATAGAATTACACATAAACCTACTGAAATATCAGGAGGGCAAAAGCAAAGAGTGGCAATAGCAAGGGCAATAGTTAATAATCCTTCTGTTATTATGGCAGATGAACCTACGGGGAATTTAGATAGCAAGTCTACCTTTGAGATACTTAAAATATTTCAAGATTTAAACAATGAAGGGTCTACCATAATAATGGTCACCCATGAGCCAGATGTAGCTAAATATACAAAAAGAATTGTAAGATTTAGAGATGGGGAAATAGTATCTGATGAAGCTGTAAAAAATAGGCTTATAGTGTGAGCGTCATTTGAGGAGAGAATAAAATGAGTTTTTTTGAAAACTTTAAAATAGCTTTAGATAGCATAAGGGCTAATAAGTTAAGGTCACTTTTAACAATGCTCGGTATAATAATTGGTATAAGTTCCGTAATTACAATAGTTTCTTTAGGGCAGGGTGGTCAAAGTACCATTACAGGAGAATTTGAAAAGATAGGTTCTACATCTGTAAGCATAAGAGTTGATGTTCAAAAGGCAAATAAAAGTGATTATATAACTATGGAAGACATAGATCAAATCAGAGATAAAATATCTTCTGTAAAATATATAACTCCTACATTACAAAAGCAGGGAGTAATAACATCAGATAAAGAGTCTAAGAGGGCATATATTACCGGAGGCAATGAAGAATTACAGTATGTTAGAAACTTAGAAATAGTATATGGTAGGTTTTTTAGTGAAAGAGAGCACATAGAAGGAAAGTCTGTAATTGTAGTAGATGAAATAGCGGCTAGAAAGCTTTTTGGATATGAAGATGTGGTTGGCAAAACAATAAAGGTTGGCCCTAAAAATTCTCCTAAGCAAGCTTTAATCATAGGGGTTATAAAAAGTGAAATGGAGATGTTTGGAGGAGATGATGAAAATATACCTGCTATGGTTATGGTACCAGTAACACTTGTACAAGAATTGTATGGAAGTGATAATTTAATAGATTCAATACTTATAAGTGCAACTTCTAAGGAGCTAAGTGAAACAGCTGGAAATAGTGTTCTAAATATGCTTGAAAGCAGACATAATAATAAAGGAAGAGACATATATAAAGCAGAAGCACTTATGAAACAATTAGAACAAATAAATAAGGTAATAGGAATATTTACTGCATTTATAGGTGCGGTAGCTGCTATTTCTCTCATGGTTGGAGGTATAGGCGTTATGAATATTATGCTTGTATCAGTTACTGAAAGAACTAGAGAAATAGGTATAAGGAAGGCAATAGGTGCAACCACAGGTACAATCTTGCTTCAATTCTTAACAGAATCTGTGATAATTTCAGTTGTGGGAGGAATAATAGGAATGCTTTTGGGCGTAATAGGTGCAAATATAATAGGTTCCTTTGCAAATATCGTACCAGAAGTATCCTGGGTAGTTGTAGCTAGTACAATATTGTTTTCTTCGGCAGTGGGTATTTTTTTTGGAATATACCCTGCAAAAAAAGCAGCCCAAATGGATCCTATAGATGCATTGAGATATGAGTAAAATGGAAATTATTTACTGAATTTATATCGCCTTTTTTCCCAATACTAATAAAGAACATACCATAAAATCAAAGTATGTAAACTTATAATAACATGAAAGAGTTTTACAAATGACACAGAAAGGAGAATGTATTATGTTGAAATCTAAGAAGTTTATAGTTGCATTAACTATTGCAGCATCTATGATGCCTTCAGCCGTTTTGGCTAAACCAACGCCTTCAAATGAACAAAAGTCACCCAATAATATAATAGAAAGTCAAAAGAAAGATAAGAAACAAGATAAGAAAGAAGAGTTTGAAAAGAGAGAAGAAAAAATAAACAAAAAATTAGAAAAACAATCTAAGCTTGTAGAAAAAGCAGATGAAATAGTTCCAGGGACAAAGGCACAATGGGATAAGACTATAAAGGAAAGAAAAGAATTAATGGAGCAATTTAAGCCGTTAATTAAAAAGCACAAGGAAGAAAATATGGTAAAAGATAATGCAGAAAATAAAAAAGACTGCAAAGAAGAAAATAAAGAAAAACGAGAAGAAATGAAAAAAGAGCATGATAAGATGAGAGAAGAAAAGAAAGCTATGTGGAAAGATTTTGAAAAGGCTGTGGATTCAAAGGATGAAAAACAAGTAAAATCTAGTTTTGATAAAATAATTAATTCAATGGAGCAGTCCAATAGTAGATTAAAATCAAAAATTGAAAAATTATCATAATTCCTAAGGCAATGCTTTAAATGGCATTGCCTTAATTATTTATAGGCATGGCTTTGTAGAAAAATTCAGGTAAATAAATTTATAAAATCATAAGTGAATTTAATATAGCTTGAAAATAGTAAAAATTAATTGTATTAAAAATATATAAAAATATCTTGTTGAAATTAAAAGAAGATGATAAAATTTTCTTTGTGTCAAAAAATATGTCGAAATAATGAACGAAGGAAGTTGGTAAAATGCAGTTAAGAAAAGAAGAGGGTATGCATCAAGGAAATTTTGAAAATAGCTCTAAAAAGCTAAAACACCCGCCGGGGTTATATATGCTTTTTTTGACAGAAATGTGGGAACGATTTAGTTACTACGGTATGAGAGCACTACTTATAATATACTTAAGTACTGAACTTTTAAAAGGTGGATTAGGATTTGACAAAAATACAGCAGCTCTTATATATGGTTATTTTACTGGATTTGTTTATTTTACTCCAATAATTGGGGGATATTTATCTGACAAATACTTAGGTCAGAGAAAAGCTATAATACTAGGTAGTATTATTATGGCAATAGGACAGTTTTCCCTTTTTGCATCACAAACCAGAACCTTTTTATACATAGGGTTAGGACTTCTTATAATAGGGAATGGATTCTTTAAGCCTAATATTTCCACATTAGTTGGACAACTATATGAAGATGGAGATGATAGAAGAGATTCAGCATTCACTATTTTCTATATGGGAATTAATGTAGGCGCATTCTTAGCACCACTTGTGTGTGGTACTTTAGCTGAGAATATATTTGCTCAAAGACAAGGAGAGCAAATAATGCACTACGGATTTAAGTATGGCTTTCTTGCAGCAGCTATAGGCATGATTTTTGGAGGAATCTTGTTTACACTATTAGCTCAAAAATATCTTGGAGATATTGGTAAGTCACCTGTCATAAAAACAAAATCTATAACTGAAAATCATGAAGATGCAAATAGACCCCTTACAAAACAAGAAAAAAATAGAACCGCAGTTATATTTATACTAACAGCATTTGTTGTATTCTTTTGGGCTGGATTTGAACAAGCAGGAAGTTCTCTTACTATTTACACAAAAGATTATATAAATAGAAATGCATTTGGAATGGAAATACCAGTATCCTGGTTCCAATCTTTAAATCCTGTATTTATAGTTATATTAGCACCAATTGTATCTAAAATTTGGATAAGCCTTTCTAAGACGGAACAAGGAGACTTGAAAGTACCTGCAAAAATGGCTCTAGGTATGATACTTCTTGGAGTAGGTTTCCTACTTATGGTAGGAGCAGTACTTGAAAGAGGTTCAGCTGGAGATAATACTTTAGTAAAAGCTAATTTAATGTGGCTTGTAGGAGCTTATTTTCTTCATACCCTTGGAGAACTATGTTTATCCCCAATAGGATTATCTATGGTAAGTTCACTTGCCCCAATAAAATATGCTTCTTTATTAATGGGAGTATGGTTAATGGGCAGCTTTATAGCTAATATAGCAGCAGGATATGTGGCATCCTATGTTGAAGTACTTGGACATCTACAAATATTTGGTGGAATAGCAGCTATATCTATAGTACTTGGAGCAGTATTATTAGTTTTAAGTAAAAAATTAGTTTCAATGATGGAATAAGAAGGTTAGTGTGTGTAATTTGATGGATTACACACACTTTTTCTGTAAAAATTATAAATTATTTCAAATACAGATAACTTCTAAATGGACTAAGACATATTTTTATAAAAAGTGATATAATTATAAATAGATACAGGAAAATTTCTAATAGGTTATTAATTTATACTAAAATTTAAGATTACTGATTACTAATAGGCATTCAAATCATGTAAGGAGATATATATGTATTATATTTATATTTTTATAGTCGTAAACATAATAAGCTACTCGCTTATGGGGTGGGATAAATACTGTGCAAGAAAGCATAAATGGAGGGTGCCTGAAAAGGTATTATTTGGGTGGGCATTTTTATTTGGAGCTACTGGAGCATACCTAGGAATGAAGATATTTCATCATAAAACTTTGCATAATATGTTTAGATACGGCTTTCCAACTCTTATGATTACACAGTGGGTTTTGATTATAATTTTTTTATTAAAATATCATATGATATTTTAATAAAAATGATTTGCTTAAAAAGGCATTTATATAAATGTCTTTTTATTTTCGCAAAAAACTTATATAAAATTTAAGTTTTTTACTATATTTTATTAGAAAAATCTACTGTAAACAATACCAGTGAAATCAATGGGTTAAGGCAATATGCCAGTAATTTCATATAGACAACTTGTATAATAGACTATAGAATGTAACTTACAAAGATGCCGAATCTCCTTTATGGAGTACGGGGGATATCCTATGGGGTGAATCTTTTAAAAGTAGGGTACCTCTAACCCGAACCCGTCAACTAACCTCGGAGGCAAAATGGAGGTATAAAATTATGAAAAAATTAAAGGTATTTGCTTTATCTATGATTTTAGTTTTAGGATTAAGTGTTGTGATTTATAATACTAATGCTAAAATGGCTAGTAATCAGCAGAGAAAATATCAAAATCAAGAAATGGTGACATTGTCTAATAATGAAGGCAATACGCATAAGGCAGTTAATGAAGATAAGGAAAATACAAATTTAAAAACTGTAAGATTTAATAATGCAGATGAATCTGGAAATTTAGATAAGAATAAGGGGCAAAATGTAAATAGTTCAAATAAGACGAATGCTAATGCTAAAACAGTTAGTACAGTTTCAAAAGCACAACCAAAGGCAAAAGCATCAAATAAGGTTACTGCAAGTAGAGGAAATCTTAAGGCAGCTATATCATATAATGCAAAAGAGTTAGATCTTCTTGCAAGACTTGTTAGAGCAGAAGCAGGGGGAGAATCTTATAGTGCACAGGTGGCTGTAGCAGCAGTAGTTATAAATAGAGTTAAAAGCTCAAAGTTTCCAAATACGATAAATGCAGTTATAAACAGTAACAATCAATTTACACCAGTACAAAATGGACAAATTAATAAACCTGCAACAGATGCTAACAAAAAAGCAGTACAGGAAGCCTTATATGGAAAAGATCCAAGTAATGGTGCATTGTTTTTTTATGATACAAGTTGTACAAGTAAATGGTTATTGTCCAAGCCTATAAAAGCTAAGATAGGTAAAATGGTTTACGCATATTAGAAAAAGTGCGACATTTTAAGATAATGTTGAACTAACGTATGGGATTTGCATCTAGGAAAGCGTTCATTTCGCTAAGAGCGGCTAATATTTATAAATTCAAAATATCTAAGCCTCCCAAACTCGCTGTCGCTCAGACAGTAGGAGGCTCTTAACGGTATTTTCAATTTATAAATAAAGCTGCTCTAAAGCTCATTCAATGCTTTCTACGATGCAAATCCCATACTTATATGCTCAACATTAAAAATATCGCAATTTTCTTAGAGGAATTGTAAATTCTTGAATGCCTAATACATAGGAACCTATTTCATAAGGTTGAAAGTAAATTACAAGGTTACTACCATCAATATAAAAAGGTTGAGTATTACTTATAGTTTTAAATTCTGTTATTGGAATAGCTCCAGGAACAGAATTTTTTTTGTTTATTTGAAGCTGTATTTCCTTATTAATTAAGTCAATGTAATTTGTGGTTGGCTTAAATAATTTTCCTAAAGTAATGTTTTCACTAGTCTTTAAGTTGAAATTATAAGGTAGTTTATATGAAATGCCATGAGCGCCGCCAGTATATTCGTAATACATAATAGTAAGGCTTAAGAATGAGGCATTTGCATAATGAACATCATAAGTTGTTTGTACAGTATAAGGGTTAGTTAAGACGCTATTGTTCATATCAGTTTTAGCAAGTTTTTCTGTTTTATTTTTAAGATCACAAATAGAATTTAATATATATTTATTTATTTTATCTTGAATATTTTTGTCCTTTAAATTATTTAATGTAGGTATATTCAAATCCACTTCAATATAATCTTCCTTGTAATTTATCTTTGTAGTACTTATAGGTGTATTATTTGTATCATATAAAAGCGTAGAACTTGATTTTAGTTTTGCGGAATGGGCATTAACAGGATGAATGATATTTATGATTAAACTTAACAAAGTTAGTATTAAGGCAGAAAATACAAGTAAAGATTTTTTCATTTAATCACCTCAAAAGTTACGTCTTCATAAGTTAGCATTTGTCTTATTAGATTTATTATGTATGTATAATATTCATGATTTGCAAAAATAATGGTTAAATTATGATTATTAATACACTGTAATTCAGTAAGATATTTTTTGAATTAAATTATAGTGTTTAAATATGGGTAGTTTAGAGAAATATATTAGTACATAGTGAATTTTATATTAAGGAGAGAATATAAATGAGTAAAATTTTATCACATTACATAATGCCGCATCCACCTATTGCTGTAGCGGAGGTAGGAAAAGGGGAAGAAAAAAAGATCCAAAAGACCATAGATGCATGTATTGAAATTTCAAAGGATATAGCAGAAAAAAAGCCTGAAACTATAATTATAATTACTCCTCATGGACCGCTTTTTAGAGATGCTGTGGCAATAATGAATTCAGAGAGTATAGAAGGGGACTTTAGGAATTTTAATACCCCAAATGTAAATTTTCAAGTAAATATAGATAGAGAAACATCAAACAATCTATTAAAGAATTTGGGTAATGAGGATATAATGGCTGTAGCTATAGATGAAACAAATTCTAGCTTATATGATATAGAATTAGAATTAGACCATGGTGTTATGGTTCCGCTGTATTTTATAAATAAAAATTATAAGAATTACAAATTAGTACATATAACATATGGATTATTATCCTCAGAAGAACTTTATAAAGTAGGTAAGATAATTAAAAGTACTGTAGAGAGTTCTTCCATAGATGCGGTTTTAATAGCCTCAGGTGACTTATCTCATAAATTAAGCGAAGAGAGTCCCTATGGATATGCAAAGGAAGGACCAGAATTTGATGATAAAATAATAACGCTTTTAGAAAGTGGAGATGTAAAAGAAATTTTCAATTTGAATAGCAATATGTGTGAAGTTGCTGGAGAGTGTGGACTTAGATCTTTTTATATTTTACTTGGAACATTGTATGATAAAAAAATACAAGGGAAACTTCTTTCTTACGAAGGACCTTTTGGAATAGGGTATGGAGTAATGAAAATAGAAGCAGTAGGGGATGAAGAAAGGAATATCTTAAAGGAATTAGAAACAAAAAAAGAGGAAAAATTAAAGAAGATAAAGGATAGAGAAAGTGAATATGTAAAACTTGCTAGAAAAAGCATTGAAGGGTATATAAGAAATAAAAAATATATTGAGATCCCTGAAGATTTACCTGAGGAAATGTTAAAAGAAAAAAGAGGAGTATTTGTTTCTCTAAAGAAGAATGGAGATCTTAGGGGATGTATTGGTACAACAGCGCCTACAACAAATAATATAGCAGAAGAGATAATAAAAAATGCAGTGGAGGCAGCGGTAGGAGATCCAAGATTTGCTCCCTTACAAGAAAAGGAATTAGATGAAATTATATATTCTGTTGATGTGCTCATGCCTGCGGAGGATACTAAGAGGGAAGACTTAGATCCTAAAAAGTATGGGGTAATAGTAAATAGTGGATATAAGGGAGCTTTATTACTTCCAGACCTTGAGGGAATAGATACTGTGGAAAAGCAATTAGATGTGGTACTCAGAAAAGCGGGTATAAATTCTGGGGAACAATACTCTCTGCGAAGATTTGAAGTATTAAGGTATAGGTAATCTTTGAAAGGTAAAGGGGGTAGAAAGCGTGCTTAAGGAAGCTATGTTTTATAAAAAAATAGATAATGATTACGTTATATGTAATTTGTGTCCTCATAACTGTCATATAAAAGATGGAGGGAGAGGACTATGTGGGCCTAGAAAGGTTCATGATGGAAAGCTATACAATTCAAATTATGGAGAAATAAGTTCTATTTCTTTAGATCCTATAGAAAAGAAGCCATTATATCACTATAAACCAGGAAGTTATATACTTTCTGTAGGAAGCTTTGGATGTAATTTTAAATGTGGGTTTTGTCAAAATTATAGTATTTCTCAACATAACGTAGATACTAGATACTTGGAGCCTGAGGATTTGATAAATTTAGCTCTTGAGCAGAAAAACAACGTAGGAATCGCTTTTACTTATAATGAACCTTCAATATGGTATGAGTATATATGGGATGTAAGCAAGAAAGCTGTAGATAAAAATATAGATATAGTTCTTGTAAGTAATGGATACATTAGCAAAGAACCATTAAAGGAATTATTGCCTTATATATCTGCGATGAATATAGACCTTAAAGCATTTAAGGATGAGTATTATAAGGATGTTTGTAAGGGGGATATCAAGGAGGTACTAGAAAATATAAAGCTCTGCAGTGAAAAAACTCATGTGGAAATAACTACACTGCTTGTAAATGGATATAATGATTCGGAAGAAGAAGTTGAAGAGCTATGTAAATGGATAGCATCTGTTGATAAAAATATTCCAGTACATTTTTCTAGATATTTTCCTTCATATCAATTTAAAGAAGAACCAACTCCTGTTGAAAGAGTTTTAAAGGCAAAAGAAATAGGAGATAAATATTTAAATTATGTGTATATTGGTAATGTACCTGGTATAAATAATAATACTTATTGTCCTAAGTGTAATGAGCTAGTAATTAAAAGAGAAGGATATGAAATTAAAGACTTGAGAGCCAATGGAAAATGTAAAAGTTGTGATTTCAATATAAAATAAATACAAAATGGGCAGTGGAACTCGATCTCCACCACCCATTTTATTAATTATTATGAGAAAGTTTAGAGCGCTTTGTGTATTTTTTACCAATAGAATGAGCTCCAATCTTTTCTCCATTTTCTATACCAATTTTAGCTCCATCTCGTGGATACATTTTTCTAAGTTCTGCATTGGTTTTAACATCGGTTTTTAAATGGCTTTTATTATTATCCATAGTATCTCCTGAAATAATCAGGATTCACCATCCTTTCTCCATCAAAGATTTTATAAGTTATACAAGGAAACATCTCAATAAATTGAGATGTGCTGATTTATAATAAAATCAAGGATTTTTATAAATCATGCAAAGATAGGCTAATTATATTTTTACCTTTAATATAAAGTAATATACTGAATATAAGTTTGTAAATATTGTACAAATTTATCTGTAATTAAATATTGAAAAAATTAATTATAGATAAAAAATATGTAGAATATTATGTTGATAAATAGCAAATAAAATGTTATCTTAGTTTGTATATCAATTGATTATTAGGTTCATGTAGAGTTTGATTATATGAGATATTCTTTATATAAACCTTAGCAATGATAGTGTTTGAGTAAAACTATATGTAAAGAAAGGAGATTATAATTAATGAAAACTTTAAAGAAATTTATAAGTTACTATAAGCCATATAAAAAAATGTTTTATATGGATATGCTTTGTGCATTTACGTTATCGCTTATAGATTTAATGTTCCCTATTATCGTCAGCTTCATGCTAAACAATGTATATATAAAAGAAAGAAGTGAGATATTAAAGTATATAACTTTAATTGGTACAGGCTTACTTTTAATGTATATAGTGAGATATTTTTGTCAATACTATATAACTTCTTGGGGACATATTATGGGTGCAAGAATGGAGGCTGATATGAGAAGCGATATATTCAGCCACCTACAGAGATTATCATTTTCTTATTATGATAATACAAATACAGGAAAACTTATGTCTAGAATAGTTACAGATTTATTTGATATATCAGAGCTTGCTCATCATGGACCTGAGGATTTATTTATATCTTTGCTTAAAATTGTCGGTTCTTTTATGATACTTATGAGTATTGATGCAAGGATAACAATTATATTATTATTTATAACTCTATTTATGATATATTCTTCACTTTTTTATAATAAAAAAATGAGAGCAGTATTTAAGAGTAATAGAGAAAAGATAGCAAATGTAAATGCTCAAATTCAAGATAGCCTTTCAGGTATAAGAGTTGTAAAGTCATTCTCAAATGAAGAGATAGAAAATAAGAAATTTGAAATAGGAAACGATGCTTTTTTACAAACAAAGGAGAATAGTTATACTATTATGGGAAAATTCTTTAGTATGAATGGATTTTTCCAAGGGATACTATATCTTTCAGTAGTGATTTTTGGAGGTATATTTATAAGTAATGGAAGTTTTCAAGCTAAAGATCTAATGGTTTATATTCTATATATAAATATTTTCCTTAATCCTATAGACAAGCTTGTAAACTTTACAGAACAATATCAGAAAGGAATAACTGGCTTTGAAAGATTTTTAGAAGTTATTAACACACACCCAGATATTATAGACAAAAAGGATGCTATAGAGTTAGAGAATCCAAAAGGAGAAATTATTCTTGAAAATGTATCCTTTAGCTACGATAATAGAAATTCAGTTCTCAAAGATATTAATATATCTATGGAAGCAGGAAAAACAGTTGCCATTGTAGGTCCTTCAGGAAGTGGTAAAACCACTTTTTGCAGTATAATACCAAGATTTTATGAAGTAGATGAAGGGTCAGTAAAAATAGACGGTATTGATATTAGAGATATTAAGATAAAATCCCTTAGAAGTAATATAGGTATTGTTCAACAAGATGTATATATGTTTGCAGGAACAATTAAGGAAAACATTGCATATGGCGATACGAATGCTACTGATGAACAAATAATTGAAGCAGCTAAAATGGCAAATGCACATGAATTTATAATGGGACTTGAAGAAGGATATGATACTTATGTAGGAGAGAGAGGAGTCAAGCTATCTGGCGGACAAAAGCAGAGAATATCAATAGCCAGAGTTTTCTTAAAGAATCCTCAGATACTAATATTGGACGAGGCGACATCTGCTCTTGACAATGAGAGTGAGAGACTAATACAAAAGTCATTAGAACTTCTTTCCAAGAATCGTACAACTATTGTAATTGCTCATAGATTAAGTACTATAAGGAATGCAGATGAGATAATTGTTCTTACTGATGAAGGAGTAAAAGAAAGAGGAAATCATGATGAACTTATGAATAAAAAAGGTGAATACATGAATCTTTACAATATGCAGTTTGATCAAGTTTCATAAATAAAGAATATTACGACGTTTTTAATGTTAAATCTTCTGTATGGGTTCCGTATTTAAGAAAGCGTTCACTACGCAAAGAAGTTCTAATATCTCTCAGTTTAAATCACCTAAACTTTCTAAACTCGCTGCCGCTCAGACAGTAGAAAGTTCTTTACGGTGATTTAAATTGAGAGATAAAGAGCTTCTAATTGCTTGTTCAATGCTTTCTACAATGCAGAACCCATACTAAATTTAACATTAAAAATGTCTTCATCAACACTGCTGAAGGAGGTAATTCCGCTTTGGCAAAATTCCTTTAAATTGACACTTATCAAAGGGCTGATAAGCCCGCAGACCGATAGGTCGTAAAGTATCAAGGCATTTCTAAATCAAGAGGATGCCTTTTTTCATTTAGTCTATATTTATGGGGAGAAACCCCTTCGTACTTCATAAAGACTTTAGAAAAGTATGCAGAATCCACATAGCCAATGTCAAGGGAAATTCTGCTTATACTTTTATTTGTAGACACCAATAGTCTTTTGGCTTCTTTTATGCGCAGCTTAGTTAAGTATTCTATAAAGTTTACACCGGTACTATTTTTAAAGTATCTGCTAAAATAATGGGAAGTTAAATGAACATGTTCTGATACGGATTCCAAAGTAATATTTTCACTAAAATTTTTATTTATAAATTTTAGTGCATCATGAATAGAATCTCTATCATGAGATGAATCGCTAAAAGAATTAAGATTTGTATCTTCATTGTTCAATAAGTATATAGCTTTATTTAGAGATTCTTTAAGTTCATCTGGTTTAACAGGCTTTAATATGTAATCAACTACACCAAGCTTAATTGCACTTTGAGCAAAGCTAAAGTTGTCGTAAGCAGTTAAAATAATTGTTTTTATATTTGGTAGAAATTTAATAATTGATTTTTGCGCTTCTAAGCCATTTTTTTCGGGCATTTTAATATCCATAATGATTATGTGAGGCTTACATTTTCTTGATAACTGTACAGCTTCATCCCCAGTTTTAGCATCTTCAATTATTTCTAAATTAGCAAAACTTTTTTTAAGGATAAATCTCATGGTTTTACGTTCAAAAGCTTCATCATCAGCAATTAATAGCTTATACATAATTAAAACGCCTCCTGATATATTAATTAGTAAGAGGAACTGTAATATAAACTGTTGTTCCAGTGGCCAGAGAACTCTCCATTTTAATTTCATATTTAGATCCAAAATAATATGTTAATCTATCCTGAACAATTTTCATACCTATACAATTTCTGCTGGAAGAGGAATTTATATTTTGAATTAGCGTATTTAATTTTTCACTGCTCATACCAATTCCATCATCACTTATTTTAATTAAAACATCTTTGTTTGGTAATATCTTTCCGAAGATTGTTATCTTGCCAGGATTTTTCTTAGGTTCTAAACCATGTATGATAGCGTTTTCAATAATAGGCTGTAATGTCATAACTGGAACTTTATATTTTAATATCTCATCAGAAATTTTTATATCAAAACTAAGTTTATCACTATATCTTACTGATTCAATAAATAAGTATTTTCTTATACTTTCCAATTCAGCGCCTATTTCAACCATGTCTTCAGAATTTTTAATGCCATATCTTAATAAATCAGAAAGAGCATATATAAGGTCAGCTGTGTTTTGAGAATTTTCCATAAGAGCCATGCCAGCAATAGTATTTAATGTATTAAATAAAAAGTGTGGATTAACTTTAGATTGAAGAGCCTTGAACTGAGTATCCTTAGCTAACTCTTGGTATTTCATTTTTTCCTCTGTTTCTTTAAGTAGGTGAAAATGTGTTATAGT
Source organism: Clostridium sp. HMP27 (assembly GCF_000765165.1). Lineage (NCBI taxonomy): Bacteria > Bacillati > Bacillota > Clostridia > Eubacteriales > Clostridiaceae > Clostridium > Clostridium sp. HMP27. Next base: position 165,888 of record NZ_JMFY01000018.1, on the reverse strand, counting down.
TGCAACACCCATTTCTGTAATCAAATTAGCAAACAAGGAAAGAAAGTCAGCAGAATCTATCAATGCATCATACTCAACAACTTTCACTTCATTTAAAGCATCTTCAAGTTTTTCAATTGGAATACTTGTAACCTCTGAAAGTTCCTTTATGTTAACAGAATTTTTATTTTTCCCTTCTTTGATCATTACTTGTCCACAAAGCATGCAGCCAAAATAGGTGTTATTTACAATTATTGGAGCAGATAAATCTGTAAGCCCAGCATGACAGGTATAAATTATGGGTTGTTTTGATAACATAGATCTTAACCCGCCTTCTGCATCGCAGGTAATGCATCTGGAACAGCCTATTTTTGAATCCCTAAGTACATTGCAAAATTTTGAAAAATTACTAGGTGCTGTTACTGGAGTTCCAAATTTATCAACTGTTATAGAAGATAAGCCTGTCATTTTGGAGAATTTATCCTGTATATTCTGAAGAGAAGGTATATCTATAATTTTATCTAACGTATATTTATTCAAGTTTTCCATAAAATCACCCCCTAAGTTTAGGAATCAGCATAAAATAATTATATCATTTAAATCAAATTATTAACAATAATGTAAGTAAGATATATTACTGAATGTAAAAAAAGTACAAAAATAAGTTAAAAAATTACATATTTACAAGGGTTATATAAACCATAAAACAAGCAAAATATTCTGTAAATTTGCTTTGATAATATTATAGAATAGATATTGGTAAGATAAATTTTTATTTTAGGAGGTATTTTTATGGGACAAGAAGCGTTGGGAATGGTTGAGACAAAGGGATTAGTTGCTGCAATTGAAGCCGCTGATTCTATGGTAAAGGCTGCCAATGTTGCACTTATAGGATATGAAAAAATAGGATCAGGATTAGTTACTGTTATGGTTAGAGGGGACGTAGGAGCAGTAAAGGCTGCTACGGATGCTGGTGCTGCTTCAGCTAAGAGAGTTGGAGAAGTTATATCAATTCATGTAATTCCAAGACCACACACAGATGTAGAAAAAATATTACCTAAGTTATCAGAATAATAAGCTTAAGGGGTAATTGATATGAATGATGAAATTATTGAAAAGGTTTTAATTGAGATTAGAAAGCATTTAGATTTACAAAATGTAGACAGTGAGCAAATGAGTAAAATTATTGAATCCACAGCTTCAAAAATAATAGAGCAAGAAATTAGTAGAGAAAGTCAAGAAAATAGTATTGTAGAAGGTAAAGAGGAGGTACAAGTTATGAGTGCACCGTCAGCAGTAACAGAATATGTGGGAGCAGCAAGGGGAGACACCGTTGGATTAGTTATAGCTAACGTAGATTACAGTCTTCATGAAAGTATGAAATTAGATAAAAAATATCGTTCTATAGGAATAATTAGCTCAAGAACAGGAGCAGGTCCTCAAATAATGGCAGCAGATGAAGCTGTAAAAGCTACTAATACTGAAGTAGTGAGCATAGAGCTTGCAAGAGATACAAAAGGTGGAGCAGGACATGGCTCATTAATAATTTTAGCAGCTGAAGATGTATCAGATGCTAGAAGGGCTGTGGAAGTAGCTCTAGCACAACTGGATAGAACCTTTGGCGATGTTTATGGATGTGATGTAGGACATCTTGAACTTCAATATACTGCAAGAGCTAGTTTAGCACTAGAAAAAGCATTTGGTGCACCTATTGGGAAGGCTTTTGGAATAATTGTAGGAGCTCCAGCTGGAATTGGTGTAGTAATGGCAGATGCAGCAATGAAAACAGCCAACGTAGAAATGGTTACCTATGCAAGTCCTAATGCAGGTACAGCTCATTCTAATGAGGTTATAATAACTATTACTGGAGATTCTGGTGCTGTAAGACAATCTGTAATAGCAGCTAGAGAAGTGGGCCTTTCAATTTTAAGATCAATGGGACAAGATCCTAAAACTGATACGAAGCCATATATTTAACAGAAGGTGGTGTTACTGTGAAAAGATCTAAGAGATTTGAAATATTAGAAAATAAACCTGTTCATAACGATGGGTTTGTTAAGGAATGGCCAGAAGTTGGGCTTATAGCTGTAGACAGTCCTAGTGACCCAAAGGCAAGTGTAAAGGTTGAAAATGGAAAGATAGTTGAAATGGATGGGAAGAAAAGGGAAGACTTTGATTTTATAGATGTATTCTTAGCAGATCATTCCATTAATATAAAAAATACAGAGAAAGCAATGGCTATGGATTCGCTTGAAATAGCTAGAATGCTTACGGATATAAATGTTTCAAGAGATGACATTATAGATATAACTACTGCGTTAACTCCTGCAAAGCTTGTAGAAATAGTAGACAAATTAAATGTAGTTGAAATGATGATGGCACTTCAAAAGATGAGATCAAGAAGAACTCCATCAAATCAATGCCATGTTACTAACGTACGTGATAATCCAGTGCAAATTGCAGCAGATGCAGCAGAGTCAGCTCTAAGAGGCTTTGATGAAATGGAAACTACAGTAGGTATAGTAAGATATGCACCTTTTAATGCTCTTTCACTCTTAGTAGGGGCTCAAACTGGAAGAGGCGGAGTATTAACTCAGTGTGCATTAGAAGAAGCTACAGAGCTTAGATTAGGAATGCTTGCTTATACAGCGTATGCAGAAACTATTTCTGTCTATGGAACTGAGCAGGTATTTGTAGATGGTGATGACACACCTTGGTCAAAATCCTTCTTGGCATCGGCTTATGCATCAAGAGGTCTTAAGATGAGATTTACGTCAGGTACAGGCTCTGAAGTCCAAATGGGATATGCAGATGGCAAATCAATGCTTTATCTTGAGGCAAGATGTATCATGATAACCAAGGGAGCAGGAGTTCAAGGATTACAAAATGGTTCTATTAGTTGTATAGGCGTTCCAGGTGCAGTACCAGGAGGTATAAGAGCGGTACTTGGTGAAAATCTCATTACCACTATGCTGGATATGGAAGTTGCATCAGGAAACGACCAAACCTTTACTCATTCTGACATAAGAAGAACTGCAAGAACTATGATGCAATTCTTACCGGGAACTGATTTTATATTCTCAGGATATAGTGCTACACCAAATTATGATAACATGTTTGCAGGCTCAAACTTTGATGCTGAAGATTATGATGATTATTTAGTTCTTCAAAGAGATTTGAAAGTAGATGGAGGCTTAAAACCAGTAAAAGAAGAGGATGTTATAGCTATAAGAAACAAGGCAGCAAGAGCTCTACAAGCTGTGTTTAAAGAATTAGGACTACCAGCTATTACAGATGAAGAAGTAGAAGCTGCAACTTATGCTCATGGCAGTAATGATATGCCTAAGAGAAATGTAGTAGAGGATTTAAAGGCAGCCCAAGAACTTTTAAGTCGTGAAGTTACAGGTCTTGATATTGTTAAAGCACTTTACAAAGGCGGCTTCAAAGAAGTTGCGGAAAGAGTTTTAAAATTGTTGAAACAAAGAATAGTTGGAGACTATCTTCATGCATCATCTATATTTGATAAAGACTTTAACGTTGTAAGCGGTGTTAATGATAGAAATGATTATATGGGACCTGGAACAGGATACAGAGTTGAAGGTGAGAGATGGGAAGAAATAAAGAACATAACTCATGCTTTAGATCCTGACAAAATGTAACGGGGAGTGATTAGTGTATGGTTAATTCAATGTCCAATGAGGAATTAATAGAACTAATAACAAAACAGGTTTTAAATCAATTAGCAAAAAATAATAGTTGTGAAGATGTGAAAGCTGGGAATTCTGTTTCAAAAGTTGGAAGAATGAGTTTACAAGAAGTAGGGACTGCAGAGTATGGAAAGAGAAGTGATGAAGTTGTTATAGCACTTGCGCCTTCCTTTGGAATACATCAAACAGAAACTATAGTTGGAATACCTCATGATGATGTTTTAAGAGAAGTTATGGCTGGTGTAGAAGAAGAAGGAATTACTCCAAGAGTAATAAGGGTTTTACGTACTTCTGATGTGGCATTTATGAGCCATGATGCTGCAAAAATAAGTGGTTCAGGTATTGGTGTAGGTATCCAGTCAAAGGGTACAACAGTTATACATCAAAAAGACTTAGAACCATTAAATAACCTTGAGTTATTTTCTCAGGCTCCTTTAATAGACAGGGAGACTTTTAGAGCTATAGGTAAAAATGCAGCTAAGTACGCTAAAGGAGAATCTCCAGATCCAGTACCTGTTAAAAACGATCAAATGGCAAGACCAAAATATCAAGCTAAAGCAGCGGTATTGCATATAAAAGAAACTGAACATGTAGTAGCAAATGCTAAACCTATAGAATTAAAAGCAGTTTTCGAATAGGGGTGAAATTATGGATAATAGTGTTTTAATAGAAGAAATAGTAAATCAAGTATTAAAGACTATGGGAAATTGTAAGGAGAAGTCAGTGGTGGAAGCTAAAACTATAGTTGAACAAACTAAAAGTGAAAAAAAGCTTACTCAAAGTGATTATCCTTTGGGACAAAAGAGAAAAGATCTTATAAAGACAAAAACAGGAAAAAGTTTAGAAGGTATAACTATTGAAGAAGTTTTGAATGGAAGTGTGACTCCAGAAGATATAAAAATAACTCCAGAGGTATTATTATATCAAGCTGAAATTGCAGAGTCCGTAGGAAGAAGTCAATTTGCAACAAATTTAAGAAGAGCTGCAGAGTTAACATCAGTTCCAGATGCAAGAGTTCTTGAAATCTATAATGCACTAAGACCTTATAGATCAACAAAACAAGAACTGCTTGATATAGTGGATGAATTAGAAAACAAATATAATGCAAAAATGAATGCAAGACTAGTTAGAGAAGCAGCTGAGATATATGAAAAGAGAGGTAGATTAAAAGTTTAGGTAGGTGGGACAAGTGAAGCTTGTGGCAGGAGTAGACATAGGAAATTCAACTACAGAAGTTGCTATTGCAGATATTAGTAATAAGTTAAATTTCATTACAAGCAGCATAGTTAAAACTACTGGAATTAAAGGAACAACAGACAATGTCGCTGGTGTACTTTTAGGACTAAAGGAAGCATGTAAAAATATAAATATTTCATTAGAAAACCTAGACGTTATTTGCATTAATGAAGCAACTCCAGTTATTGGTGATGTAGCTATGGAAACCATCACTGAAACCATAATTACAGAATCTACAATGATTGGACATAATCCAGATACTCCAGGAGGCATAGGAGTAGGAATAGGGAGAACGGTTTTTCTGGATGAATTGGAATATCTTCATAGTAATGAAGATGTGATTTGTATAATTCCAAAATCAACAAATTTTGAAATAGCAGCTAAAAAATTAAATGAAGCCTTTAATAAAAATATACAAATTACTGCTGCAGTAGCGCAGGGGGATGATGGAGTAATAATATCAAATAGACTAGTTAAGCAAATTCCTATTGTAGACGAAGTAGCCTATATTGATAAAGTTCCCATGGGTATGATTGCTGCAGTAGAAGTATCAACGCCAGGAAGGACTATAAAGGTTTTATCTAATCCTTATGGACTTGCCACTGTCTTTAAACTTTCACCTGAAGAAACAAAACATATAATCCCAATTTCAAGGGCTCTTATTGGCAACAGGTCGGCTGTTGTTATAAGAACCCCTGAGGGGGATGTAAAGGAAAGGGTTATACCTGCAGGTAAACTTATTCTTATGGGAATTAAGCAAAGCAGGATCAGCATAGAAGAAGGGGCCTTAGCTATAATGAACAGTTTAGATAAGGTATGGCCTTTAGAAGATGTAAGTGGAGAGCCCGGTACTAATGTAGGTGGAATGATAGAGAGAGTAAGACAAGTAATGAGTGAACTTACAAATCAAGATACAGAAGAAATTAAAATTCAGGATGTTTTAGCCGTAGATACATTTATACCACAAAAGGTTCAAGGGGGATTAGCAGAGGAATTTGCCTTAGAAAATGCTGTAGCTCTTGCAGCTATGGTAAAGACAAGTAAACTTCCTATGGAAAATATAGCTCAAAAATTAGAAAGTGAAACTAACGTAAAAGTTTTAATAGGTGGAGTAGAAGCAGGTATGGCAGTACTAGGAGCTTTAACTACCCCTGGAACTGATAAACCTCTTGTCATATTAGACATGGGAGGAGGTTCCACAGATTCAGCTTATATTGATAAAAATAATACTGTCAAGTCCATCCATCATGCTGGTGCAGGAGAAATGGTTACAATGCTTATAAAGTCTGAATTAGGTCTTGAGGACTATAATTTAGCGGAAGATATTAAAAAGTTTCCTCTTGCAAAAGTAGAAAGTCTTTTCAATATAAGATATGAGGATGGGAGTGTATGTTTCTTTCAACAGCCTTTAGACTCAAATTTATTTGCAAGAAACATAGTGGTGAAAAAAGACGAAATGATTCCAATTCCTACTAAACATGCTATAGAAAAGATAAGAATTGTAAGAAGGGAAGCAAAAAGGAAGGTTTTTGTAACAAATGCTATTAGAGCATTAAAGGATATTGCACCTAATCATGACTTGAGAAGTATTGATTTTGTTGTGCTAGTAGGGGGATCTGCATTAGATTTTGAAGTTCCAGAAATGATATCAGACGAATTATCTCATTATGGAGTTGTCTGCGGCGGCGGCAATATAAGGGGAATTGAAGGACCTAGAAATGCTGTTGCGACAGGACTTGTAATTTCATATTACAATAGTTTGAGAGGTAATAACATATGATAGGAAGTAATGTAGAAAAGCCTGCTATCTTTGTAATAGCAAGTAATGCTGAAAAGGCAGTTGTAAAAGAACTTCTTGCAGGGATAGAAGAAGAAGGCATTCCTTATGATGTGAAAAATATAACTTTTAATGAAAGCAGTGTACTTAAGTATTTACACGAAGCATGCCAAAAATCAAGAATGGGGATAGCTGTTGCAATTATAGATAATAGAATAATACTTCAGCATAATAAATTAAGACAAGAAAAACCGCTTTTAGATATAAATTTAAATTTCTACGATAAAGAAGAAAAGGCACGAACAATAGGAGCCAATGCGGCAAGACTATATAAAGTAATGCCTCTTAAAGGTATAGATAATTTAGAAGATAAACTTAGAGAAAAAATTACAGAAACAGTGATATCTGTTTTGAAAAACTTTGATATAGAAATTCATAGGGAGGGATTTTAATGAATGGAGAAGCCCTCGGCATTATTGAAGTTATTGGAATGGCTGCGGCAATAGAAGCAGCGGATACTTGTGTAAAATCAGCAAATGTGGAACTAATCGGATACGAGCTAACAAAAGGCTCTGGACTTGTAACTATTAAGATAAAGGGAAATGTAGGAGCAGTTAAGGCAGCAATTGAAGCAGCAAAGATTAGTTCGAGTAAAGTCAATAAGGTATATGCATCAGTTGTTATACCAAGGCCAGTTAAAAGCTTAGAGAGTATTATTGAATCTAATATGACTATAGGAATTGAACTTAATAAAAGTGAAGTAAAAGAAAATGTAAAAGATGATATTGAAAGTAACGTTGAAGATACTCAGGAATGTGATAGCGAAAGTGTACAGCATGTTGAAAGTATCTCATTTGAAGATAATAAGGATGATAGTAAAGAAGAACTTGAACTTATGGAAGATGAGGAAAATGAGGATATATGTAATATATGCCATGACCCAAAATGTTCAAGGAGAAAAGGACAATCAAGAGGTTTATGTATTCATCATAAACAAATTTGAAGGTGATATATATGATAGATATAAATGATACACTGATAAAGGATATTATATTAGATGTTATGAGAAAAGCTGATATAAAAAATAGAGACTTTTCAATACCTATAGGTATATCAAATAGACATATTCATGTTACACAAGAAGATTTAGAATGCCTATTTGGTAATGGATATCAGCTGACGATAAAAAATGCTGTAAAGCAGCCAGGGCAGTTTGCAGCTAATGAAACGGTAACTATTGCAGGGCCTAAAAGTTCTTTTCAAAATGTAAGAATTTTAGGTCCTGTAAGAAAATACAGCCAAATTGAGATATCTAGAACAGATGCATTTGCTTTAGGGATAAAGCCGCCTATTAGAAACTCAGGAGAGCTTGAGGATTCAGAAAGTCTTTCTGTTATTGGGCCCAAGGGTATATTGATTTTTAAAAATAAGGTTATCTGCGCTAAGAGACATATTCACATGACTCCAGAACTATCAGAAAACTATGGTGTGAAAGATGGGGAACTAGTGGATGTAGAGACATGCGGAGATAAAGGAATAATACTGAAAAATGTTCTTATAAGAGCTAATAGTAAATCAGCCCTTGAAATTCACTTGGATACAGATGAAGCTAATGCTTGTGAAGTAAGAAACAATGAATTTGTCAAGATATTAGGTAAGAGCAGGTGATGGTTATGTTAAATGAGGCTAATGTTTTAATCAAAGAAATGGAAGATACTATTTTAAATCCAATTAAAATACATGAAAAAGAAGAGCTTAAAGTAGGTGTGGATTTGGGTACATCTAATATAGTTATAACAGTATTAGATAAAAATAATATTCCAATAGCTGGAGAAATATATCCAGCAAGTGTTGTTAAAGACGGCATAGTAGTTGAATATTTACAAGCTGTAACTATAGTAAGGAAGTTAAAGGAAAGATTAGAGATAAAACTAAATAAGACATTAAATTATGCCGCTACAGCAATACCACCAGGAATAAGCAGGGGAAATATAAAGGTTATAAGTAATGTAGTAGAAGCAGCTGATTTTAATGTAACTAATGTAATTGATGAGCCAACTGCAGCATCTTCAGTTTTAAATATACAAAATGGTGCAGTAGTAGATATAGGTGGAGGTACTACGGGAATATCTATATTGAAAAATGGCAAAGTGATTTATACAGCTGATGAACCTACAGGAGGACACCATTTGAGTTTAGTTATAGCTGGAAGTTTAGGGATGGAGTATGAAGAAGCGGAAAAATTTAAAATTGCTTATACCAACTATAATACGGTATTTCCTTTAGTTAGACCGGTAATAGAAAAAATGGCCGATATAATTTCAAAACATACAAAAGGCTATGATGTAGATAATATCTATCTTGTAGGAGGAACCTGCTGCCTTAAGGATATGGAAAAGATAGTTGAAAAATATACAGGCATCAGAACAATAAAACCATATAATCCACTTCTAGTGACTCCTATAGGAATAGCTATGAACAGTGTCAATTAAGCGAGGTGAGTAAATGAATATTGAAGATTTACTAAGGCCTATAATTGCTGAAATAGTAAATAAGATGAATAAAAGAATACTTTTATTTATATCTGGCGGTGCTGTAAATTTAAAAGGCATTTTTGAGACACTATCTTCTATGCAAATGCTTCAATATGACATAGTAATGACAGAAGCATCTAAAAAGGTTATACCAGAAGAATACATTACTAATTTGAATGGTAGGTTAATAGATTGCAAAGTGGAGCTTACTAAAGCAGTGAGAGAAGACGACATAATAATAGTTCCAATAATGACCAGAAACACTTTAGCTAAATGTGCTGCAGGCATTGAGGATAACTTAGTAACAACGGGAATAGCTGAGGCCATTATGATGAACAAAGAAGTTATTGTTGTCAAAGATAGTTTTGATCCTCAAAATCAAGTAAATATAAGCTTAGGATTTAACAAAAATGCAGCATATAATAAGCTTATTTTAGGCTATGAAGATAAACTGACAAGCTTTGGCGTTAAGTTTATAAATGCTGCTGACATAAAAAGAACTATAAATGCAAGGTTTAGTATTATGAGCAATGCAAACGAGAACTTAAATCATGAAAGTGCAATAAAAAATACTGTTGTAAATAAAGAAGAAACCTGCAATATTAAAAAATTATCAGGAATTTTAACTATAGAAGATATTATGTTAGCGGCTAATAATTCAAAAGAAATTTGGGTTAAAGAAGGTTCTTTATTAACTCCACTGGCAAAGGATTATATATACAACAATGGAATTAATGTTAACTATTGTTAACAAAAGTAAAGGAGTATAGATATGTTTTTAGCAAAAGTTGTTGGAAATGTTGTATCAACACAAAAGGATCCAAAGTTTATTGGAAGCAAGCTATTGATAGTTAAACATATAGATGAAAATGAAAAAACCATTGGAGAACCTATAGTTGCCATAGATACAGTAGGCGGTGGAATAAAGGATACTGTAATTGTAGTCACTGGAAGCGGTGCAAGATATACAGATATCTCAGATAAGGTAATACCTGCTGATGCATCTATTATAGGGATTGTAGACTCTATTGAATGGGATTTAGGTTATTAGGGTGGTGGAAAAATGAAGATATACACCAAAACTGGAGACAAAGGAAGTACAAGTCTCGTAGGTGGAGATAGGACAAAAAAACATGATCTAAGAGTATGGGCTTATGGAAGTATAGATGAAGCAAATTCGTCTATTGGCATGGCGAAAATTCATATTAAAGAAAAAAATACTTTAGATAAACTCCTAAAGATTCAAAAGACTTTATTTGAAGTTGGAGCTGAACTTGCTTCTATAGGAACGGATTATTTTAAAACAAGAATAAGCGATGAAGATATAAGATTTCTTGAAGAGACCATAGATAGCATGGATGAACTTAAGCCTTCACAAACTGGATTTATAGTTCCGGGAGGTACTGTGGAATCAGCTTATCTTGATGTTGCAAGAACAGATATAAGAAGAGCTGAGAGGTATATAGCAGAGCTTACTGCCCACTATGATGTTAATGAAAATTTGATGAAATACGTGAATAGACTATCTGATACTATTTATGCTATAGCTAGATATTTTGATTATAAAGACATAATGAAAAAGACAGAAGAAAATATAAAGAACTTTACACAAAATAATAAAGTATTGAATAATTCAGAGGCGAAAAAGAGTAATGAAATTACCATAAGTAAAATTGCTATTAATAGAGAAACTGCTGAATATGTAACTAAAAGGTGTATACAAAAATCATATGAAGTGGGAGTACCCATGGTTATTTGTGTAACAGATTTTAATGGAAGTATTATACTTCTTACCCGCATGGATAATTCTCTTTTAGCCAGTATAGAAATAGCTGAAAAAAAAGCATATACAGCTGCAGTGCTTAAGATATCCACAGGTGACTTAAGAGAACTGTCATTGCCAACTGGAGAACTTTATGGAATTGATAATAATGAGAAAATAATTGCTTTTGGTGGCGGATTTCCTCTAAGAATAAATGAAGAAATAGTTGGCGCAATAGGTGTTAGCGGCGGTACAGTTGAGCAGGATGTGTTGATTGCCCAATGTGGATTAAATGCTTTTGAGGAGGTAGTAAAAAGTGGAATTAGAAAGTAACGAGTTATCACTTATAATAGAAAAAGTCTTAAAGGAAATGAGTAAAAGAGATATTAAAAATGACGTAAGTGATGGAATATTTGATACCATGGAAGAAGCCATAGAAGCAGCTTATGAGGCACAAAAAAAGTATTCTGAATACTCAATTGAACAACGAGAAAAATTAATAGATGCTATGAGAAAGGCGATAATTGATAATGCCATGAACATTGCAACACTTTGCGTTAATGAATCAGGCATGGGAAGGATTGATCACAAATATTTAAAGCTAAAGCTGACAGCAGAAAAAACGCCAGGAACTGAAGTTTTAAATACAACTGCTTATTCAGGTGATAAAGGACTTACACTTGTAGAAAATGGTGCTTTTGGTGTTATAGGATCAATTACACCATCTACAAATCCGGCAGCTACAGTTGCTTGCAATGCAATAGGAATGCTTGCAGGAGGAAATACTGTAGTATTTTCACCTCATCCAGGAGCTTTCAATGCATCATTAACTATGATTAAGGAATTGAACAAAGCCATAAAAGACGCAGGCGGACCAAATAATTTAATTACAGCAGTTAATAAACCTATATTAGAAAATACTGATATATTATTAAATCATAAAAAGATAAAGATGATAGTTGCAACAGGAGGACCTGCTATAGTTAAATTGGCCCTTTCTACAGGAAAGAAGGCTATAGGAGCTGGTGCGGGAAATCCTCCAGTAGTTGTTGATAAAACTGCAGATATCAAGAAAGCAGCAAGAGATATAATTGCTGGATGTAGCTTTGATAACAATCTGCCATGTATAGCTGAAAAAGAAGCCATTGTAGTTCAGGATGTTTATGAAGAACTTATAAAAGAAATGAAATGCAATAAAGCAGTATACGAGTTAAATGATGAGGAAGCAATGAAGTTAGCTAATGTAGTTTTAATTTATGATAGAGAATCAAATACGTATTCCGTAAATAAGAAGTTTATAGGGAAAGATGCTAAGTATTTACTGCAAAGCATAGGAAAAGATGCAGCAAATGGAATTGAATGCTTAATTTACAGAGCAGAAAACAGCCATCCCTTTGTTCAGGAAGAGCTCATGATGCCTATTCTTCCAATAGTTAAGGCTAAGAACTTTAAGGAAGCTTTAGAACTTGCTGTGGAAGATGAACATGGGAATAGACATACAGCAATTATGCATTCCAAAAATGTGGATAATTTAACTAAGATGGCAAGAGCTATAGACACTACGATATTCGTTAAAAATGCACCATCTTATGCAGGAATTGGATTTGGAGGAGAAGGACATACAACCTTTACCATAGCAGGACCAACAGGGGAAGGGCTTACTAATGCATTAAGTTTTACAAGAAAAAGAAGATGTACAATGGTTGAAGCATTTAGAATTGTATAGAAATTAAATAAGAGTTAAGAGTAAGGAGTTAATATTATGATATATATTTTTCTTAACTCTTAACTCATAACTCTCATCTAAAAGGAGGGGTGAATTTTGGATTTGCTTGAAAAAATCAAAAATGCTGGAGTTATAGGTGCAGGTGGAGCTGGATTTCCTACTCATCTTAAGTTAAATTGTAAGGTGGAATATTTCATAATAAATGGATTAGAATGCGAGCCATTACTTCAATCGGATAAGTATATAATGAGAAATAACAGCGATGAAATAATACAAGCAGCAGAAGAAATTGGAAGAACTATTGAAGCAGAACACATAATTATTGGATTAAAAGAAGAATACCATGAAGAAATAGAGGCACTAAAGGCTTCCGTAAAAAAATTTAATTCTAGAGTTGAGCTGCATTTAAGTAGAGTGTTTTATCCAGCTGGAGATGAACAAATCTTAGTTTATGAGGTTACAGGAAGAACAATACCACCAGGAGGAATACCTTTAAATGTTGGCGCTGTAGTATCAAATGCAGGTACTGTATTCAATATCTTTGAAGCACTTGAAGAAAAAATGGTTACATATAAGTTTGTTACAGTTATAGGAGAAATACAGACACCTTCAATCATTAAAGTGCCCATAGGAACAAAGATAAAAGATGTCTTAGATAAGTGTGGTGGAACACTTATAAAGGATTATTCATTAATTATCGGTGGACCAATGATGGGAAGAAAGATTTCAAAAGATCAAATAAAAGATATAGTTATAACAAAAACGGATGGAGCAATTATTGTAATTTCTGAAAATCATTATTTAATCCAAAGAGAAAAGCTAACTATTGAACATATGAAAAATCAAGCAAAATCAGCTTGCATACAATGCCGCTTTTGCACAGACATGTGCCCTAGAAATTTAATTGGACATCCGTTAAATCCTCATAAGATTATGAGAAGTGTTGCATTAAATGAGTTAGATAATGAAGTCATAAAACAAGCACTTATATGTTGCGAATGCGGAATATGTGAAATGTATGCTTGCCCTATGGGGTTATCACCAAAGAGAATAAACATTTATTTGAAAGGTAAGTTAAGGAGCAACGGTGAAAAATGGCAAAACAAAACCAATAATTTTACAGCTAATACAATGAGGGAGTACAGAAAAATACCTACCAACAGGTTAATAGCAAGATTACATTTAGATAAGTATAAAAAGCAAAGGCTTCAAGAAGGGGAAGAAGTAAATCCAAAAGAAGTAAAAATTCCTTTAAGACAAGGTATAGGTGCTGGAGTAATTCCGGTAATCCAGGTAGGGGACACTGTAGAGATAGGCCAAGTCATAGGGAAGATAGAAGAAGGGAAAATGGGGTCCGATGTTCATGCAACTATTGGGGGCGTAATTTTCGAAATAAGTGATAGTATATCAATAAAAGCTATTTAAGCTGAGGTGATAAAATGATAAGAACTATAGGTATGATTGAATTAAATAGTATAGCTAGGGGAATTCAAGTTGCAGATGAAATGCTAAAGGCTGCAGAAGTTAATTTGATCTTTGCAAAAAGTGTTTGCCCAGGCAAATATGTAATCCTAATCACAGGAAACGTAGGTGCTGTAGAAACTGCTATTAATCATGGTATGAGCTTAGGGGAAAATTATGTGGTAAATAAATTGATTTTACCAAATGTTCATCCACAGGTAATTCCAGCTATAACTGCATCAGGAAATATTGAAAAACTAAAAGACTTAGGCGTTTTGGAGTTTTTTAGTATTGCTGCAGCTATTGTTGCAGCCGACGCTGCTGTTAAGTCAGCCAATATAGATCTAATAGAAGTAAGATTGGGAGTGGGGATAGGAGGGAAAGCTTTTATAACTTTCACTGGAGAAATTAGTTCGGTTAAAAATGCAGTAACAGTTGGAGCAGGTACTGCACTTGAAAGCGGAATGCTTGTAAATAAAGCTGTAATATCAGGGCCTAGTAAGGAATTACTGCAGCACTTATTATAAAGCTTTATTTAAATATATTTATAATAATTAAAATATAGGGGGAGATTGTATGAAAAATAATTTGCTTGGGGAATGTCTAGCAGAACTTATTGGTACATTTCTTTTCATTTTCATAGGAACAGGAGTTGTTGCAGCACTTGTTACAGCAGGAACTAATGTGACATTTTGGGAACTAAGCTTAGTATGGGGACTTGCAATAACTATGGCGGTATATATAGTGGGATCAATTTCAGGAGCACAGTTAAATCCTGCAGTAACAATAGCTCTTGCAGTATGGAAAGGCTTTGATAAAAAAAAGATTATCCCTTATATTATTTCTCAAGTGATTGGAGCATTTTTAGGAGCTGCATTAACTTACGGGTTATATGGAACAACTATTACAGCCTTTGAAAGTAGTAAAAACATAATAAGGGCATCAAAAGATGGATGGGCTACCGCTGGAATATTTAGTACATTCCCAGCAGCCAATATATCTATGGTTAATGCTTTTATGATTGAAGTATGTATTACAGCAGTTTTGTTACTGGTTATTTTTGCAGTAACTGATGGAAACAACGAGGGTTCTCCTAAGGCAGGAATACCAGCAGTAGCTATTGGTTTAACTGTAGCATTTATTGGAGCGTCTTATGGACCTTTAACTGGTTTTGCAATGAATCCAGCTCGTGATTTTGGCCCAAGACTTGTAGCCTTACTCTCAGGATGGGGATCAACAGTTATTGGCCCTAATGGCTATGGACTGATTGTACCAATATTTGCACCAATTATAGGGGCAATTTTAGGTGGCGGTATATATGAAAAATTAGTTGTACCTTATTTGCCAAACTTAATAAATAAGAAAGTATCAGGAAAAAGCACGTCAGTGTAAATTTTTAGAGAGTCCCATATAGTATTGATTAAATACTATATGGGACTCTCTATTTTTAAATTGATAGAAATTCTAAATTTCATCACTTACTTCTAATATAAAGTTTACTATAGTATAAATAGCATAAAAAATTGCATCATTATTTGCATCAAACACTGGGGAGTGAAGTGGATGTAAACCTTGTTTGTCATCACTTATACCTACTCTAAAATGTACTGAAGGTACTTCTTGAGCAAAGAAAGCAAAATCCTCTGCACCAAAGGTTTTTTCAGCAGTTAACACATTTTCTTCACCTAAAGTATTCACAGCAGATTTATAAAATTTGTCACATAAATCTTTATCATTAGTTAAAGGAGGGTATGCAACTTGAAAGTTTAATTCATATTCGCAATCATATTTTTTAGCTGAAAAAGCACAGGTTTCATATAAATCTTTTTTAATTTTATCAACAAGAGCCGTATCAAAGGTTCTTAAAGTTCCAAGTACCTCTATTTTTTCAGGTATTACATTAGATGCCGTGTTATTTGCATTAATTGATGAAAAAGTTAATACATGAGGGTTTAAAGGATTTACTTCCATTTTAGTTTTATTATTCATAGTTTGTATAAAGTCCATAGCGGGATAAATAGGATTTTTACATAAATGAGGCATAGCAGCATGACCACCAACGCCTTTGAATTTTATAGAAAAGTCATCTACGGAAGCCATAGAAGGACCATCAGGAGCTTCTATTTTTCCGACTTCTAAATTAGGCCAAACATGAAAACCTATCATATATTTAACTTCAGGATTTTTTAAAGCACCCTCCTGAATCATAGGGTAGGCGCCACCGTCTAGCTCTTCAGCAGGTTGAAATAAAAACTTAACACATTTATCAAAGCCCATTTCTTTTAGTACCATTGCAGTTCCGAGTGCTATAGCTGTATGATAGTCATGTCCACAACCATGAAATACTCCATTTATAGGAAGAGCATCTATGTCAGCTCTAACACCTATGCAAGTCGCATCAGTACTTAATACTCCTACAACACCTGTGCCAGCACAAGGGCTATATTTTATATTTAGATCTTCAAGTGTTTCCATTATTATTTTTTGAGTTTTAAATTCCTTATGAGCTAGTTCTGCATTTTTATGCAAGATTTCTCTCAAATTC
The DNA here is from genome assembly GCF_000765165.1 of Clostridium sp. HMP27. Taxonomy (NCBI): domain Bacteria; kingdom Bacillati; phylum Bacillota; class Clostridia; order Eubacteriales; family Clostridiaceae; genus Clostridium; species Clostridium sp. HMP27. The sequence continues at coordinate 149,161 of NZ_JMFY01000018.1, read as the reverse complement.
TTAATTTCAGAAAGGTTACTTAAGATAATATCTTTTACATTCATTTTAATACATCTCCTTTTAAAAATGCTAAGGTCTTTAATTACAGCACCTCTATGGAGTAATTTAGCAATATCCAACTGTGTTTTAAATTGATGTTAGTATAGCATGGTGCTTATAATTATGCAATAGTTTTGTAAAAAACTCTAAAATAAAGCATAAATGATTATGCTATAATTGTATATATTATAAGTGAAGTGTTAGTGTATACAAAATAAAATAATTTGGAAAAGATGTTTTTAGTTTAAGCGTAGGAGATGGAGGTAATGATGGAATTAATTAGAAATCTTACTAATAATATGGGTTATGTGATTTTAGTAGGATTTATTGTATCAAGGTCTAATAGTTTTAAAAATATAATACAAAAAGATAAATTTAAAAAGAAGGATTTAATTATTCTATCTATAATATTTGGTGGATTTGGTGTGCTAGGAACTTATATGGGAACGGATATAAATGGTGCAATAGCAAATACAAGAATTATTGGGGTTGTAGCTGGAGGGTTACTTTGTGGGCCTTTTGTAGGAATTGCATCTGGAATTATTGCGGGGCTCCATAGATTATTAATAAATATTGGTACTCTTACTGCAGTTCCATGTGCTATTGCAACAATTGTTTCAGGAATTGTAACCAGTGTTTTTTATAAGTACTCAAATTATAAAAACAAATGGATTTATGGCCTTATTGGAGGTGCACTTATGCAAAGCTTAGAGATGGTATTAATTCTTATTATGTCGAAGCCATTTTCTACAGCTTTAAATATAGTTAAATATATATATATCCCTATGGTATTTACAAATGCTATAGGCATATCAATATTAATTTTATTAATACAAAATATTTTTGAAGAAAAAGAGCAAATTGCAGCAAAGCAAGCAAAGATAGCTCTAGAAATAGCTAATAAGACATTACCATACTTTAGAGAAATCAATAGCAATTCTTTTGAAAATATTTGTGAAATTATAAGGGAATCCATCGATGCAGATGCAGTAGCGATAACGGATAAAAAATACGTTCTAGCCCATGTTGGCATGGGGGAGGACCATCATATTAAGGGAAATGATATTTTAACTGGTGCCACAGAAAAGGTTATAGAAAAGGGAGAAATATTAATTTTAACAAATGCAGAGCAAATAGATTGTTCATGCGGTACGTGTCCATTAAGATCAGCTATTATAGCGCCATTAAAGGATGGAGATGAAATAATAGGCACCTTAAAAATATATTATGGTAAGGAAGATGCTATATCCTTTAGAAATACAAATTTAGCAATAGGGCTTTCACAAATTATATCTACACAGCTTGAAATAAGTAAGCTTGGGAAGCTTAAGGAAATGGCAACAAAGGCTGAAATAAAAGCACTGCAAACTCAAATAAATCCTCATTTTTTATTTAATGCTTTAAATACCATTATTTCATTTGTACGTATAAATCCGGATAAAGCAAGGGAACTTATTATTAATTTATCTACTTATTTAAGATATAATTTAGAGATAGGGGATAATTTAGTAGATATTTATAAAGAGTTAGAACAAGTAAAAGCATACGTAGAAGTGGAAAAGGCTAGATTTGGAGATAAATTAAATGTAATTTATGATATAGATGAAGATATAAATATAAAAATACCAAGCTTGATAATACAGCCTATAGTTGAGAATTCTGTGAAACATGGGATTTTAGAAGGAAGCAAAAGGGGTACTGTTAAAATTTACGTGAAAAAGATAACGAATAATAAAGCTAAAGTTATTATTGAAGATGATGGAGTAGGAATTTCAGAGAAAGTTATAGAAAGAGTATATAATGACAATATGCAGGAAAATAAAATAGGAATATCCAACGTAAATAATAGATTAAAATATCTTTATGGAAAAGGACTTCAAATGGAAAGGCTAGATAAAGGAACTAGAACTACTTTTATAGTGGAAACATTGAAAGGATGATTTTATGAATTGTATAATTGTAGATGACGAATATCCAGCAAGAGAAGAGTTGAAGCACTTTATACGTGAATTTAGTAATATAGATATTGATGGTGAATTTGAAGATTCTATAGAAGCGCTTGAATACATTGAAAAAAATAGGCCAGATATAATATTTTTAGATATAAACATGCCTAAATTAGATGGCGTTGCTTTGGCACGGATAGTTAATAACTTTGAAAAGAAAAGCTTTGTTGTTTTTATAACAGCATATAAAGAGCATGCAGTAGATGCTTTTGAGATAAAAGCATTTGATTATATTTTAAAGCCTTATTCAGAAGAGCGGATTATAAGGACCTTGACGCAGTTAGAAGCTTTAGAAGATAGAGAAGAAAAACAAAATACACCATGTATAGGTAATAAAATTACATTAAAGAAGAATAATAAGTTAAAAGTAATAGATATTTGTGATATTTGTTATTGCGAGGCAAAAGAAAGGGAGACATTAATTTATACTATAAATGACAGCTACATAGAAAATTGTAGTATATCAGAGATTTATAAAAGACTTCCCCCAAACATGTTTTTTAAGACTCATAGATCCTATATAGTAAACTTAGAAAAAGTAGTAGAAATAATACCTTGGTTCAATAATACCTATATGATTAAACTAAAAGGAACAGAAGGAGAAATACCTGTAAGTAGAAATAATATAAATTCATTTAAGCACTTAATGGGCATATAAATGCACTTTATGTGCTTTTTTTGTTATTTGGCGTAATAAATGAAAATATTCTATTAAATTTATGTATAATTTAGCCATAGAATTAACTTTAGGTTAAGTGGTAGCTTAAAATTTAATTTAAATGGGGGGAGAAGCATGATATCATTTATACTTTCAATTATTGCGTTAATAGTTGGTTATTTCATTTATGGTAAAGTTGTTGAAAAGCTTTTCGGGGCAGACGACAAAATAAAAACACCAGCAATAAGACTTGAAGATGGTGTTGACTTTGTACCAATGCCTGAATGGAAAATATTCTTAATTCAATTTTTAAATATAGCAGGACTTGGTCCTATATTTGGAGCAATTTCAGGAGCAATGTGGGGGCCATCTGCATTCTTATGGATTGTATTTGGATCTATCTTTGCAGGAGGAGTACATGATTATTTCTCAGGAATGCTATCAGTAAGACATGATGGAGCAAGTATTCCAGAAGTTGTAGGAAAATATTTAGGTAATGGTTTTAAAAACTTTATGAGAGTATTTTCAGTCATACTACTTGTTCTTACAGGAGTTGTATTTGTAAGTGGACCAGCAGGAATATTAAATGGATTAGTACCTTCTATAGGACTTAAAACTTTTCTATATATAATATTTGCATATTATATAATAGCTACTCTTGTTCCAATAGACAAGCTGATAGGAAAAGTTTATCCTTTATTTGGATTATGTTTATTAATAATGTGTGTAGGAGTAGGTGGAGCTTTAATAATAGGTGGATATAATATACCAGAAATTGCAGGAAATCTTAACAATATGCACGTTAAACCAGAAAGTTATCCTTTATTTCCAATGCTGTTTATAACTATTGCATGTGGAGCTATATCAGGATTTCACTCAACACAATCACCACTAATGGCTAGATGTATTACAAGTGAAAGACAAGGCAGAAGAATATTTTATGGTTCAATGATAGCAGAAGGAATAATTGCACTAGTATGGGCAGCTGCATCAATGACTTTCTTTGGAGGAGTTGAGGGACTTACTAAGTTCATGGCAGAAAACGGTAACAATGCGGGTGCAGTTGTAAATATAATATGTAATAGTTTACTAGGGAAAATTGGTGGGATACTTGCAATACTTGGAGTTGTAGCATGTCCTATAACTTCAGGGGATACAGCGTTTAGAAGTGCAAGACTTACAATAGCCGATTCTATAAACTTTAAGCAAGAATCTATGAAAAATAGGTTAATGATTAGTATACCATTATTTATAATAGGATTTATTTTAACACAAATTGACTTTGGAATAGTATGGAGATACTTTGGATGGTCAAATCAGACATTAGCTACAATAGTTCTTTGGACATCCGCAATGTATTTAGTTTATAAAGGAAGAAGTCATTGGATGGCATCAGTACCAGCTGTATTTATGACTGCAGTATGTATAACTTATATAATAGTTGCACCAGAAGGATTTAAATTATCAATGGGAATTGGATTGCCAGCAGGAATAATAGGAGCAATTTTAGCTCTAACATGGTTCCTAATGACAGCTAAAAAGGTTACAGTTAAGGTGAATGCAAATAAAGCTAGTTTACAATCATAGAAATATTACGACGGCAGTCCTTAACGTTACAGGAGCTTACGCTAAATAAAAAAAATTGTAAATTAAAGATAGGGGAGTACAATAAAAGACTTCTGATAAAAAATAGAATACTTAATATCTTGCGACCCATCGGTTTGCGGGCCTACTAGCCCTTTTATAAGTGTCAATTTAACGGAATTTCGTCAAAACGAAATTCCTTCCTTCAGCAGTGAGCCTGAACGAAATTTTTAATGTTGAACATAAGTATGGGATTTGCATTGTAGAAAGCATTGAGCAAGCAATTAGAAGCTCTTTATTTATGAATTTAAAACACCGTAAAGAACTTTTTACTGTCTGAGCGGCAGCGAGTTTAAAAAGTTTAGGTGATTTAAATTCATAAATATTAGAGCTTCTTTACGTAGTGAACGCCTTCTTAAATGCAAATCGCATACGATAGGTTCAACATTAAATATGTCGTAATATCCTTTTATAGTGCTCTAAAGGCTTCGCTTTTATAACCTTGATTTCCTTGAAGAACGGAGTTTATTTTATTTAGAAGATTTTCTCTATCCTCTGGCAAAGTGCCTTTAAGAGATACATAGTTTGAGGCATGATTACTTCTAAATACGCAGTTTGTAACCTTTAAATTTTCTATTAAAAGTTTTGTTTCCATCATTATTTCACTTGGTTGTAAAAGCTTAAATTTACCTTCCTGAACTTCTTTATATAGAGGGGTTTCTGACTCAAACATAAGAGTAAGAAGTCCTAGATAATCAGGATCAATTTCACTTATGACTTTTGCAGACTCTTTAGCATGTTCTTCTAAATTTTCTTTTCCACCCAACCCCGAAATAAGAGTTGCAGATAAAGTTAATCCGCTCTCTTTAATCTTTTTACCTGCCTGTATCATTTCCTCAGCAGTAACTCCTTTTTTGATATTTTGAAGTATTAAATTACTGCCGCTTTCCACTCCAAGATATACAATTCCTAAACCTTCACTTTTAAGCTCTTTTAACTCATCTATGCTTTTTCTTAGAATATCTCCTGGTGTTCCGTAAATACCAACTCGTGTGCATTCAGGGAATAGTTCCCTTATCTTTCTAAGAATAGACTTTAAATTTTCTGTTTTAAGAACTAGGGCATCGCCATCAGCTAAAAAAATTTTATCTACTCTTTTATAGTATGAACGGCCCATTTCTAAATCTATAAATATATCTTCTAGAGATCTGATTTTAAATTTCTTATCTTTATACATACTGCAAAATGTACATTTGTTATGGGCACACCCTACGGTTGCCTGCACTATTAAACTATACGCTTCACTTGGAGGTCTATATACTACTCCTTCATATCTCATACCTATTCACTACCTTTCATTAATTTCTATTTTATTTAAAATATTAAAGTACTTATATATATTTCACATTTTAACCCGTGATGTATGTAAATTATAACATATACATAATAAAACTAATAATGCAAAAATTTAATGAAGTATTATGGAAGTTTAAGTTATGGTATAATTTAGCTGTTAATAATTTAGTTAAAATGGAGGAATAGTTTTATGCTTAAAAGTAACTTTTCTAAAAGACTTACAAATCAATTTGAAGAAAGCTTTGAGGAAGTTCTTAATTTAACAAACGATAAAGACTACGATGCAGCTTTACGACTTATTGATGAGACATTTAGCAATTTATTTAGACTTAATTCCCTATTTTTCAATTCTATGAGTAATGATAATTTAATTGATATATTAAAAGTCGGTGGTGAAATTGAAAAAGATAAGGCTATTATAATATCAAAGTTATTGGAACAAAGAGCACATATATTAGCTATTCAAGGAAAAGATAACGAAAGTTTTTACATATATATAAAGGCTTTAAATCTATTTATTGAAGCTTTCTTATGTGATAAAGAAACTGATCTTAATAGGTATTTTAAAGATATACCCGTTATAATAGAAAAGACTTCAGGGTATGTTCTTTCTGAGGAAACTTTAAAAAGAATTATAAGTTACTACAAAGAAGTAGGAGATTTTGCATCAGGAGAAGACTATTTATATGAGCTTTTTGATGCTACAGGCAAGGATGAAGATTCTATAACCTTTGCGAAAGAATTTTATGATTTTTTGCTTAAACTAGATGATGCTGTTTTAGAAAAAGGTAATTTATCAAGAGAAGAAATACTGGAAGCAAAAAGTTCTCTGAGTTCAAAATAGGACGACATTTTTAATGCTGGGGGTCGTATAGAATTTTTATCTAGGAAGGTGTTCATTTTGCCAAAAAGGGCTAATATTTATAAATGTAAAATACCTAAGCCTCCTAAACTCGCCGTAAGCTCAAACAGTAGGAGGCTCTTAACGGTATTTTCAATTTATAAATAAAGCCCTTTTAAAGCTCATTCAATGCCTTCTACGATAAAAATTCTACACTCTCCAGCATTAAAAATGCCTTCATGAAAACTGCTAAAGAATGGAATTCAGCTAATTGAATTTCTAAGATGTTTTAGGAATTAGCACATAAATATCTTTTAGGGCGGCCCGAAAGGTTACATAGTAATATATAATTAGATAAATGGGCAATTGTATTATATTGTGTCGCATCGATAAGAAGTCATAATTTTATAATTAGGCATTAAAGGGTGATTAATATGAAAGAAACTAATACCTCAATAACCATATATTGGAAAGTCGAAGATAACCCACAAATATGGAGAGATTGGTATCAGTATTGCAAATCTCTAACTGAACGATTAGGATATATTCCTAATTATGTGGAGATAAGTAGTGAAACATTTAAGTCGGGGAAAGTATTAACCATTAAAAGAGTAGAGAGAAGATTTATGAAAGCAATAGATAACGGAGAATCCTTAAAAAATCTTAGTATATATTCACTTCCAGATGGCTTTAAACAAGCGGTCTTTGATTACAACACATATGTTGTTAGATATTGTGGTGGTACACCAAATCATATTACATTATCTTTTTCTACTAAAGTTTATGAAACATTAGATATCAAATCAATTATTGAGGAATTTAAAAGCTATATAGAATTTTCTCATGGAGAGATTTATGAACTTCCGATATCAGAATCTACATTTTTTTATGCAATGAAGGTTAATTCTTTAGATACATATAAGGGGTTAAAGATTATCCGAAAACTATAAAGCAGTTAATACGCATTTTCCTTATATTGTTACACAACTATAAGATGTTGTGAAGCATTATGTCTTAACTAAGTAGAGAGTTGAGTATGAAAGAATTTAAAGACATAAACGAATTTTTAAATACGTTGGATAAAAATAGCATATATTATGGCTTGAATAAAATAAGAGCAGAAAGTATTATGGTTGAGGTTGCAGTTCCAGGGCAAAGATGGGAAATAGAATTTATGAACGATGGAACTATTGAGATTGAAAAGTTTATTAGCGATGAGATATATTATGATGAGAAAGAGTTGCAAGTTTTAATTAGTGAGTTTTTACAATGATATCTTCATGAAAAACGAGAAAAAATGTTAAGACATAATTTTATTAAAATGTGAATTACGGGAAACTTTTTAATGTTAAATTTAGTATGGGTTCTGCATTGTAGAAAGCGTTGAACAAGCAATTAGAAGCTCTTTATTTATAAATGTAAAGCACCGTTAAGAATTTTATACTGTCTGAGCGACAGCGAGTTTATAAAATTTAGGTGATTTTAATTTATAAATATTAGAGCTTCTTTGCGCAGTGAACGCTTTCTTAAAGGCAGAACCTATACGGAAGGTTTAACATTAAAAATGTCGTAATATCCTTTTTATACGCTCCAAATGTCTTCCCAGTATCTTTTGATGGTATTATCGGAAGAAAATCTTCCCGAATGAGCAATATTTATAACACACATTTTGTTCCAAAGATCCTTATCCCTATAAAGAGCATCTATTTTATTTTGTGCATCTACATAGGCTGCAAAGTCTCTTAAAACAAAATATTCATCATTTCCACTTAAAAGAGAATCATATATATCTTTAAATTCATTTTTATTAGGATTTAACGAACCATCTATAAGGCAGTCTAATATTCTTTTTATCCTCATGTCAGAATTATAAAAATCATAGGAGTTATAGTTGCGATTTTTTTGGTAGTTTAAAACTTCCTCTTTGTTTAGTCCAAATATAACTATATTTTCTTCTCCTACAGCATCTTTTATTTCAATATTAGCACCATCTAAGGTAGCTAAGGTAATGGCACCATTCATCATAAATTTCATGTTTCCAGTACCAGATGCTTCTTTGGTAGCAGTAGAGATTTGTTCACTTACATTAGCGCAAGGAATTATTTTTTCTGCTAAGGATACTGAATAGTTAGGAAGGAAATAAACCTTTATTCTTCCCTTCACACAAGGAGCATTGTTTATCATATCGCCTACAGTATTAATAAGTTTTATAGTTTGTTTTGCAAGATGATAAGAGGGAGCAGCTTTAGCACCAAAGAAAAACGTTCTAGGTATAATATCAATTTCAGGATTATCTTTAAGTCTAAAATATAAATCCATTATATTAAATAAATTTAAAATCTGCCTTTTATAAGCATGCAATCTTTTAACTTGAACATCGAATATGGAATTAGGATCTATGTCCATATTAAATTTATCTTTAGCAAACTTACAAAATTCAATTTTATTATTAACTTTTATTTTATGAAATTCTTCTCTAAACCAACTATCATATGCAAAAGGTTTTAATTTTATTAGGTCTAGTGGTTCGTATATATAACCTTCTCCAATATTTTTAGTTATAAGATTGCTTAAGTTTGGATTAGCTTTTAAAAGCCATCGTCTGTGAGTTATACCATTGGTCTTATTATTAAATTTACCAGGATAAAATTCATTGAAATTAGATAGTTCTTGCTTTTTTAAAAGGTCTGTATGGAGTTTGGCAACCCCGTTTACAGAATGTCCTCCGACAATAGCAAGGAATGCCATCTTTATATATCCATCTTGTATTATTGACATTTCCTTTAGTTTATTTGAATCGTTAAATTTATCTATAACCTCAATACAAAATCGCCTATTTATCTCTTCTATTATCATATAGATCCTTGGAAGAAGTCCCTTGAATATATCTACAGGCCATTTTTCCATTGCTTCAGCAAGAATTGTATGATTGGTGTAAGCTATAGTATTTGTAGTTATATTCCATGCCTCATCCCAATGAAGTCCTTCAACATCTATTAATATTCTCATAAGTTCAGGTACTGCAACAGCTGGATGAGTATCATTTATTTGTATAGCAATATATTTAGGAAGATCGGTTATTGGTTTGCTAAGTTTTTTATATCTTCGAATTATACTTTGAATTCCAGCACTTACAAAGAAATATTGTTGTTTCAATCTAAGGAGTCTTCCTTTTTCTGTGGAGTCATCTGGATAAAGGACTTTGGTTATAGACTCAATAGATGACTTGTATTCAACTGCTTTAGAATACTCTCCTTGGCTAAACAAATTTAAGTCAAAATCCTTATCAATAGGTTCGGCGCTCCAAAGTCTTAAAGTATTTACTGTTTTATTATTATACCCTATAACAGGAGTATCATAGGGAACAGCAAGTATTGTTTCTGTATTTTCTTGTATAAATTTTGTTTTGCCATTTTCATATATATGCTTTACAGTCCCATAAAAATCAACAGTAACAGATTTATTTGGCTTTCTAGTTTCCCAAACATTACCTTCTTTTAACCATTTATCAGGTACCTCTATTTGATATCCATCAATTATCTTTTGCTCAAAAAGTCCGTAATTATATCTTATCCCATTACCATGACCGGGAATATTAAGAGATGCCATGGAATCTAAAAAACAGGCAGCAAGTCTCCCAAGACCGCCATTACCAAGTCCAGCATCGCTTTCAACTTCCTCAAGTTCGTTTATGTTTATATTAAGTTCATTTAACGCTTCTTTACATATGTTATAAATCCCTAGATTCATCATATTATTACCAAGAAGCCGACCAATTAAGAATTCCATAGAAAAATAATATACCTGTTTATCTTTGTTGTTAGCATATTTTTTATTAGTTTCTAACCAATTTTCTCCAACATAGGATCTTATTAAGAAACCTAAGGCAACATACTTCTGAAAGGCAGAAGCTTCATCAATATCTATGGAATATAAATTGATGAGATTTTGCCGAAAGTCGGTTTTAATTTTTTCTTTATCTATATTCAAGGAAATCCCTCCTCTTTATTTACTGTATTTTCATATGATATATTTTTATTAACTATTAGTCAATAAAAAAGGTGATAAAGTTTAACATATTTGAGAATTTTATGGATTAAGGATATAATTATAATAAATTATTATATATTTATATAAACTATAATTTATATTATTCAAAATAGTTTATTATGCACACAACTATAAATGCAGTATTAATATTTATAATGAAAATTTTTCGTGAACTTGGTTATTAGATAATAAGAATTATTTTTTATTTATTTCATGTAATAACAAGTTTTTATACAGGAGGTTAGTGTATTTGAATAAAGCAATATTTTTAGATAGAGATGGAGTAATAAATGATTTTAAAGAATATGTACGTACTCCTGAAGACTTAATAATATTTGAAGAGGCAAAGGAAGGAATTAAAATTGCAACTGAGGCTGGATACGGTATATTTGTAGTAACAAATCAAGGAGGGATTGAAGTAGGAACGTTAACAGAAGAGGAACTTGAAAAGATACATGAAAAGCTTATAAAAGAAATAGAACCTTATGGAGAGATAAGGGAAATAGTATACTGTCCCTTTTATGATAGAAATGCTTCTTGTAGAAAGCCCAATCCTACCATGTTACTTGAGCTTATAGAAAAATATAATATAAATGCTAAAGAAAGCTGGATGATAGGAGACAGGGATACCGATGTGGAGGCTGGGATAAAGGCAGGATGTAAAACAGGTAAGATTGGAGAATTTTGTGATAAAGCTAACGTAAATGGAAGCAACTTGCTCAAAGTAATAAAAAAGATATTAAAATATAAATAAAAATAGATAATTTCAAACTGTAGTAGCTATTACTGCAGTTTTTGAACTTTTTGTAAAGTAATAAAAAAATAGGTATAAACATATTTATAGGTTGTAAAACAATTTTTGAGACATTAGGGGGAGATAAAATGTCAATAAAGACAAAGCTAGCAGACATATTAGCAGCTAAAGGATTACCTATTAATTTTCAAGCGGGAGGGACTGCGCCGGAGGAGCTAGTAGATAGAGAAGTAAAAAAAGAACCTACGGAAAGAGCAAAAAAACTAAGAGATATATACTATAATACACTATCCTCCACTAATACAGAATTTCCATACTGGTACACAAGAAGATGGAATGAGCTAGAAGGAGAAGTTAATGTAATCAGAAGAGCTGAGGCATTAAAATGTGCATTTTCACATTTAACTCCAACTATTTTTCCAGGAGAAAAGCTTGTAATGCAAAAAACTAACTACTACAGAGGATCATTTCCAATGCCTTGGCTTTCAGAAGGATTCTTTGTAGCAAAGGAAGATGAACTTTATAAAGAAGCTTTAAAAAGAGGAAGTGCTAGTGCTGGTGAGTTAAGTAAATTTGGTACTGGCGGAGGAAATGTTACTAATAGCTTTGGAAATGTAGTATCTATAGCTGGAAAGTTTGGCATTAGAAAAGAAGAAGTTCCTGCATTGGTAACACTGGCAAAGGCATGGGTAGGAAAATCTGTAGAAGATTTAGGACATAAGTATGAGCAAATGGTTCCAAGTTATCAAATCAAAGAAAATATAATGAAAAGTTTAATATGTATGTTTGACTCAGGATTTACACTTCCACAAGGAAGAGAAGTTATAAATTATTATTATCCTCTTCAATATGGATTTGATGGATTAATAAAAATGGCTGAAGAATGTAAGAGGGAAGTAGCTGGAAATGCTGATGGAGACGGAGTAATAGGTATGGACAGGTTGTACTTCTATGAGGCTGTAAAGTTGGTAGTAGAGGGAATACAAAACTGGATTTTAAATTATGTGAAAGAAGCTAGGAGACTTATAAGTATAACAGAGGATGAAACACAAAGAGAAGAATACGAAGAAATAGCAAATTGCTTAGAATGGATAGCTCACAATCAGCCAAGAACTTTTAAAGAAGCACTACAGCTTACTTATACTATTCATATTGCTTGTTTAAATGAAGATGCCATTTCAGGGCTTTCACCAGGAAGAGTAGGGCAGGTGCTTTATCCTTGGTTTGAACAGGATTTAGAAGCAGGAAGACTTACTAAAAAGGAAGCTTTAGAATTATTGGAGCTTCATAGAGTTAAATTTACATGTATAGATTGCTTTGCTTCTACAGGAGTTGTAGGCGGAGTGCTTTCAGGAAATACATTTAATAACTTAAGCTTAGGTGGTCTCACTAAGGATGGTAAATCTGCAGCTAATGAACTTGAAATGTTAATAGTTGAAGCTGGAATTACCTGTGGATCTCCTCAACCAACATTATCAGTTTTATATGATGAAAAGCTTCCAGAAGAATTTTTACTCAAATGCATTGAATGTGATAAAACTGGAGCGGGATATCCAGCATGGATGAATAATCAAGGTGGTATGCAATTTATATTAAATCAGTATGCAGGAGAAGGTATGACAGTAGAAGAAGCTAGATCCTTTGCCATAGGAGGATGCTTAGAAACATCACCTTGCGCATGGAAAGAGCTTACTTTGAATGGAAAGAAATACTTTATTCCAGGGGGAGCAGGACAGCCAACCAGCGTAGGAGTACACTTTATTGCAAATCCTAAAATATTGGAACTAGTGATAACAAATGGTAAGGACTACAGAACAAATATTCAAGTATATCCTCCTCACAACAAAAAGCTTGAAAGCTATGAAGAGTTTTGGAATATCTATAAAGAATATTATAATATAACTTGCGATTGCCTTGCTAGAACAAATAATATTCAGCATGACATCTGGAGAAAAAATAATATGGCAGTGTTTAGCTCAATGCTTAAACCAGATTGTCTAGACAAAGGGCAGCATATTGGAAATATGGGATATAGATATAATGCAACCTATAATGTTGAGAGCTGTGGAACTATAAATATGGTTAACTCATTAGCGGCAATTAAGAAACTTGTATATGATGATAAAAAATACACTTTGGAAGAAGTGCAAGAAGCGATTCTTAATAATTTTGGATTTAAGACTGCATCAGAAGTAGGAAGTTACTCACTAGCAGATCAGGAAAAGAGAGAAGATGGAAGTAAGTATGACAAAATATATGGAGATTGCTTACTTGCGCCTAAATACGGAAATGATGATGCGTACGCAGATAGTATTCTAAAGGAATATGAAGATTGGTTCTGTGAAATGACTCATAACTATGAATCACTATTTGGTAAGAAGATGTATGCGTGTCAAATTTCTGTATCCACTCATGGTGCCCAGGGAGCAGCAACACTTGCAACTCCAGATGGTAGGCTGGCAGGAACAACGTATTCAGATGGATCTATGTCTGCATATCCTGGAACAGATAAAAATGGAGCTTATGCGTTGTTTAACTCTGCAACTATCTGGGATCATACTAAATCACAAAATTCTCAAATGAACTTAAAGATTCATCCAAGTGCTATAAAAGGTGAGGAAGGAGCAAAGAAACTTCTCGATCTTACAAGAGCTTATATGAGAAAGGGTGGATATCATATTCAATATAATATAGTAGACTCTAAGGTTTTAAAAGATGCTCAACAGAAGCCTGAAAATTATAGAGATTTAATGGTAAGAGTAGCGGGATTTACTCAATATTGGTGTGAAATAGGAAAACCAATCCAAGATGAAGTAGTTGCAAGAACAGAATATGAAGGGGTGTAGTATTATGACAAATAACAATAAACACAATGATTGTTTGAATTTTGCATCTATAGACGTAGCTAAAGGAATATGTAGAAAAACAAATTCTATTATATTTATAGATTCTGAAGTATGTGGGAATTTTAACGAAGCGCCAAAATGTAAAAATTGCAGCAAGTTTAAAAATCCAAATGCAGATAATATGGGAATATGTAGTGGACTTAATAAAGAGTATTGGACCTATGGAGAGCTTATGGGAGTAACTTGTGAAGGATATGAAAAAAAATAATTAGGGGGAAAGTCTATGGAAGATAGAAGAGCAAGTAAATTAGGTCACATGGTTGTACTTGCTTCTTGGCTAGCAGTATTTTGTCTATTTGGATACAGATCTACCTTTTCTGTACTCTTAGGACCAATGACTAAAGACCTTGGATGGAGTGTATCCAAGGTCTCCCTTGGATACTCAATCATGATGATGGTATATGCAGTAACAGCATTTTTCAGCGGTATGATAATAGATAAGTGGGGAACTAAACCTGCCTATGCTATTGGCTCTGTATGTGCGGCTTTAGGATTTTATGTAACAAGTTTTGCTCAAACTTATTTTGGATATTTAATTCCTTATGCAGTTTTTGCAGGCATAGGTACAGGTATGCTTTGGGTTTCTTCTACAGTATCTGTTCGTAAATGGTATATTGGGAAATCCTATGCTACTATGTGGGGCATTGCTTTTATGGGAGCGCCAGTAGCTCAAGTTGCTTTAAGTTTAGGAGTTAAAAAGATATTACTTACTATGGACTGGAGACTTGCAATGAGAGGGCTTTCAGTAGTGGTATTAATTGCTCTTATAATTGCAGCAATTGTAGCGAAGAAAAATCCTCAGGATTACGGACTAGAAGCATTTGGAACTGCTCCAGGCAAAAAGGCATCTGGAAATGAACACTTATGGACAGTTAAAGAAGCCTTTGGTACATTTCCTATTTGGGGAGCAATAGTTGCTTTTTTAACTAGTATGGTAGCAGAATTTTTGATTTGGACTCAAATTGTTACCTATTGGACTACGGATGTTAAATTATCATTAGGTACAGCTACTAATTTATATGTAATGATAGGTATTGCAGGAATAATCACCATGCCTTTAATGGGAATCATAGCAGATAAGGTTGTTGTAAAAGTTGGAAATGAAACAAAGGGCAGAAAAATAATGCTTGTTTTTGCACCAGTTATGGGAGTAATTGCGTGCATACTTCTTCTAATGAGTAAACAGTCAATTATTCTAGGAGGAATTGCGTGTATATTATTCGCTATTTACTGGGCAATTGAACCAGGGGGAGTTGCAGGATATGCAGGTACTATTTATGGGGGTAAAACACTAGGCAAGATTTGGGGAACAGCAACTTTAGTTGTTATGGGTATAGGACCAGCTCTTGGAAGCTTCATGGGAGGATTTTTATTTGACAGGTCCGGAAGCTATCTTTACTCTATAATATTTGCAACTTGTTCCTTTGCAGTATCCATAGTAGCAGCTTTATCATTACCATTGTCTATTGATAATAAAAAAGAAGCAGCCAAATAACAAAGATTGATTAAAGGCTTTGCTTTGATAAGTTAAACATTAATAATTTTTTAAAGCAAAGTCTTTGATTAATTGTGGGAGGGGTGAGTAGAACTTGCAAGAAAATAAAGGATTAATTTTTGATATACAAAGTTATTCGGTACATGATGGACCTGGATGCAGGACTATTTGTTTTATGTCTGGATGTCCTTTAAAATGTGAGTGGTGTGCTAATCCTGAAAGCTGGTATTATGGAGAAAAATTAATGTTTGCCCAAAGTAAGTGTAAATCTAATAACGGATGTGAAATGTGTATAAATGTTTGTCCAAAGCAATCAATAAGTATAAATCAGGATAAGTCTTTAAATATTCATTGGGAAAAATGTAGAAGTTGTAATACTTTTGAATGTACTAATGCGTGCTACTATGAAGCTTTAAAGCTTTGTGGGAAATGGTATGATATAGATTCCCTTATAAATATATTAAATAGGGATAGACAATATTGGGGAGATACAGGGGGAGTTACCTTTAGTGGTGGAGAACCGCTATTACAATCAAAATTTTTAATTAAGGTTTTAGAAAGATGTAAACAAAAGTATATACACACTGCAATAGAAACTACAGCATACAAGGATACGGAAACTTTTCTAGATGTGATGAAATATATAAATTTTGCATTTATAGATATAAAGCATATGGACAGAGAAAAGCATAGGGAAAAAACGGGAGTATATAATGATTTGATATTAAAAAACATAAGAGAGCTTACAAAGTCAAACTGGAATGGAAGGCTGGTTTTAAGAATGCCAGTAATAAGAGATTTTAATGATAATGATGAAAATATTATACAAACTGCAGAATTTATGAATTCTCTAGGATTGTTTGAAATTAACATATTACCATTTCATAGACTTGGAGACTCCAAATGGAATCAGTTAGGAAAGGAATATGCATATAAAAGTGAAGAGGGTACTGCGCAGGATAAAATGGATTATATACAAGATCTATTTTTAGATAGGGAAATTGCATGTTATATAGGACATGAAACCAACTTTTGATATAAGTAAGCAGTTGCTAATATAATAAAAACTCCTGGATAAATTACCAGGAGTTTTTGTATTTAAAATATGTCTTATACGCGTTCTAAGTCAGGAACTGATTCGGTTTCTGATTCATAGCCATAAACAACTTTTAAAAGTATTGGGGTTATAATTGTTGTAACTATAACTACTAATATAAGTGGAGCAAAATATTCTTCCTTCATAAGCTTCATAGATACGCCGATGTTTGCAACTATTAAGGCAACTTCTCCACGAGATATCATTCCAGTACCAATTTGAAGAGCATCTTGTTTAGAATATCCGCAAGCTTGTGCTCCAAATTTACATCCAACTAATTTACTTAATATAGCAACTAATAATAATAAGAAGGTAAATATTATCATTTTCATATTCATGCCATGTATAACAGTAGCTATACCAATATTAGCAAAGAATATAGGAGATAATAATGTAGTTGAAACAGTTTCTACAGTTTCCATTATATTATGTGCTTCGCTTGTTTTAGATAAAGCTAAACCTGCAATGTATGCACCTGTAATATCTGCTACTCCAAAGAAGTGTTCTGCATCAAAAGCCATTACGAAGCAAAAGATTAAAGCGTATATTGGAAGTTTTTTCTTATCTACTGTTACGGAAGATAATTTGTTGAATCCATGATAAAACAATATTCCAAATACCGCAGAAACAGCAAAGAAAGCTACAATTTTAAACAAAACTACCTTGATATCTACAGATGGGTTAGAAACACTTGTAACAACAGTTAAAAGTACAATGCCTAAAATGTCGTCTATTATAGCTGCTCCAAGAATTGCTGTACCGGATGGAGTTTTTAATTTTCCCATCTCTTGGAGGGTTTCTACCGTAATACTAACAGATGTAGCAGTTAATACTATACCTATAAATATATTTTGCAAAAGAGTTTGTAGATCTCCACTAAAAGGCTTTCCGTCATTATTAAAGAAACCAGCTACGGCAAGTCCACCTAACAAAGGTACGATTACTCCAGCAAGTGCAATAATAAATGAAGCCTTACCACTCTTTTTAAGTTCGTCTAAATCGGTTTCAAGTCCGGCAGTAAACATTAAAAGAAGTACACCTAATTTCGAAAGCTTTGATAAAAAGTCGCTAGAATGAACTAATCCTAAAAATGCAGGACCTATTATAAGTCCAGCTAAAAGTGCACCAACTACTTGAGGCATTTGAAATCGTTTAGCTAATAGTCCAAATAATTTAGTGCTTAGTAGTATAACTACTATATCCATTAAAAATTCTATTGACATACTATTTCCTCCTTGTTCGACAAATTTATATGAAATTTGTATAATCGTTAATTTTGTACAGAATTTGTATATTTGATAATTTTACAATAAGTGAATAAATTGCATAATAGATATGTTAAAAATTCAACAATTTAAGTTTATCATAATTGAGAACTAGACACAATATTTTCACAAAAACGCAGAAAATTTAATTAATTTAACGAAATGTTAATATTTATGAAATTGACTAAGTTTGGTCATTTTGAAAATTATATGTGTAAATTTATTTATAAATAAGAATAATTGATGCAACTATTTATATGATTTATAATTATATAAATAGTAGGGAAGTTTTTATAGGAGGAATAATGAATGCTAAAAAATAATTTGTTAAAAAGTGAGAAGTTAAAAATAACATCATTAAAAGAACAAGATATAGACATAATGATGGAGTGGTATGAGGATACCGAGTTTTTAAGAAAATTCGACTTTAATGCCGCTGCACCAATGTATAGAGGAAGAATAAAAGAATGGCTTTTAGGAGAAGTGAATAATTCAAATAACTATTTTTTTGCACTTCGCACTAAAGAAGAGAATGAATTTATAGGATATATAGAGATAGATAGAATAAATTGGAACAATAGATTTGGATGGCTAGGGCTTGGAATAGGAAATAATAATTATCGCGGGAGGGGATATGGTACCGAAGGACTATCCCTCGTAATAGATTTCGCATTTAGAGAATTAAATTTACATAGGCTTCAGCTTGAAACAATAAGTTATAATGAAGAAGCTATAGGGTTATATGAAAAACTGGGATTTAAAAAAGAAGGGATATTGAGGGAAGCAGTCAGAAGAGATGGAACATGGTATGATATGTATGTATATGGGATATTAGATAGTGAATGGGGCAAAATAAGGAGCAGATAAACTCTTAAGTTTATCTGCTCCTTATTTTAATAAAAGTCTTAAGATTAGTAAATAATGGAAGATTTAAAAAAGATAAAATTTATACTTGAAAAATACACTTAATGAGTATATAATGAAATAAAACACACCCCCACCGGGGGAGGGAGGTATGGAAGTTGAATGAAGAACAAAAGAAAGCAATGCAAGCTTTAAAAACTTGTAAGGGACAAATAGAGGGAATAATAAAAATGTTAGAGGATGGCAGATACTGCATAGATATATCTAACCAAATAATAGCATCTCAAGCTTTATTGAAAAGAGCAAATATGCTTATACTAAAACAACATCTAAATCATTGTGTAAAGCATGCCTTTATGAATGATAATGGAGATGAAAAGGTAGATGAGATTATAGGAGTTTTAGAAAAGCTTATTCAAAAGTAATGATTAAAGGAGAAATAATTATGAAGGCATTTTTAAAGAAATTTATAAGAAAAATTGCAGAAGAAAATGACAAGACCTTTGGAAACAATAAATTAGATTGCTGTGGGTTAAATAGTAACAATGATAAAAATAAGAAAGATAGTTCTAAAAATAAATAACTATAAGAGAGGTGGGAAAAATGAGAAAGATTCTTAAAATAGAAGGAATGACTTGTTCGGCTTGCGCTAAGGCGGTAGAAAGAGCTGCGAAAAAAGTCGATGGGATAAAAGAAGCTAATGTGAATTTTGCAACAGAAAAACTTATGATAGATTTTGAAGATGAAAAGATGAATTTGGAAGAAGTTAAAAACTTTATTGAAAAAGCAGGATATAAGGCTTTTACAGAAACTCAAACTAAAATGTTTTCCGTAGAAGGAATGACGTGTGCGTCTTGTTCTAAAGCAGTAGAAAGAGCTGCTAAAAAGGTAGATGGTGTAAGTGAGGCAAATGTAAATTTAGCCTTGGAGAAATTAACAGTTACCTATGATCCTGAAATTGCTAGTATAGGTGAGATTAAAAAAGCTATAGAAAAATCAGGATATAAATTGATAGAAGAAGAAACTAAGGATGTTCATCAAGAAAAAAAGGAAAAAGAAATGGATGATTTGTGGAAGAGGTTCATACTATCTGCCATACTTACAATTCCTCTTTTATATATAGCTATGGGACCTATGATAGGAATTCCTGTGCCAGACTTCATAAGCCCCGATATCAATCCTAAAGTGTTTTCAGGAGTTCAGCTTGCTTTAACTATACCTGTTATAGTTTTAGGGGCAAAGTTTTACAGAGTAGGATTTAAAACATTAATAAGAAGAGAGCCTAATATGGACTCCCTAATAGCAATAGGTACTTTGGCCGCCTTTGTATACAGCTTATATTCTATGTATAAAATATTTATAGGAAATCACCATGCAGCACACAACCTTTATTTTGAATCAGCTGCAGTTATCCTCACTTTGATAACTTTGGGTAAATATTTAGAGGCAAGAAGTAAGGGGAGGACATCAGAAGCAATTAAAAAACTCATGGGACTTGCACCTAAAACAGCTAGAGTTATAAATAATGGAGTAGAGTCTGAAATATCTATAGACGAAGTAGAAGTAGGAAATATAGTTGTAGTAAAACCAGGGGAAAAGATTCCTGTAGACGGTGTAATTGTAGAAGGGATTACTTCGATAGATGAATCAATGCTTACTGGAGAAAGTATTCCGGTGGAAAAAACAAAGGGAGATAGAGTAATAGGTGGAAGTATAAATAAAAATGGATCTGTAAAATATGAAGCAACTAAAGTAGGAAAGGATACAGTGCTATCTCAAATTATAAAATTAGTTGAAGAAGCTCAAGGAAGCAAGGCGCCTATTGCAAGGCTTGCAGATATTATATCTGGATATTTTGTGCCTATAGTAATAGTGCTTGCAATACTTTCGTCTATAGGATGGAAATTATATGGCGAAACTAATACATTTGCCTTAACTATATTTATATCAGTACTAGTAATAGCGTGTCCTTGTGCCCTTGGATTAGCAACTCCTACAGCTATAATGGTAGGAACAGGAAAGGGAGCAGAGTATGGAATTCTTATAAAGAGTGGGGAAGCCTTGGAAAGTGCTCATCATATAAAGACAGTGGTTTTAGATAAGACAGGAACTATAACTCAGGGTAAACCTGAAGTGACAGATATAATTACTTTTGATTTTAATGAAGAAGAATTATTAACACTTGCGGCAAGTGGAGAAAAAAATTCAGAGCATCCACTAGGAGAATCTATAGTAAAAAATGCAGAAGAAAAAAATCTAGAGTTTAAAGAAACTAAAGAATTTAAAGCAGTCCCAGGAAAAGGAATAGAAGTTAAAATAGATGGGAAAGATATTTTTCTAGGTAATAAGAAGTTAATGGATGAAAAAAATCTTTTAACAAAGGAAATAGAAAAGATATCTGAAAAGCTTGCAGAAGATGGGAAAACCCCTATGTATGTAGCTTTGTCTGAGAGAATAATAGGTATAATTGCAGTGGCGGATAAATTGAAGGAAACAAGTAAAATGGCAGTTGAAGAAATGCATAAGCTTGGAATAGAAGTAGCAATGATTACGGGAGATAATAGAAGAACTGCGGAAGCTATTGCTAAACAAGTAGGAATAGATAGAGTGTTATCTGAAGTATTACCTCAAGATAAAGCTAATGAAGTGAAAAAGCTTCAAAAGGAAGGTAAGAAAGTGGCTATGGTAGGAGATGGAATAAATGATGCACCTGCTTTAGCACAAGCAGATATTGGTATCGCTATAGGTTCAGGTACGGATGTGGCCATAGAATCTGCTGATATAGTTCTTATGAGAAGTGATTTAATGGATGTGCCAAGAGCTATCCTTTTAAGTAAGAGGACAATAATAAACATAAAGCAAAATTTATTTTGGGCATTTGGGTATAATACTATAGGGATACCGGTAGCAATGGGGATACTTCATGTATTTGGAGGTCCGCTATTAAATCCTATGATTGCAGGAGCTGCAATGAGTTTAAGTTCTGTTTCCGTGTTGCTAAACGCATTAAGGCTAAAAACCTTAAAGTTATAATATAATAAAAAGCTTAAAAAGAGAAGGGAGAAATAAAAATGAGAAAGAAAATTATAGTTGAAGGAATGACTTGTGCGCATTGCCTTAGTCATGTTAAAAATGCACTGCTTGAATTAGGTGGGGAAAATTTAGAAGGTAATCTTGAAAGTAAAACACTTGTAGGAAGATTTGATGATGAAGTAAGTAATGATGAAATAAAAAGAGTAGTTGCAGAAGCAGGGTACGAAGTAATAACTATAGAATAAAAATATTAAATAGTATTAAACACAAATAAACTAAAGTACTAGAAACTAGGGAATTTGGGGTTTGTTATATAAAATCCTCAATTCCCTAGTTTCTAGTGCCTTTTCTTTAATGCTTAAAAAATGTTATATATTTTTTATTGAAGTTCATTTAATTTTTGGTGACGATTTTCTTGTTTTTCTAACATGTTTTCTAATTGTTTTTCGCCCATATGATCCTTATTGTTCTTAATATATCCATTAGCAAATTCTATATTTTTACGAATGTTTTCTTTTTCCTTTGTTGGACCACCATCATCATAAACTATTTTATCTTTTAAGCTATCTATATTATCTTCTCTAACTTGTTGAATATGTTTAGCGTTAGATAATTGATTAGGTGAAGCAATATCTGAGTGCTGCTCTAAATGTCTTTTTGTACGTGTATGATTTTCTACTACATTTATTAATTCTTCTATTCTATTTTCAGTTTCTATATCTCTACACTTTTTATTATCCATTTAAGACCCTCCATTCAAGGTTTGTTTTTAGTACACATTTATTTTGTCCTAATTTAAAATAAAAATTATAATAACATTATGGAAGGTTTATAGAAATATAATAAAAATGACTTCTATTAGTAACAAATAAGTTTACAATAGTATATAATTAATTTAAAAATAATAAATTAAGTGAGGATAGAAAAAATGAAACAAAAATCTGTCTTGGGATTAATATTTATATTTATAGGAATTGGAACTTTGTTTAATCAACTTGGAATATGGGATTTTGGGGATATAATTTCTATTTGGTGGCCATCAATAATAATTTTTATTGGATTGATACAAATTACAAATAAATCAATTTCTAATACAAGTGGACTTATAATAATAGGAATAGGAGCTTTTTTTCAGTTAAGGGAACTAGGGATTATAACCCAAAGTTTAGGATCCTTATTATGGCCTATAGTATTTATAATAATAGGAATAAAGATAATTTTTTCTCGTTCAGATAAGAAATTTCTAGGTAAGGGAATAAAGGAAGTTTCAGATGAATATATAGATTACTTTACGTTATTTTCAGGAATAGAAAATAAAAACATATCTAAAAACTTTAAGGGAGGAAAAGTAACTGCAATTTTCGGAGGAGCAGATATAGATTTGAGGAAAAGTGAATTAGCAAGAGAAGGAGCAGTGCTTGACTTAACGGTAGCCTTTGGAGGAATAGATATATTAGTGCCAGAAGGTTGGAAGGTAATTGTTACAGGGATTCCTATATTTGGAGGTTGGAGCAACAAAACTAAAGAATATGAAGAAAGTTTGTTAAATGATGGGCTGGTTTTAAAAGTAAGATGTGTTGCAGCTTTTGGAGGAATAGATATTAAAAACTACAAATAAATTTAAAGCAATTTTAAAACCATAATATAATTTAATTATATTATGGCTTGTTTTTTAATGATTAAATGATTAGACTTTACAAAATTCGTTTTGAATTAAAAAACTATGGACTCATAGTTCAAAATAAATACATTTAAGTAATTTAGAGGGGGTGTTTTGTTAAGATTGTGTTAAATAAATTTAAGAATTATTTTTTTTAGTCAAATTTAATATATTATTTATAAGGGAAACATATCGATAAAATAAAAGTATATTGATTTATAGTAAGACTAAAATTATCTATAACTCATGCGTATAAATGCTTAGAGTAATCGATTTGTATTATTTATAATTAATTTGGAAGGAGCATGAAAATGAATATTGGATCAATGTTGATTGGATTGTTTGGAGGATTAGGTTTATTTCTCTATGGAATGAAGGTAATGGGAGATGGCCTAGAAAATGCAGCGGGAGATAGATTGAAGGTCTTTTTTGAAAAGATTGCATCTAATCCTATAAAAGCTGTTCTTACAGGTACAGTAGTTACGGCAGTAATTCAAAGTAGTAGTGCCACTACTGTTATGGTAGTAGGTTTCGTTAATGCTGGCCTTATGAATTTGTATCAAGCCGCAGGAGTCATAATGGGTGCTAATATCGGTACAACTATTACAGGGCAACTTGTAGCTTTGGATTTGACCGCAATAGCGCCAATATTTGTAGGGATTGGTGCGATTATAATTCTCTTTTCTAAGGGTGGAAAAACAAAAGAAATAGGAAATATAATACTAGGATTTGGTATATTATTTATAGGTATGGAATCTATGTCTGGTTCTATGAAACCACTTGCGAAATCTGAAGGATTTAAGAGTCTAGTAGCTACTTTATCATTTAATCCATTTCTAGGAATATTAGTTGGTGTAGGGCTTACGGCAATAGTGCAAAGTTCTTCTGCAACTATAGGAATACTCATAGCATTAGGCCAAAATGGAGTATTACCTATATCCGTTGCACTACCAGTACTATTTGGGGATAATATAGGAACTTGTGTAACTGCACTTTTATCAAGTATAGGAACAAATAAGAATGCTAGAAAAGCAGCACTTATACATTTTACTTTTAATGTTATAGGTACAACTATATTTTTAATTTTGCTAAAACCGGTGTCTAGTCTTATTGTAATGATAACCCCAGGAAATATAGCAAAGCAAATTGCAAATGCACATACATTTTTTAATATAGCAAATGTTTTAATACAAATTTGGTTTATAAAATACTTAGTAGCTTTTGCTAATAAAATTATTCCAGGAGACGAAATAGAAGAACATATTGGAGTTCAGTACATAGATGATAGACTGCTTGAAACTCCTGTTATAGCAGTAGGACAATGTCAAAGAGAAATAGTACATATGGCGGGTAAGGCAAAAGAATGCCTTGAGATGTCAGTAGAATCACTAAAAAAGGGTGATGAAGATTTAATTAAAAAGGTTGGGGAAACTGAAGATCTTATAGATTTATTAGAGGAAGAAATAACTAAATTCTTAGTAAAATTATCTAATGAGGAACTTTCCAAACAACAAGTTGATATAGTTACTTCTATGTTTCATGTGGTAAAAGATATAGAACGTATAGGAGATCATGCTAAGAATATATCAGATTTATCAAAGGAAAAGATAAATAAAAGACTTGTATTTTCAGAAGATGCTATGGAAGAACTTCAGTCGTTATATGGATATACCTTAGACGCTCTTACAAGGGCATCAGGAAGTTTTGAAAAAAATAATATACAACTTGCAAAGTCTGTATATGAAGTAGAAGAAAAAATAGATGAAGTTCAAGAGTTACTTAGAGACAATGATATAAAGAGACTTAGTAGTGCTACTTGTGAAGCAAGGGTAAGTGCCATATATCTTGATATATTAAGTAACTTTGAAAGAATAGGAGATCATTCATTAAATATTGCAGAAGCAGTACTTGATATAAATCATTTAAATAAGTTAAATGAAAATCCTACAGTAAATCAAATACTTGGAAAAAATTAAAATTGAAAGGGATGCTAAATAGCATCCCTTTAATTTCTCTTATATTGATCATAGTAATTTTTAGTTGCTTCAGCATTCTTTTTATTAAAAGAATAATCATCATTATCATTATTTAAATTAACACTGTCATTAAACGCATCGTGCATTGCTTCACCTACAGTATAACTTAAAGTTGTTGAAGAGTTAACTGTAGTAGGATTTGAAGCTGCAGTATTTGTAAAAGTATTAGTTGTACCTAAAGTGTTAGACTCCTTTTCAGGATTTTTAGGAGCACCTTTAAGTGTTGCATCAAAATCCTTTTTCCACAAGTTGGTTAAGTCATCTCTATCTTTTTTTGTTTCTTCCTGAAAGCTTTTACTCACATTTTGATCTATATTTATATTGTTTTTCATTTGATTATCTTCACCATAATTTATATCTGCAGAAGTATTTGTAGAAGTGCTTGCATTTGTAAAAGTATTGGTAAAAGTATTCATGTTATCAACTTTATTAAAATTTCCATAGATTTCGCCATTGCCTGGAAGATCTTCTAACTCTTCAATTTCTATAGTTCCAGCTTTACCTTCATATTCATTATCATCTGACTTTTTATTAACTGTTTTGTATATTAAAGTACCTACACCAGCTGCGGCAGCTACCATGGCAGCTCCTAATACATATCCGTTTTTCTTATGCATTCTCATTGTTATTCCTCCCTTATTGCTTTAGTAAGTATTTTTATTAGATAAATATAGTGTTAAATAAATATAATATATATAAATTAATTTACTCTTTTTAAGATATTTTATACTTAGTATATTTTATAAAAAATCGGACATGTAAGATTTTTGGTACATACTTTATAATAAGCTCATTGATATAAATATAATTTTTTTTATTAAATATTTTAAAAAACTCTTATATAATAAAATTATGAAGGGAGATGTTGAAGTGTTTAAAGTGATATGGAAAGCAGGAGATGATGATTTAAGGGATGCGCATGAAATACGAAAAATGGTATTTATTGAAGAACAAAATGTACCAGAAGAAGTTGAAAGAGATAAATTAGATGTGTCTTCTACGCATATTATATTTTATAATGATGATGTTCCTATAGCTACCGGAAGAATAATTTTTAGAGGGGATAGCTGCTCGCTAGGAAGAATTGCGGTGATAAAGGAATATAGAGGTAAAGATATAGGTAAAATGCTAGTAGAGAACTTAGTGAAAAAATCCTTCGAACTAGGAGCTCATGAAATACATATTCATGCACAAAAGCATGCAGAAAGATTTTATGAGAGGCTTAATTTTACACCTTATGGAGAATTATTTTATGAAGGAGGAATTACTCATGTAAGTATGGTACTTCGTAAATAAGGGGAAGGCTAAAGGTTCTAGGAACAATAGATTTTAAAGAATTCCCTAGTCTCTAATCTCTAGCTCATTATTGTAACTATTAATTGTTAAACAGGTCGTATGGAATTTGAATAATTGATTAAACATCTCAGCATACTGAGATGTGCTAATTTATAACAAAATCATAGATTTCTATAAATTATGCAACCGTTCGCTACGCAAAAGAGTTCTAATATTTCTTCATTCAGCAGTTCGCATGAAGAACTTATTAATGCTCTGGAGCATAGAATTTTCATCGTAGAAGGCATTGAATGAGCCTTGGAACGGCTTTATTTATAAATTCAAAATACCGTTAAAAGCCGCCTACTGTCTGAGCGATAGCGAGTTTAGACGGCTTAGGGATTTTGAATTTGTAAATATTAGCCGTTCTCGGCAAAATGAACGCCTTCCTAGATGAAAAGTCTATACGACCAGAGTATTAAAAATGTTGTTAAGCCTTATGGGGAAGGTCTTTCCAAGCCATAAGCCCATATTGTGATTCTGCATGAGTTATGGCGTTTATAACAGCTTTTTCTACAACACGTGCCGCTAAAAGTCCTACTACGTTTATATCGGCATCAACTGTCCCAGTAGCCATAGTAAATATAGTATCTCCATCAGCCATAGAGTGAGCAGGACGCATGGTTCTTCCATATCCATTATGTGCCATAGAAGCCACCTTACTTGCTTGAGCTTTTGTAAGCTTAGCATTAGTTACTACAACTCCAATTGTGGTATTTCCTGAAAATAAATTTTTCTTTTCTCTATATTGAGATATCATTATGTTTTCTGTGTCAATGAAGTTTAAGTTTTCATCAATGACTCCAGCCATTATTTTTCCATTTTCAGGATTTACTACATCTCCTAGACAATTAACAGCTATTAGTGCTCCGACCTGAAGATCACCGACTTTAACTGAATAGGATCCTAATCCGCCTTTCATAGAGTGATCTGCACCAAGTATTTTTCCAACTGTAGCTCCAGTTCCGGCTCCTACATTTCCCTGAACGTCTTTATTGTTTTTTTCCGAATCTAAGCAAGCTTTATATCCCATAGACTTATCGGGACGAACTTTAGGATTACCAATAACTAAGTCAAAAAGAACCGCAGAACATACTATCGGAACTTTAGCTACAGTTACATCAAACCCTATATCTTGTTCTTCTAGGTATTGCATCACACCATTAGATGCTTCAAGACCAAAAGCACTTCCACCAGATAAAACCACTGCATGTATTTTATCAACAAGATTAACGGGATTTAAAAGATCAGTTTCACGAGTTCCTGGTGCACCACCACGCACATCTACTCCGGCTGTAGCACCATCCTTACATATTACAACAGAGCAGCCTGTAGCTCCTTCCATATCCTCTGCATGACCCACGCTAATGCCTTCTATATCTATAAAATTTATTTCTTCCATTTTTCAAACCTCACTTTTATATTTTGTTTTAATTTTAAATATATAATATAAAAAGATACTTATATTCAAAAAACTCCCGATTAGAAAAATCGGGAGTATAAGTTACTTTTTAAGTTTTTTTACTGCCATTACTACTGGTATAGTTATAAGTATTGATACTGTGATTTCAGGTAATCCATTAGTAGCACCTATGGCAATTATACCTTTTTTAGCTGCAGAGGAGCTTATATGCAAGATTTGTGCATATTTCTCTACGTACAAGATATACATCATGCCAAGTACACCTATAGTGTTAGTAAGAGTGCCTATAGCAGCAGTAATTCCTATTTTAACCATATTTGATTTTTTTATAAAAGGAATGTTTTTAATAGATATGTAACAATAGTAAGACACTATACCTATTAAAACTCTTGGTAATACTGAAACTAAAGGATTCATAAATATAGGGGATAGTGGTGTTGGATTTATAACAGATTGTATTACGCTAAATACACCAAACATAAGTCCAATTAAGGCACCAACCATAGGCCCCTCGACAATAGCACCTATAATTACAGGTATATGCATTATGGTTGCCTTTGCAGGGGGAATAGGTATAAAGCCTAATCCAGTAGCTCCAAGTATGATTGAAATAGCGGACAACATACCAACAACGGCAAGCTGTCTAGTGTTGATGTGGGTAGTAGTTCTTAGATTTTTTTCCATAAATCTTACCTCCGTTCTTATTCCTTGATAAGGATATAATTCGGAACTTTCTTATTAAACTTACTTGTTCAGTTTCATAAGAATACCGACGAAAATATTTTATCACGTTTTTGTGATAAGTAAAATATCTATGTTAAAAAATTATCAAAAAACATTAAAGTTTTTATTTTCGTAATATTTTAATTTTTTAATAAAGTTTTAACATTTCTTATGTACTAGAATTCTATTATAGAACTCATTAATTTATGACCATAAATACTTGGATGTATTCCATCTGAATAAAGATCTTTTGTAGAGTTATTTTCAAATACCTCATAGAAATCAAAGTAGACTAAGTTTTCCTTTTCGCACTTTTTTATTAAATGAGTTCTATACTCTTCAATTTTTAAATTAACTTCATCATAATTTATATAAGAGCTCCAATAAAGCTCAGCTAATTTTTTATCTGCTTTCATTTGTATACCTAAATAAGGGGTTATATTATTATTTATACATTCACTAATTATGACATTTATATTCTCAATTGTGTTTTGTAATTTATATCCCATTAAAAAGTCATTAGTTCCACCCATTATAAATGCTTTATCAGGTTTTAGGCCTATTAAATCTTCTTCAAGTCTAAAGAGCATACCTGAGGTTGTATCGCCATTTAAACCTGAATTTATAAATGCATTATTTGATATTTTAGAAGCTAACTGTATCCAGCTATTTTCCGTAGGAACACCATACCCGTAGGTTAAGCTATCGCCAATGCAAACTATCTTCATTATATCACTCCTAAGACAAAGTATTATAGTAATATGATTTAGTTATAATAAATATCATAAATTCTTTTTATATTATCCCTGAACTCATTTATTTTTACAAACCTAGATTCTCTAAAAGTTTCACGTCCTTCAATAAATAGTATCATCATTGGAACAGTAAATAAGGACAAAGTAGACCCTACTTCGGGAAGCTCATCCAAATCCATTTTCCTTAAATTAATATTTGGGAATTGTGATAACATTTCTTCCATCTTGTAGGAAAGAGGAGTGCACACACTACAGTTTTTAGAAGATACATATAAGAATGCAAAAGTATTGTCATTTATAAAACTTTGTAGTTCATTTAGATTATTTATGTTTTCCATTTATCAACACCTCGGTATTAGTATAGCTAAATATTTAATAAAAATAAATATAAATATAAAGCTTTTATTAGCAATATTGGTATCAATGGTGATTGGTATCAGTAATGATATGTATCAGTATTGATAATTGCTTGAAAGATGATATAATTTATATAATATGTGAAATACTAGTTAAGAAGATATATTGATAGGGAGGAATATTCATTGGAAAAAATAGCTTTAATTACAGACACAGCTGCTGATTTACATGAAGATATTATAAAGAAATACAATATAGAGATTTTGCCATTTAGGATTATATATAGGGACAGAGAATATAAGGATAAATTGGAGATAACTCCTCAAGAGGTTTATGATAATTTTAAAATTGAAGTACCAACATCTTCGCTGCCTTCTATGCAAGATACAGAAGATTTGTTAACCAAACTAGAAAATGAAGGATACACTCATGCTATTATAATTACACTTTCCTCAGGACTTTCGGGTATATATAATAGTGTTAAGCTAGTAAGCGAAAATCATCCTAACTTAAATATACATGTATACGATTCACGTTCAATTTCCATGGGGGAAGGTATATTAGCTGAAAAATGTGGAGAAATGATAGCTCAGGGGATGAGTTATGCTGATATAGTAAATGAGATACCAAGAATAAGAGATAAGGTACATTTATTTTTTGTAGTAGGCACATTAGAATACCTAAAAAAAGGCGGCAGGATTGGAAAAGTATCTGGGACCATTGCGGAACTTCTTAATATTAAACCTATAATAGGTGTGGATAAAAATGATGGAAAGTATTATACTTATGATAAAGTAAGAGGAAGAAAGCAATCATTAAATAGACTTTTAGAGCTTGCTAAAGAAACTTTAGATAAAAAGAAGTGCAAGCTATATATAATGCATGGAGATGCATTAGAAGAATCAAAAAAGGTATATGACGTAATTTCAACGCATGAAAATGTAGTAGAAGGATTTTTTGGAGGCCAAATAAGTCCTGTAGCAGGAGTGCATAGTGGACCAGGTTTGGTTGGCTTGATTTTAGTAGAGGAGTAATAATATATGTCTAATATGGGCAAGGACTCTAAACTTGAAGAAAAAAGGCTATATGAAGAATATAAAAAAAAGTTATTGGAATTAAAAAAAGTAGAAAAGGAAAAGGAAGCGGTAGGACAGGTATTTACTAAAGGGCTGCTTCCTCTATATGTTCTTTATATACTCAGTTTAGGGCCGACTAATGGAAATGATATTGCACATAAAATAGGGGAAAGAACAAGAGGATTATGGATACCAAGTACTGGGGGCATATATCCTCTTTTAAAAAAACTTGAGAAACAAAAATTTATAGATGGTAAGTGGGATGATTCTCAAAATAGAATGCAAAAGATATATACACTTACAGAAGCAGGTTATGTAGAATTTGATGAAAAAAAGGAACTTTTACAGGTTAAAATTCAAGAAGCACTAGAGGTATTTAAAATTATATATAAGGATCTTTATAAATGACAGTAAATGAGCTTTTATTGCTTGGGTACTGTTATTTTTACTATATATTTGTCAAAATTGTGATATAATTATAATAAATCAGTATTCTATAAAGGGGTGAAATGTTAATGGACAAAAGAATAATAGTATGCGGATATGGGAATGTTGGGAAAGCTCTCATACAGCTTATTAAGGACAAGCATGCAGAAATATATGAACAGTATGACATTAATTTAATTCTAAGTGGAGTTATAGGAAGTAAGGGGTGTGTATTTGAATATAATGGATTAAATTCAGACATGCTTCTAAAATGCACCACAGGATCTGATGGACTTATAGAATATGGAGAACAGAATAGTGATTCCTTTTACAGCTATTCAATATATGAAGGAGATATTTTTGTAGACTGCACCCCAAGTGATGTAAATGGAGGAGTTGGTTTAGAGCATACAATAAATGCAATGAATTCGGGAATGGATATAGTACTTCTTTCTAAAGGAGCATTAGTTTCAAATTTTTCTACTATAATGAAAAAGGCAAAGGAGAAGGGTGTAAATATAAAGTATAGCGGCGCTACAGCTGCAGCTCTTCCAACCATGGATGTGGGACATTATAGTTTAGCAGGATGTAAAATTAACTCTATTAAGGGTATCTTAAATGGAACTACTAACTATATATTAAGTAAAATGCATGAAAATAATATTTCTTTTGATGAAGCTTTGATAGAGGCGCAAGAAAAAGGAATAGCTGAAAAAAATCCCAAGCTAGACATAGAAGGCATAGACAGTGCATCTAAGATATTAATTTTAGCTAATAGCCTTATGAAGTCAGAATATAGCTTAAGTGACATAAAGATAAAGGGTATAGAGGAAATTAAAGAGCAAGACATAAAAAGAGCTAAGGAGAAAAGTGCCAAATTAAAACTTCTAGCTCATGCTTATAAAGAACGTGATAAGGTTTCCATTGAGGTAAAACCTACGGAAGTTTACTCGAATGATATATTATCTTACGTAGAAGGAACAAATAAGGGAGCGGTATTTAGTACGGATACTATGGGAGAAATATATGTATTAGGAGGAGCTTCTAATCCTTTAGGAGCTGCCGCAGCAGGACTTAAAGATATAATAAACTTATCAAGATAAATAAACTAAAGTTTTGGAAAACTTTGCCGAAAATATATGTAAAGGATTTATAAAAATTAATATAAAATTTCGAATATAGTGAATTTTGCATGTATCAAAGTGTGTACTTGAAGAAAGTTATAATATTTCAGAGAAAATTGTTAAATTTCATTGAAGTTTGTTAATATTTGATATATTATACACTTATAAGTAAACATTTCAGTAACTATAAGATGGGCTAATTTGTAATAAAATTAACAATGTAAAAGTTATGTAGGAAGTATCTCAGTAAAATTGATATGTGCTAATTTACAACAAAATTAAAATTTCTGTAAATTGTGCAAGGAAGAGGGGGAACAAATGAAATCAATAAAGCAAAAATTAATACTTATGGCAGTTTTAATAGCTGCAATTCCTTTGCTAGTATCCAATTTGATTTTTAATATCTCCATGCAAAGAAGTTTAGAAGAACATGTATATGGAGATCATGCAACTCTTGGCAAAACCATTGCTAATGGAGTTACGGATTACATGAATAAAGCCTATGTGCTGACTGAAGAAGTTATTAGTAGTGACATAGTAAAAGCATTTGATGGACCGGCTCAAACAAAAGCCATAAAGGATACAATAAAGAGAAATCCTTACTTCGATTTGTTCTGTATACAGGACATGAAAGGAGATCAAACTTCTAGGACTAAGGGAAAACTTGCTAATAGAGCAGATAGATGGTGGTTCAAACAATCAGTTTCTACTCAAAAACCGTTCGTGAGCAAATCTTATTTAACTGTAAATGACGATAGCGAAGCAATTAACTCTATTATATTTCCTATACTAGATGATAAAGGCAAGATGCTTGGAGTTATGGATGCAGATTTAAAGCTGGACGAGCTTCAAAAAATGGTAGAAAAATATAGTACAAATAAAGCTTATGCTTATGTAATAGATGGAGAAGGTGCTGTTATAGCCCATCCAGAGAAAGACCAAGTTCAAGAAATTTATAATTATAAGAATTTAACTAAGACTGTAAAGGTAAAGGATGCTTCTGGAAAAATAGTAAAGGATGCCAGTGGTGCTCCTAAAACTAATCAAGAAGATATAAAAGTTCCTGAAGAACTTAAAGAAATAACATTACAAGCATTACAAGGTAATTCAGGAATTAAAGAATATAAGGACAAGGATGGAAATAAGGTAATTAGTGCCTATGAAACAATAAAACTTCCAGGAAGTTCAGATAACTGGGCAGTTATTACTGTAGAAAAGGAATCAGATGCCTTTGCAATGATAACAAGTATAAGAAATACAAATATATTCTTAGGACTTATTATACTTATAATTGTAATAGTAATAACATATATTGTTTCAAATAAATTCACTAAGCCTCTTATATACTTAGTAGATTTAATTAAAAAAGCATCAGAGGGAGACTTAACAGTTAAAAGTACCTATAATTCAAAGGATGAGTTTGGAACTCTAAGTAACAGTTTTAATTTAATGATAGGAAACATGCAGAGACTTATACAAGATATACTTGAAGCTTCACAAGTAGTATCTAATTCATCAGAATCATTACTTGCGTCAACTCAGCAAACTACTACTTCAATTACAGAAGTAGCAAAAACAATTAGCGATGTTACAATTAGTATTGATAAAGGAGCACAAAATGCTCAGGATGGTGTAGAAGCAGCTAATGAGTTATCGGCAGAGTTAGATGAGGTAGTAGAGCATATAGAGGACAGCAGAGGGTCTTCAAATAGGGTATATGAAATATCCAATAAAGGATTTGAAACTATTGAAAAGCTAGAGGAAAAAAATAGAGAAAACAACGAAGTATCTCTTGAAATAGTAGAGGTTATAAATTCACTTAGTGAAAAAGCAAATAGTATTGGAAGTATTGTAGAAACAATAACTTCAATTTCAGAACAAACAAACTTACTTGCTTTAAATGCGGCAATTGAAGCTGCAAGAGCGGGGGAAGCTGGAAGAGGATTCTCCGTAGTTGCAGAAGAAGTAAGAAAGTTATCTGAAAATACTGCGCAATCAACAGGCAATGTAAAAAGTATAATCAATAATATACAAAAAGATATTGAGCGTGCAAAGAGTACTATGAAACATGCAGAAGCAGTAGTTTCAGAGCAAGACCATGCAGTTAAAAATACAAAGGAAACATTTAAAGAAATAAATACAGCAATAGAAAATGTAGTTCAAAAGATAAACAATATAACTGAAAGCTTAAAAAATGTAGATGATAGCAGAAATAAGGTTGTTAAGGTAGTAGAAGACGTTTCAGAAATGTCAAATAGTATAGCGGATGCAACACAAAGTGTATGTGGAGTAACTGAAGAACAAAATGCTGAAATGGAAGAAGTAAGTGCATTATCAGAAGAGCTTAATAGAATGGCTCAAAAACTTTCAGGCGAAATAAAGAAATTTAAAATAGAATAATAAAAAGCTCTATCTTTCAAAGGATAGAGCTTTTTGCTTAATTATGGTGAGAGTGTTTTTTATATTCAGTAATTCTCTTTTTTCTATCCAAGGATTTAGGTTCTAAATTAATTTTCTTTCCATGGAATAAAGAAGATACTCCGGTATCAGTAGTTGTTTCTTCAGAAGTACTACATACAGGACAATGACAGGTAGAGTCTTCTGAATGTTTTGGCTCAGTATAAGTAGTTATAACGCCTTCATAATTTCTAAGCACAATTTTATTTGGTGATTGACTTATTAAGTATTGAGGCATTACAGGTATTTTACCTCCACCCCCTGGAGCATCTACAACAAATGTAGGAACAGCGTAGCCAGAGGTATGACCGCGTAACCCTTCGATAATTTCTATCCCTTTAGAAACTTTAGTTCTAAAATGTTCTATACCTTGAGATAAGTCGCATTGATAAAGATAATAAGGTCTAACTCTCATTTTTACAAGTTTATGAACTAAGTCCTTTTGGATATGGATACAATCATTTATGCCTCTTAAAAGTACTGTTTGATTTCCTAAAGGAATGCCAACATTAGCTAGCTTTTCACAGGCTTCTATTGAATCTTTTGTTATTTCATTTGGATGATTAAAGTGGGTATTAATCCAAATTGGATGATATTTCTTTAGCATGTTAACCAAATCATCGGTGATTCTCATGGGATTAACTACAGGCGTCCTTGTACCAAGTCTTATGATTTCTACATGAGGAATTTCTCTAAGCTTCTTTATTATATATTCAAGTTTTTCATCACTTATCATAAGAGCATCTCCGCCGGAAAGTAACACATCTCTAACCACTGGAGTATTTCTTATATATTCTATAGCTTTATCTATTCTATCTTGAGGCATGGAATCATCCTTATGTCCTGCGAATCGTCTTCTTGTGCAGTGTCTGCAATACATAGAACACATATCTGTTACTAAAAGTAATACTCTATCTGGATAAGCATGAGTAAGCCCTGGCACTGGTGAAGAAGCATCCTCATGAAGTGGATCATTCATATCAGCTGTTGAAAAATTTAACTCGTGTATTGTAGGTACAGCTTGTTTTCTCACAGGATCTTGAGGATCATTTGGGTTTATTAAAGTTGCATAGTAAGGGGATATCCCCATTCTCAAAGTTTTTAAGCACTTATCTATAGCGTTTTCTTCTTCAGGAAGAATATTTATAACCTTTTTTAATTGCTCTACTGAGGTGATTCTATTTTTTACTTGCCATTTCCAATCATTCCACTGTTCTTCTGTTACATCTTTCCATAACTCTATATCTTTATAATTTATCATGCAATTCATCCTCCTTTTAAAATTCTGAACTTTCAATTGGTTCTATAGTTTGTTTGTAAATCTTTATCATTTTTAATAAATTATTTAGACGAGTATATATATCTGGAGATATATTATCCCTCTTATAATGAAAATCTTCAGGATCTAGAAGATAGCTATGAGTAATAGCCAAGGTTTTTTTATTATTTTCCATAGCATCCACTAAAAGCTCACTTAATTTTTCTGAGTTAAAGTACTCCAGCCTAAGCTCTTCAGCATCATCGTAGGCGTAAACAGGAATAGGTGTTAAAAGATTTTCAGTAATGTTATATTGACTGCGATAAATATTGTGAGATTCGTATTTTATATCTGTTACTTCTATTAATGCTTTAGCGGTATTATCATCCATTGAGAAATAACCACCTCTAAATATTTCAATAGGAGCAATTTCTTTAGAATGTAAGTAGTCTAAACATAATTTTATTAAAGTTTTTTGTTCTTCATAATTGTATGAAGCTAAAAGTTCCTCATTTTCTTTTAAAAATGGACAGTTCATACTTATTTCTTCAGGTAAATTATCTGGATGAATATGAAGACCAAAAATTACTTTGTATTTTTTTATTACCTGGACTAAGTTAAGTTTATGCAGCATGTCTGCAAAATAAGGTGTGATAAAAAGAATGGTGTATACATCATTATCTGTATTTAACTTAAGTAATCTTTCTAAGTGTTTAACGTTATTTTCTAAGTTTTTATCGAAGTTTGTCCCTTCTGAGTCTATGGATAAGGCGAAATCAAATCCGTCTTTTTTAAAAAAGTCTTTTATGTAACTCATAAAAAAACCCCCTCTATATTAATTATTGATTTACAATTATTTATTCTTAGAATAATTTACACAAAATTCAAAAAAATATATAAGATAAATTCCCAATATGTAAATAAATGTATTGAAAAATTACAACTTGGCAAGTATAATTAAGTTGTATATATTAACAACTTAATTATATAATACAAGTGTTAGGTTGTCAAAAAATTTCAGTGCATATTTTTAAAAAATTTTGAAAAGGGTGATAAATATGATAACTTTAGGATTTCCAAGAATGCATAAAGAAGAAAACGAAAAAAGAGATTTCTTACCAGAATTTTTTAATATGTTAAAAAATGAAGAATGCATATTTTATTTAGAAGAAGAGTATGGCAGTAAAATGGGAATAACAGAAGAGGAATACTTAAAAGTAAATCCAAATATAAGATTTGTAAGTAATGAGGAATGTTATAAAAAGGATATAGTAGTGGTTTTAAGATCCCCAGAGTTTAAAGAAATAGATATTATGAATGACAATTCAACATTAGTAAGTATGCTTCATTATCCTACTAGAGATACTAGGGTAAGAAAGCTTAAGGAGAAAAATATATTTGGAATTTCAATGGACTCCTTGCGAAATGACTTTTTAGAAAGAATAGTAGTAAATTATAATGGTACTTCTGGAAATGGTGTAGAAATGGCCTTTAATGAATTATCAAAGATAATGCCAAATTTTTATTATCCAGATAGAGAGTGCATAAATGTATCTATAATAGGTATGGGAATGGTAGGGCTTTATGCAGCAAAGGCAGCAGGAAAGTATGGTAGCATAGAGCTGAATAAAAAGATGAACAAGCTAAATACTAAGGGAGTAATAGTAAATATGCTTCCTAGAAGTATAACGAATGATAGAGAAGAGCTTATTAAGATACTTAAGAACACAGATATATTGGTTGATGCATCAACTAGAGATAATCCTTCGCAATATATCATAAATAATGAACTTATAGGATATTTAAAGCCTCATGCTGTTATACTAGATTTAACTGCTGATCCATATTTGACTGATATAAATCCTATTCAGGTAAAAGCTATAGAGGGAATACCTACAGGAACACTAGATAAACCAGTTATATATGAAAATGATGAAGTATATAAAAACATTCCTGAAGGAGTAAATAATTCGATTAGAAGAACAGTTGTAAGCTGCAATGCATGGCCAGGAATAAAGCCAGAAGAGTGTATGAAGCTTTATGGAATTCAGTTATTTCCTATAATTCAAAAGCTTATAAGATTAAGTAGAGAAGAATTTAATGAAGATAGTGATGATTATTTTGTAAGAGCAATCTATAGAGGAACTATAGAATACTTTGAAAAATGTGAAAAGCACTAGAAATTTGGTGGGTTTTGATATATTATATTTGATGTACTGATTTATAATGAAATCATGTAAAAAAGCATTTCTAATGAAAATTGGAGGAATATAGATGAAAAATCCACATGGTGGAGCGGTATATAAAAATATAGCTCTAGACATAGCAAATAAAATAGTACTTGGAGAACTTAAAGCTACTGAAAAGATAAGCGGAAGATCAACGCTGGCTAGTATGTACAATGTATCTCCAGAAACTATAAGAAGAGCAATAGCATTATTGGAAGACATGAATGTTGTTTTATCTACAAAGGGCAGTGGTGTAGAAATAATGTCAATCCAAGCAGCCGAAAAGTTTATAGAAAAAAATAAGGATACTGAGTATTTAGCAACTGTTAAAGAAAATATATTTGACCTTATAGATAAAAAAAGAAAATTAGATGAAGAAATAGAAGTGAATTTTGAAAAAGTGTTAGATTTTGTTGATAGATTTAAAAATATAACCCCATTTACTCTTATTGAGGTTGAAATAAAAGGGGACTGTAAAGTATTAAATAAGAAAATAAACGAATTAAGATTTTGGCAAGCTACTGGTGCTACTTTATTAGCTTACAGAAGAAATGGGAAAATAGTAGTATCCCCAGGGCCTGACTATGTATTTAAAGACGAGGATATAATAGTGGTTATAGGCACAACTAATGTATATGATAAGGTATATGATTTTATATACAATGCATATTCAGAAGTAGAGAGTTAATGAAGTATTTTATAAACCGCTGAAAATTATATGATGAGAAATTTTAAATGTCATGTTGTAAGAACATGGCATTTTTTGTATTATAGTTATAGAATAATTTGGGGGGGAAAGCAATTGAAAAGTTTTTTTATAAGATTTAAGCATTCACTTTCTACATATAAGAAACATGATGAAAGGTGGAAGTACTTGGTTTTGGGAGTTTTAGTATCATTTATATCTTTATTTGCATTTTTAAGTATAATAGAAGATTATTTTGAAAATGGAGGTAATTATGCTATAGATAAGGTAGCTATAAACTTTGTAAAATCTATAGAGACACCTTTGCTAAGTAAGATAGTATACAGCATAACTACACTTGGAAATTCTTCAGGTGTAATAATACTCACACTTTTAGGAGCTTCATTCTTAATTTATAAAAAACTTAAAAGTGAGGCAGCATTTTTATCCTTGAATATTTTAGGGGTATGGCTTTTAAATGAGGCTTTAAAAGCATTTTTTAAAAGAAATAGGCCAGATATAAGAATTATAGAAGTGCATGGGTATAGTTTGCCAAGTGGACATGCTATGATTTTTATGACACTGGCAATAATAGCTTCTTATCTTATATTGATTCATCTAAAAGGTATGACCATAAGATGTTTTTTTGCGACTTTATTAATAATACTAGCTATAGCTATAGGATTAAGCAGAGTGTATTTAAGAGTACATTATTTAAGTGATGTACTAGCAGGATGGTCAGCTGGTGCCTTTTGGTCAGCGTTAAACATAATTTTTCATAGATATTCATATTATAAGAAAAATGCTAGGCGTTTTTAATGTTGAACGGGTCGTATAGAATTTGCATAATTAATGAAACATCTCAGTATCCTGAGATGTGCTGATTTATAACGGAATCAGAGATTTCTATAAATCATGCAATCGTTCACTGGGCAAAGAAGCTCTAATTCTTTCTACAATGCAAATCCCATACTATATATTCAACATTAAAAATATCACTCATATTTACTAACTTAATGAAATTTATATGAGAAGAAGGTTTAAATATTGAAAAAATTGTTGATGATTTTAGGGATGACTTTTGTTTTAGCAATTTCAATTTTATGTTTCGAGACTTTTAATTTGTCAAGGAAGGTACCTATTCCATTAATAAAATATAATAATTTAGAAATCAAAGTTGTTCCATCTACATATGCATGGTTTAATAAAAGTAAAGGTGGAAATAGTATTCTAGGATTACCTCCTGAAGAGGGTGTAAAAAATATTCAGCCTGTTATCATAGAATCCAATGGAAAAGTATTTTTTAGATTTGATGTTTTTTTAAAACCAAAAAACATTTCACTTATTCTTTGGAGAAATGGGAAAATTATTTCTGAAAAAACATTGAAAGGAACAAAAGAAGGATTTTTTTATGCACCTAATGAAACAGGGATATATGTTTATGAAATTAACGGCCAATGGGACGAAACACACACTTCTTCATTTTCATTTAAAATAGAAGTAAAGAATTAAAATATGTTAGAGTTGTTATTTGATTTATTGAATGTATTGATTGCTTTTGTAAATATTAACTTGACGATATTAGGCTATCGCCATAAAAGATTTTTATGTGCTAAATTATTGAAATAAATACATTTTTAATGGGGAATTCCATACGAAACATTCCCCATTAAAAATGTTTCAATTATCTACAACATACTAATTAAGATTGGAGCCAGAACAGAGGTTATTATACCAGCAATTCCTATAGCAAGGCTTGACATTGCCCCTTCTGTTTCTCCCATCTCAATTGCTTTAGTAGTACCTATAGCATGAGCTGCTGTACCTATAGATATTCCTATAGCAATTTCATTTTTTATTTTAAATACTTTACAAACTAAAGGAGAGATAACTGCGCCTATAATACCTGTAAGTATAATAGCGGCTACAGTAATAGCAGGGATTCCTCCTATTACCTTGGAAACCTCTATCCCAATAGGTGTTGTTATAGATTTAGGAACTAAGGAAAATGTAAGCTCATCGTTAAGACCAAATAATTTAGATATATAATATATGCTAAACATTGCTGTAATTGACCCAACTGTTACTCCTAAAAGTATGGGAGCAAAGTACTTTTTAATAAGATCAAGTTTATGATATAGTGGTACTGCAAGTACGACTGTTGCAGGTCCTAAAAAGAAGCTTATGAGGTTACCTCCGATATTAAAGGAATCTAAACTAATATTAAAAAGTTTAATTATAAATATAACTAAAATAATTGCTATTAATAATGGATTAAAAAATGGTATTTTAGTCTTATGATATATATATAAGCCCAGTTCAAAGCATAGTAATGATATGAGCACTCCAGTCATAGGGGAGTTTAAAAGTTCAGTCATTTTTCTCAATCCTCCTTATATACAATTGGATAGTCCAACCTGTAACAACTATAATTAGTACAGTTGTTATAA
This sequence comes from Clostridium sp. HMP27, assembly GCF_000765165.1. Classification (NCBI taxonomy): domain Bacteria; kingdom Bacillati; phylum Bacillota; class Clostridia; order Eubacteriales; family Clostridiaceae; genus Clostridium; species Clostridium sp. HMP27. The sequence continues at coordinate 107,221 of NZ_JMFY01000018.1, read as the reverse complement.
GACAAATTGTAATAAAGCTTATCCATTTGTTTTTTAATAAAGGTAAGCAAGTAAGTATACCTACTCCGGCAGGTATAAAAAAGAAGGCTAAATGGTCCAATAAAAAAGCTGTGATTTTATCAATCATAGTCAATTTTATAATGCCTTTATAAAGACAGGCAAATAAAATTGACATACCTATAACATTTCCTGGGATTGTCAAATGAAAAACGGTATGTATTAGTTCTCCCAAATAGCCTATTATAAGAATAATAGCTAATTGTCTTAAAAGTTTCACTAGAACACCTCTTTCTTTAAGAATTATATTAAATGTACAATCTTTATTTTAGTACTTTTCTACATAAAAAACTATATTTTTATAAAAAATATCAAATTATGAGCTAAGGTTATGGTGTTTTTTTAATAAAAAGGAATGTAATTATAATTATGAGCATACTTGTGCAGTTGTTTACTTTTTATAGATAAATTATAATATATGATATTGACAATATAAGAAAAATGATAATATAATAAAATGTAACTTAAAAGGAAATAATATAAATTCTATGAAAAGGAAAGTACTTTTTATAAAGTTCTTTAAAGCGAGTAGAGTATGGTGAGAGTCTACAAGAAAGTAAAAAGGAAGAGAGCCTTGGAGAAGTTTATCTAAAATCAGTACTTATGAAAGTAAGATAAATCGCAAGTTTGCGTTAAAATTTGGAGTGGACATTAGTCAATTAGAGTGGTACCGCGGAATTTACCCGTCTCTGTTTTTTTACAGGACGGGTTTTTGTGATATAGCATTATAATAAATGATATATGTGGTAAAAATAATAATAAATGGAGGTAGTACATATATGGATTTTAAAAATACTTTAGTAAAAAGAATTAAAGAACATGTAGATATGCCAGAAGAAAAAATAGAAGCATTAATAGAAATTCCACCTAGACCAGAAATGGGAGATTATGCATTCCCATGCTTTCAGCTTTCAAAGGTACTTAGAAAGGCACCAAATTTAATAGCTGAAGAGCTAAAAACTAATATAAACAAAGAAGGATTTGAAAGAATAGAAACTATGGGTCCATACTTAAACTTCTTTGTGGATAAATCTGTATTCACTCAAAATACCTTAGAAAAAATATTAAGCGAAAAAGAAAACTATGGTAAAACAAATTCAGGTGAAGGTAAAAATGTAGCAGTGGAGTACTCATCTCCAAATATAGCAAAGCCTTTCCACGTAGGACATTTATTTAGTACATCTATAGGAAATTCTCTTTATAAAATATTGAGTTTTGAAGGATATAATTGTACTAGAATCAATCACTTAGGTGACTGGGGAACTCAATTTGGAAAGCTTATTTCTGCTTATAAAAGATGGGTAGATGAAGAAGCATTAGAAAAAGAACCTATTAAAGAGCTGCTTAGAATATATGTAAAATTCCATGATGAAGCAGAAAAGGATCCTTCTTTAGAAGAAGAAGGAAGAATGCACTTTAAAAAATTAGAAGACGGATCAGAAGAAGAAGTAAGACTTTGGAAGAGATTTAGAGATTTAAGTCTTAAAGAGTTCAATAAAGTATATGAAATGTTAAACGTAGAATTTGACTCCTATGCTGGAGAAAGTTTCTATGGAGATAAAATGGATGCTGTAATAGAAGAAATAGATAAATGCGGTCTACTTACAGAAAGTAATGGAGCAAAGGTAGTAATGCTTGAAGATTACAATATGCCTCCATGTATAATAAAGAAATCCGACGGAGCAACTATATATGCCACTCGTGACCTTGCAGCAGCTGTATATAGAAAAAATGCATATGATTTTGACAAGAGCATATATGTAGTAGGACTTGAACAATCACTGCACTTTAAGCAGGTATTTACGACTTTAAAACTTATGGGTAAGGAATGGGCAGATTATTGCAAACATGTAGGTTTTGGACTTGTAAGATTTGCAGACAGAAAGCTTTCAACTAGAAAGGGAGAAGTTATATTCCTTGAAGAGCTTCTAAATGAATCAATAGAAAAAACAACAGCAGTAATAAAAGAAAAAAATCCTGATTTAGCAAACAAGGAAGAAGTGGCTAAGAAGGTAGGGATCGGAGCAGTTATATTCACATATCTTAAAAACAATAGAGAAAGAGATATAGTATTTAACTGGGAAGAAATGTTGAGCTTTGATGGAGAAACAGGACCATATGTTCAATATAGTTATGCAAGAGGTAAAAGCATATTAAGAAAAGCAGGCAATATAGAAGGAAGCATAAATTATAAAAAACTATCCTCAAAAGAAGAATTTGAGCTTGCAAAAACACTATCCTCTTTCAATGAGTCAATACTTTATTCTATAGATAAACTAGAACCATCTATCGTTACAAGATATGTTATAGATGTAGCTAAAGGATTTAATAAATTCTATAATGCACATAGTATTGTGAATGCAGAAGATGAGGAAACTAAGGTTGCAAGAATTAAGTTAGTAGAAGCTACTTGCCAAGTTATAAAAAATGGATTGAACCTTTTAGGAATAGATGTAGTAGAAGAGATGTAAGTATAAATATTGTGCATGTAGTACTTAACTTATGAATAGGGTACTACATGCATTTGTATAAGTAAGGGTTGCTTTGGTTTGGAGGAGAGTAATGTATATAAGAACTCGAGAAGAAACAATTGATCTAAAACCTGATATATTTTATAAATATGATATGGAAAATATGGCTTACTTTGATATAGAGACCACGGGATTTGACAAAGAAAAGGATTGCATTATGCTTATTTCTTTAGGATGGTTTTCTGAAAAAAGTACCTTTTGTGTTAAACAATACTTTGCAGAAAACTTGCAAGAAGAAAGAGATATACTAATGCAATTTAAAAAAGACATTGAAGGTTTTAATACATGGTGTTCCTATAATGGAAAAGCATTTGATGAACCATTTATTAAGATAAAGCTTACAAAACATAATATAAATTGTATAATGCCTGATAACCATGTGGATTTATATAGAATGATACGACCTTACTATAAAAAGCTTGGTATAGAGAGATGTAATTTAAAAACTGTTGAAAAATTTATAGGTATACAAAGGAAAGATTTAATTGATGGTGGAATAAGCATCGATCTATATTATAAATACTTACAAGAACGTGGAGAAGAGTTAAAAGAAACGATCATGCTTCATAATTTTGAAGATGTACTGAATTTGCCCAAGCTGTTTGAAATTGTGTCCAAGATTGATGAAGATGATTTAAGAAGAGATGATATTATAACAGAAAAGCAGTACAAGTATCTCCAGTATTTGATTAAAAAAAGCAATATTGAAATTCCCTGTGATGTAGAAAAGATATCTAAAAAGTCTGCAGGCAAGGTTATTGACTGCTTGCTAAGGGGAAATATAGATATAGAAGAATTGATGACAATAATAAAAAATAGTTATTAAAAGAAGTAATAGTGAAATTTCACTATTACTTCTTTTTGTAACTAGGACAGTGGGAAGAGCAACTACCGCAGTCGCACTTTCCTTGACCTTTATTTTTTATATTTTTATAAAGTATATATACAGCAGAGCCGACAATTGCTGCTGTAATGATATATTGAATAATCATGCTTTTCACCACCTAAAATATAACATTTAGAATCTGATATGTTATAAAAGATATAATCCAAGCTAAAACAAATTGATATACCATGGAGAAGATAGCCATTTTATTTCCGTATTCTTTCTTCATTGTAGCTATAACTGAAACACATGGAGTGTAAAGAAGAACAAATACTAAAAATGTATAAGCAGTTACAAAGTTAAAGTGCTGAGGAAGTATACTCATTAAGTCTCCACCATATATTACTCCCATGGAACCAATTATAACTTCTTTAGCCATAAAGCCTGTAAGAAGTGAAACTGAAGCTTCCCAGTTTCCAAAGCCTAGAGGGCTAAAAATAGGGCTTATAAACTTACCAATAGAAGCAAGTAAACTGTTATTCATATCAGTCATACCTTGCATGTTAAAATTAGATAATATCCAAACTATAATTGATATTGAAAATATTATAGTACCAGCTTTTCTTAAAAATCCCTTTCCTTTATCCCAAGTATGAAGAGCTAGGTTTTTAAGTGTAGGTAGTTTATACTCAGGTAATTCAAGTATAAATGGCTCTTCATCTTTTTTAAATAATGTATTTTTAAATATTATACCTATAATAAAAGCTATAAATATGCCTAGAAGATATAAGGAAAATACCAATAAGCTTTCATGTCCAGGGAAAAATGCTGCGGCAAAGAGACCGTATACAGGAAGTCTTGCGTTACAGGACATAAGTGGAACTATTAGTGCTGTAAGTTTTCTATCCTTTTCACTTTCTAATGTTCTAGCTGTCATTATTGCAGGAACTGAGCATCCAAAGCCAACTATAAGAGGAATAAATGCCTTTCCTGAAAGTCCCATGCTTCTCATGAATTTGTCCATTATAAAAGCTGCACGAGCCATATATCCGCTGTCTTCTAAGAAAGAAATTCCTAGGAAAAGAGCAAGTATAACTGGCAAGAACACTATTACTGAACCAACACCGCCAATTATTCCATCAATTATTAATGATTGGAACCAAGGGCTTGTACTGGAAAGTACCATTTCTACAAATGGTACAAATTTATCATTTAAAAGACCATCTAGAACATCAGCTAGGGGATTTCCTACCCAAGTAAATGTGAATTCAAATATTAAATATAATAGTCCTAAGAAAATAGGATAAGCTAAGAATTTATTTAAAACAATCTTATCTATAGCTTTACCAATATTTTTATTATTATTTTCAGGAGATACTGTTACTTTATCTAGCACTTCATCAATAAAAGCATAAGCTTGAGATTCATTCTGAAACTGATAATCATTATCATTGCTGTCTCTAAAAAAAGTACCGCTTTTTAGCAGCAATTTCAACTCATCTATACCTATATTTTTAGAAGCTGATATTGGAATTACTTGTACGCCTAATGCTTTACCTAAAGCATCATAATTTATTTTTATTCCTCTTTCGTTGATTATATCTACCATATTTAATATCAATACAATAGGCTTATTAAATTCTTTTAATTGAAGGGTAAGATATAAGTTCCTTTGTAAATTAGAAGCATCTACAATGTTTAAGATTACATCCACATCGCCATTTAAAAGAAATTCCTTTGATACTTTTTCCTCATTAGAATAGGTATCCATGGCATATATACCAGGAAGATCTACTATTTTAACATTAGAATCTAAATAACCCTCTTTTTTCTCAACCGTTACTCCAGGCCAATTTCCTACGTACTGATTGGAACCAGTTAGTGCGTTAAAGAGAGAAGTCTTGCCTACGTTAGGATTACCCAACAATGCTGCATTTGTCATAAACTGCCTCCTTATATTCTATTCCTCTTACAAGTATATTTTTTGCATCATTTTTTCTTATTGCTAAATCAAAACCTCTAAAATTTATAATTATAGGATCACCAAAGGGCGCCTTGTTTTTTAAACAAACTTCTGTTCCTGCGATGCAGCCTAAGGATAAAAGACGTTTTGCTAATTTTTCATTTCCAAAAACATTTTCTATACAAGCCTTTTCTCCAGGTTTTAAATCTATAATACACATATTATCCACTCCTCGTTGATAATTATTATCATTCTCAATATTAATATACCACCATAGGCAGGGAATGTCAATATAAATTTTAGCTTGACAGAGGTATTAAATAAAAATAAATCTGTATTTAAGTATTAAAAGCTATATATTTTACAAATACTTTAGTAAAGGGTATAATAAAAAGTAAATTGGAAATATATACTTTTTTAGTGAAAATAACTTATCTATAATAATTAAAATAATAATTGCAGGGAGGTATGAATATGAAGAAGGTAGCAGCGTTTTTTGATATAGATGGTACTCTTTATAGAGAAGGGTTAATTACGGAATTATTTAAAAAGCTTATAAAATATGAAATAATATCTCAAGATAGATGGTACAAAGAAGTAAAGCCTGAATACGTAAAGTGGGATAAAAGAGAAGGAAATTATGATGATTATTTATTGAAAATGGCTAGTATTTATATAGAAGCAGTAAAAGGTCTTCCTAAATATCAAGTAGAATATATAGCTAAAAATGTAATAGAACAAAAGGGAGATAGAGTATACACTTTTACTCGTGACAGAATAAAATGGCATAGAAGCCAAGGGCATGTGGTTGTAACGGTTTCGGGAAGTCCTATTGAACTTGTTAAGGAAATGAGCGTTAAACATGGATTTGATGATTATAGAGGCACAATTTATAAGTTAAATGAAGAGGGAATATATACTGGAGAAGTTATACCTATGTGGGACAGCGTAAATAAAAAAAGAGCGATAAATGAGCTGAAAGATCTTTATAATATAGACTTAAATGCAAGTTATGCCTATGGAGATACAGCTGGAGACTTTTCTATGTTTCAAATGATAAGGTATCCCATTTGTGTAAATCCAACTAAAGAACTATTAAAAAAGGTTATGAGTGATGAAGAGGTAAAAAACAAAATAAAGATAATAGTTGAAAGAAAAGACAGTGTTTATAACTTAAGTACTGATTGTTTAGATATATTAAATATGTAGAAGTTAAGATAAATAATCTAGAAAGAGTGGAGTTTATGATTGTAAGGGAAAATACACAAAAGGTTGAAGAAATAAATGAAGATATGGCTTTAAAAATAAATACAAAGGAATCGATATTTAAAAAAGCAGTATTTTTTGACTTAGAGCATTATGTATATAAAAAACCTATATGTATAGGAGTGTTTGGATGCAGTTATTATGATGAAGAGAAGCAGGTTTTAAAAACTACTCAATATATGATAGAAAATAAAGCTGACTCCTTAGAAATTTTAAGACTAGCTAAAAAATATTTTGTAAATTTATATGAAAATAAAGGGAAGAGATATATTGTTACTTTTTCAGGAAATAACGATTTTACTGTAATAAATTATCTCATGAATAAATATAAATTGAATCTTAATTTAGAAGAATATTTTACTCATATAGATTTGCAAAAGGAATATGAAAAGTGCAAAGGTGTAAATATAGGTCTTAAGGCATTAGAAAAGGAATTTGAGATAGAAAGAGAAAGTGAGCTTATAAGCGGTCAAAACCTTGCCAAAACCTTTGGAAAGGTAATAAAGGATAGAGAGTATATAAATCGAATGCCAACTGAGAAGAAGGAAAAGATACTTCTTTATAATGAGCAGGACGTAGTAAGCTTATTTTATATGTATATTACTTGGGAAAAGTATGTGTCTAGCGAAGTTTCCCCTAAAGAGTAAAAAGTCTCCTTAAAAATCAAGGAGACTTTTTATTTTATTGAACTTCTTTTAACTTTTCTATTCCTATTCTGATTCTTCTTAATGATTCTTCTTTGCCAAGTATTTCAGCTATTTCAAAAGCTCCACCAGGAGTAAATTGTTTTCCTGAAACTGCAGTTCTAATTGGCCAAAGAACTACTCCATTTTTAACTTCTAATTGCTTAACTAAATCCATCATGGAATCATGAATAGAAGTTAAATCCCAGTTTTCTAGTCCTTCTAATATAGGAAGGGCTTTTTCAAGACTTACTAGGGAATTTTCATAATTAGTTTTCATCTTTTTATGAATATATAATTCTGGAGAATAATCAGGCATTTCTTCAAAGAAATCAATTTGTCCAGGTATTTCACTTAATACTTCTGTTCTAGTGTGTAAAAGTTCACTAAGTTTCATTAAATCTAAGTCTTTTTTAATAACTTGATTGTAATATGGAAGAGCCATCTTATGGAATTCTTCTACAGGAAGCATTTTTATATATTCTGAATTCATCCATCTAAGTTTTACAATATCAAATATTGCAGGTGCCTTATTTATGTGAGTGAAGTCGAACTTTTCTATAAGTTCTTCTAAATTAAATATTTCTTGAGTAGTTCCTGGGTTCCATCCAAGTAAAGCTATATAGTTTAATATAGCATCCTTTAAAAATCCTAATTCAAGTAAATCTTCAAAGGAAGCATCACCTTTTCTTTTACTTAATTTATTGTGAGCATCTCTCATTATTGGAGGACAGTGAATATATTTTGGTACATTCCAGCCAAAAGCATCATATAAACGATTATATTTTGGAGAAGAAGATAAATATTCTGTACCTCTAACTACATGAGTTATATTCATAAGATGATCATCTACTACGTTAGCAAAGTTATAAGTTGGGAAACCATCAGATTTCAAAAGTATCATATCATCAAGTTCATTATTTTCTACTGTAACCTTTCCGTAAAGCTCATCTTCAAAAGTAGTAGTTCCAGTAGAAGGATTATTTTGTCTTATAACAAATGGAACACCGGACTTTATCTTTTCATCTATTTCTTCCTTTGATAGGTGAAGACAATGTTTGTCATATTTAAAAGGTCTATTTAAAGCTTCTGAATTTTGTCGAAGCATATCAATTCTTTCTTTGTCACAGAAGCAGTAATAAGCATCGCCTTTATCTATAAGCTTTTTAGCATATTCCATGTAAATAGGCTTTCTTTCACTTTGAATGTAAGGACCTACAGGACCTCCTACATCTGGACCTTCATCATGATGAAGACCTGTTACATTTAATGTGTTATAAATTACTTCTAAAGCGCCCTCTACTTGTCTTTCTTGATCCGTATCTTCAACTCTTAATAAAAAATCTCCTCCATCATGTTTAGCAATTAGATAGGCATAAAGTGCTGTTCTAAGGTTACCAACATGCATGTATCCGGTTGGACTTGGAGCAAATCTAGTTCTTACTTTTTTTCCATCCATAGTTTTTCAACTCCCTATTGTATAAATATTTTAATCCATAAAAGGACTTAAAAATTCAGTAAAACAAAAACCTCTCATCCTTTAGATTAAGGACGAAAGGGATAGGTTTTAAGTCAATTCTATCATATAATACTATGATTTCCCTGTCAAGCTAATGAAAGAATAATGACTTATTAAGTGGTATTAAAGTAAATATAAAGAATTAAGTTACTTTAGTGGTAATATTATTAGCAAAATATGGAGAGTTTATACATATATATCTTCTCCTAATTTAGCTATATGAGAATAAAATCCTTCTTCATTAAGCATTTTATAAAAACTCTCTTGTGCTTCTTCATCACCATGAACTAAAAATATATTCTTAGGTTTGTTTTTAAATCCCTTTACCCAATTCAAAAGTCCATTTTTGTCCGCATGGCCTGAGAGTCCTTGCAAATTATATATATGTGCTTTTACTGCAATTTCATCTCCAAGTATTTTTACTAATTCTTCTCCATTCAATATACGTTTTCCAAGAGTTCCTTCTGCTTGATAGCCTACAAATACCACTGAGCATTCTTTTCTCCACAAATTGTGTTTAAGATGGTGTTTTATTCTTCCTGCATCGCACATGCCGCTGGAGGAAATTATTACAGCACCACTTTGAATATTGTTTATATCCATGGATTCCTGAGGTGATTTGGTAAATGTAAGACCAGTAAATTCTAGTGGATTATCACCAGAGTTAACTAATCTTAAAGCTTCAGTATCAAAATACTTTGTATATTTTTTAAATACTTCTGTAGATTCTGAAGCTAAAGGGCTATCCACATATACCTTTATGCCCTTTAATATTCCAGACTCAACATAGTTATTTAATGCATAAATTACTTCTTGAGTTCTTCCTATAGCAAAGGAAGGGATTATAATATTTCCTCCTCGGTTTACAGTGTCCTGTATTATATTAACTAATTCTTTTAAATCACAGAATACGTCTCCATGAAGTTTGTCTCCGTAGGTGGTTTCCATAATAATATAATCTGCATTGTCTATGTAGGTAGGGTCTTTTAAAATAGGTATATTTATATTTCCGAGATCACCAGAGTAAACCAGCTTAGTTGTATGATTATTTTCATTTATCAACATTTCAGTTATGGCCGAGCCTAAAATATGTCCTGCATCTGTAAATTTAATTTTTAATCCATCAAATAACTCAATCCACTCATTATAAGCGCAGCCTTTAAATAAATCCATGGATTTTTTAGCGTCAATTTCGGTATAAAGGGGAGTCACCTCTGGAAGAGCTTTACGTCTGCGTTTTCTGTTAAGCCATTCTGTTTCCATTTCTTGAATGTGTCCGCTATCTTGAAGCATTATGTTACATAAATCCTTTGTACCTTCAGTGCATAAAATTTCTCCTTTAAAACCTTGTTTATAAAGTATCGGTATTCTTCCGCTATGATCTATATGAGCATGGCTTAATATTACAAAATCTATATCTTGTGGGTTGAAGCTAAATGCAAAGTTACTTCGTTCTTTTTCATCTTTTCCTTGAAACATACCGCAATCTAGTAATACTTTTTTATCTTTGATATGTAATATATGTGAGGAGCCTGTAACGCATCCTGCAGCTCCATAAAACTCTATATTCAATTTAAAACCTCCTTAAAACTTCCGGTAAAGTATAGTATTACCTAAATCTTGTGTATTTATAGTGTTAAAATCTTTTTTATGATAAAATTAATGGGGAAATATTTGTATTGGGAGGAAATAATATGAGAGATATAAGATTAAATAAGTTAGCAAAACTTTTAGTGAATTATTCTACAGAAGTAAAGCCAGGAGATTTTGTACTAGTACAATGTGATGATGTGGCAACTCCATGGATGGTAGAAGTAGTTAAAGAGGCTGTGAAGGCAGGGGCTCATGTAGAAACTTTAATAGACTCACAGGAAGCAAAATATATAAAGCTTAAGCATGCATCAAATGAACAACTTTTGGAGGAAAGCTACATACAAAAATGTGCTATAGAAAAGGCAGATGTATGGTTAACTGCTTGGGGAAGTCAAAATACTAAGGCTAATTCTAATATTCCATCAGAAAAAATAAAGTATTCTTCAAAGGGTGCATCCAGCTGGAGAAGGATATATTCAGAAAGATGTGGAGATGGAACACTTAGATGGTGTGGAACGCAATTTCCAACTCATGCAGATGCTCAAGAGGCTTCCATGAACATTTTTGAATATGAAGATTTTGTATATGGGGCAGGGCTTCTAGATCATGATGACCCTGTGGCAGAGTGGAAGAAGATAAGCAGAGATCAGGAAAGATGGGTAAAATATTTAGACACTAAAAAAGAGCTTCATATGATTTCTGAAGGAACAGATATTAAAGTAAATATTGAAAATAGAAAGTGGATAAATTGCGATGGTAAGGCAAATTTCCCTGATGGAGAAATATTTACGTCACCAGTAGAGGATGGAATAAATGGAGTTATAACCTTTAGTTTTCCTGGTATATATGCTGGAAAGGAAATAGAAGGAATAGTACTTAAGGTAGAGCAAGGAAAAGTTGTAGAAGCAACAGCTAAAAAAGGAGAGGAACTTTTAAAGGAACTTATAAATACTGATGAAGGGGCTTCCTTCTTTGGGGAAGTTGCCATAGGAACAAATTATGGTATAAAGAAGTTTACAAGAAATATGCTCTTTGATGAAAAAATAGGTGGAACTATTCATATGGCATTAGGAGACTCTATGCCTGAAGCTGGTGGAAAAAATAGATCCACTATTCATTGGGATATGCTTTGTGATATGAGAAATGGCGGCAAAATATACGCTGACGAAGAATTATTTTACGAAAATGGAGAATTTAAAAAGGATATACTTCTGAAATATAATTTATAAAAATAAGAGAGTACTTGAAAGTACTCTCTTTTAGATTTAATGATATTTAGGGCGTTTTTTATTTCTTTTTTTATTGGAAATTAGCTTTATGACAACAGCAATTAATACTAAAACAGCTATTACACTTATTAAGGCAAAAGTATATAAAAGAATATTTTGCTTAAGTAACGTTCCTTTAGATACATTTGTATATAAGCTGTAGTCTTTTGAAGCTTCTCTTTGTTTTAAAGTAAGAGTTCCAAGTTTAGTGTCTTCATCTAAAGACCAAGGATTTAACTTATTTAACTTGAATATTTTTTCGTTATCCTTCTTGTTTACTTCATTTTCATATATTGTTACATCCTCTTTTACGATAAGAGGAACATCTATCTTTTTCTCTGGACCAAAGAAACCAAGAGGTTTGTATGTAATAGTTTCAGTTTTTAATGCAGTTCCTTTAGGATAAATAACAGTCTTCTTTGCTTCATAGCTCCAATCAATAACTTTTTTCATATCTTGGAACACATAAGAGTCTTGACTATCATATACTGAATTCATAATTACACCAACAAGTTTTCGTCCACCTCTTTCATAAACAGCTACTAAGCATCTTCCGGCAAGAGAAGTATAACCTGTTTTTCCACCTACATTACCATCAACACCTAAGTTTTTATTTCTATTTTCAATTATAAGCACAGTGCCAGCAGAAGTACGAATAGTACTTGTCTTTTTTGCCATAGATTCTCTAACCCATGGATTTTTGTAGGCAGCTCTTGCTATAACAGTTAAGTCATATGCAGTGGTGTAATGATTTGCATCATGAAGACCATTAGGTGTAACAAAATATGTATTTTTAAGTCCTAGTTTTTTTATTTCTTCATTCATCATATTTTCGAAGCTTTTAGCATTTCCTGCAACGTTGTCTGCTATCATATAAGCAACATCATTCCCTGAGTAAAGTAAAAGTCCATCCATAGCATCGGCACCAGTCATAGTTTCACCAACAGCGATAGGGTGCATATTTTTATCAAGGGAATATTCAGGTTGTATTTTTGCAGACTGGGTATATGTAAGATTATCACCTTTATCTTTATGTTCAGCTAATAGTAAAGCTGTCAAAAGTTTTGTAGTACTTGCTGGATACATTTTGTTATCTGCAGATTTTGCATATATTATTTCTCCAGTATCGGCATCCATGGTAATAGCAGCTTTACCATATATTGAAGGCATATCTTTAGCAGCTGCAAAAACCTGAGTACTTATAGAAAGTGATAAAATACATGAAAGAATAAATGAAAATCTCTTTTTCAACGTACATCTCTCCATTTTCTATAGTGTTTTTTTGCTGTATATTATTAAGTGTAATACCCATTAAGTATAACATGGAGCGGTGTATTTGACAAACTTAAATTAGTATATAATATTAATAAGTAATTATATAGGTTAAAGGAAGGAGTTCTAATTATGATATCAAATATAGAATCAATATTTAAAAACAGACAAGCAGATTTAATAGGAAATTATAATAAGTATGCAGTGATGATATGTATTACAGAGGAAGAGGCACCGAGTATAGTATTTGAGATAAGAGCTTTAACACTAACTTCTCAGCCTGGAGATGTATCGCTGCCTGGAGGTAAAATAGAGCCTGGGGAATCACCTATGGAGGCAGCAATTAGGGAAACCATGGAAGAGTTGAATATAGGTAAAGAAGATATAAAAGTAATAGGTGCTATGGATTATTTTGTTAGTCCTTATAATCAAGTGATATATCCATTTGTAGGAATATTAAAAAAATGTGATTTTCAGTGGAGTAAGGATGAAGTACATAAGATATTCAAAGTTCCAGTGGATTTCTTTTTAAGTAATGAACCTGAGAAATATGATATAGATTTAATTCCAGAGTTCCCTGATAACTTTCCATATCATCTTATAGTAGGTGGGAAAAACTACAAGTTTTCAAAAGGAAAGCGTGAGCAATATTTTTATAAATATAACGAATACGTAATTTGGGGATTTACAGCACTTATAATTAAAAGATTCATTGATATTATAAGATAATGTTGAAACTAGAGTATGGGATTTGCATTTAGGAAATCGTTCGCTGCGCAAAAAGCTCTAATATTTCTGACTTAAAAACATCTAAGCCTTCTAAACTCGCGTTCGCTCAAACAATAGAAGGCTCTTAACGATGTTTTAAAGTCAGAAATAAAGAGCTTTTATTGCTTGCTCAATGATTTCTACAATGTAAATCCCATACTTTATTCAACATTAAAAATATCACTATAGAGCATAGGAGCTAGAGAGTAATGATTATTTGGAGCGTGTTTTTCTGGGAAGAAAAAGTACTGAGGATAAAACTATAACTCCTAAGTAAATAAAAATCATAAAGCTAGGTATAATAGGGGACTTATATAAATATTTCAAAAATACAAATACTGCTAGTGAAATTACAGACCAAAACAAAGCAATGTAACTCATTCTTTTGTTTCTCTCATGCCAAACTTCAGGTTTTTTCATAGTACCAATTATTTTATCCTTATCAGGACTTTTGTCAGAACTTTTTATAAGTACAAATTTAAAGTAAGCATAAAATAAAATAGCTACAACAAATATTCCTAGGAATATATAAGATAAGGATATGGTTGAAAAGTTCATAATTATCACCTCTTAATTCTAGGTATTACAATTAGTTTATATTATTGTTATAAAATTATGTGCCCAGCAGCAACTTTTTTAATAAAATAATAAAAAATTCTGTGAATTACCAATTTATTATTTAAATTTTCTAAATATTGGTGTATAATTTATTTAAACAATAGGATACCAATTAATTGGTATCTAATTACTATATTATTAATGTGGGAATAGGGGGAAAATCAAGTGGGGGAATGTACTTTTTTATCAACTTGTGATAATAAAGAAGAATGTTTTAAAGATTGTGCGTTATATAATTTAAAGGAAAATGAGGGCATATGTCCTTTTAAAACGTTATCAAATTATAAAGTTAAATCAATAGAAGAGTTTGATGACATGTTTTTTAAAGAAAGGGAGCTGGACTTCATTAAAGATTATTACAGAGAAATGCAAGAAGAATATATGGTTTAATGAAGATAATAATTAATAATCAGGGGATATTAAATAAAATAAAGGAAAGCTGGCTTAATCCAACTTCCCTTTATTTTATTTATTCTCCATATATATATTGGAGTATTTATTAATAAGGTTATGCTTTAAGGACCAAAGCTTTGTAGATAAATCCACATAGTAGTTATGAGGATTTTCAAACCTTAATACTTCGTGCCATAACTTCTCAGTTTCCTTATCTACTATCTGTTTAATTTCAGTTACAGAAGGAGAATCATACACAAGATTTCCTTTGTCAAATATTTGAACCATAAGCTCTTTGGCATAAAAATTAGTAATCTTCTTCTTTTTCCAAGTATAAACAGGATCAAATAACATTAAGGATTCTTGCTCTTCTATATTTTCATCATGAAGAGTTATAAGGTCAGCAATAGCTTTATCAGTATCCTTATCAAATATTCTATATATCCTTTTGAATCCAGGGTTTGTTATTTTTTCTTCGTTTTCACTTATCTTGATTCTAGGAACTATATTATCCCCGTCTTCTATAGCTACAAGTTTATATACTCCTCCGAATACAGGTTCGGATTTTGCTGTTATAAGTCTTTCGCCAACGCCAAATCCATCTATAGGAGCACCTTGACGTAAAACTGAGTCTATTATATATTCATCTAATGAATTGGATACGATTATTTTTACATCACTATATCCAGCCTCATCAAGCATTTCTCTACAATTTTTAGTAAGATAAGTTATATCCCCACTATCTATTCTAATTCCTTTTGGTCTAAAACCTTGAGGTTTTAAAACTTCATCAAAAACTTTAATCGCATTTGGAATACCAGATTTTAATACATTGTAGGTATCTACTAAAAATGTACAGTTGTCTGGGTAAACCTTAGCCCAAGCTTTAAAAGCATCATATTCAGTAGGGAAAAGCTGTATCCAACTGTGAGCCATAGTCCCAGAAGATGGAACTCCAAACATTTGCTCAGCTATTGTACAAGCGGTAGAATTACATCCACCAATCATTGCTGCACGAGCTCCATATATAGCTCCGTCATATCCTTGAGCACGACGAGAACCAAATTCCATAACTGTACGGCCATCTGCAGCTCTGCATATTCTATTGGCTTTAGTAGCAATTAGTGTTTGATGATTTATAGAAAGTAAAATCATTGTTTCTACAAATTGAGCTTGTAGAATAGGACCGCGAACTGTTACTAAAGGCTCATTAGGGAATACTGGGTTGCCTTCTGGCACTGCCCATACATCACAAGAAAATTTAAAGTTTTCAAGATAGTTTAAAAACTCTTCGGAAAAAATAGTTTTGCTTCTCAAATATTCTATATCGTCATGAGTAAAGGATAAATTAGAAAGATACTCTATTAGCTGCTGAATACCTGCCATTATGCAATATCCGCCACCATCAGGTACTCTTCTAAAAAACATATCAAAATAAGCTATTTTATTTCCTAAATCATTTTCTAAGTATGCATTGCCCATGGTAAGTTCATAGAAATCTACTAACATGGTAAGGTTTCTATCATTTCTAACGTTAAAGTTTTTTATGTACTCCATAGTGTTAACTCCTTATATGTTATAAATTAATATTTTTGTTAATAATATAAATAATTATTACTATTTTATACCTTGAAATATTTTTTTACAAGGTAATTGTTAAAAATGCTTATATAAAAATGAAGGTGAGTAAAATGTCTAGCTGTAATTTAGACCAATGGCAATTTGATGCAGTGAAAAGTAAAAAAAGAAACTTACTTATAGTAGCGCCTCCAGGTTCGGGAAAAACTACTGTTATTATAAATAGGATAGAATATCTAATAAACTCTGAAGGGGTAAAGGGAGAAAATATTATAGTAATAACTTTTACAAAAGCTGCAGCAAAAAATATGTATCTAAGATATGTAAGCAATAATAATCTAGAAGTCCCCGCATTTTTTGGAACCTTTCACAGCTTATTTTATAGGATATTATATAGAAATTCAAATAAGCCCCGAATTATAGCGGGAGATCAGTGTCTAAAAATTATAGATTATACCTTAAGAAAATATACAGAAACTATTAATGAAGAAAAATTAAAAGGAATAATCAATAGTATATACCTTTATAAGAGCAGCGAAATAAGCTTAGATGAGTTTAAGTACACAGGAGACAAAGAAGTCTTTTATGATTGCTATAATGAGTATGAAAAATACAAAAAGGAAAATGGACTAATAGATTTTGAAGATTTACAGGTTATGTGTAAAAATTTACTTAAACAAGATGAAGTACTGTGCAATTATTATAAAAATAAATTTAAGTACATACTTATAGATGAATTTCAGGACTGCGATAATATTCAACTCAGTATTTTAAAAATGTTAAATACAAATAATTCTATATTTGCAGTAGGTGATGAGGATCAATGCATATATGGATTTAGAGGTTCAAATCCAGGATGTATGGTTTATTTTAATAAGTATTTTGAAAATGGAGAAAAGGTATACTTACATAAGAATTACAGAAGTGTACTTAATGTGGTGGATTTTTCAAGAACATTTATTAAAAAGAATAAATTAAGGAATGAAAAAATAATAGAAGCCTTTAGAAAAGATATAGGTGATATTAATGTACTTACTTGTAGGGATGAAAGAGAAGAATCAATCAAGGTAGCTAAAGATATAAAAGATTTTATAAAGGATAAAAAGATTGAATATAATGATATAGCAATACTATATAGAACAAATAATGAGAGCTTAAGTTTGATAGATGTTTTTTTAAAACAAGGTATTCCATTCAAGTTATTAGATAAAAATTATAACTTTTTCAATCATTTTTTTTGTAAAGATATAATCTCTTACCTGAAATTAGCCATAAATCCTTATGATAGGGAAAGTTTTATAAATATTATAAATAGGCCTCTTAGATATATAAGTAAAGTTGATATACATAATTTAAATAAAAATCCTTTAAGAGAAAGTTGTTTTGAAATACTTGCAGGCTATAAATTGCCCATATTTAAACTGAAAATTATAAGAGATTTACAAAAGAAGATTAATAAGATGAAAGATATGACTCCAATTGATGCAATAGAGTATGTAGTGTATTCCTTAAATTATGAAGATTATATTGAAAGTTATATTAAAAAAACCAAAAAAGACAAAGAGGAATTAAAGGATTTTATAGAGATGCTTAAAAGTTCGTCAGAGGATTTTACGACTATAGAGGAGTTTATAAATTATATAGAAAAGGGAAGAGGCGAATTACCTAAGGAAAGTTCAAATGCTGTTACCTTAAGTAGCATACATGGAGTAAAGGGAATGGAGTTTGAGTGTGTTTTTATAGTCAATTGTATTGAAGGTAATATTCCCCATAAAAACAGCAGCGAAGAAAATTTAGAGGAAGAAAGAAGGATTTTTTATGTGGGTGTTACAAGAACAAAAAAGTATCTAACATTATGCATTCCTGAGTTGTATAAAGGACAGTATTGTAATCCTTCTAATTTTATAGGGGAATGCGGATTGGAGAAGAGTATATGTAATAATCCCGTGTATAAAGGTGGGGAAAATGTCAAACATATATATTTAGGTGAAGGTATAATAGATAAGGTAGATGAAAACTTCATAAGTATATTATTTAAAAACAACATAAAAAGACAAATTAGCATTAAAAATGTTATAGGAAATAAGATATTAAGTTTAATAAAACATAAAAATGTATAAGTAATGGTTAAACTTAACATATTTTATCTGATTTATGATATATAAATAAACCTATAATAGGATTATTGATTGACATATAAAAAATATATGTTATACTATTATCGAGAATAGTATAGTAAATGAAGTGTATATTTTTAAAATATCCAGGAGGAAAAGTTATGATTTCATTTAAAACTATGTGGGAAGATGTATCAGGATTAATAACAAGAGAAGAAATAGATGACATAGAAATAATAGAAAAGTATAAAGATGGATTTGTGGTAAGACATTCAGAGGGAAATTGCTTTGTAAATAAAAATGATTTTATAGACGTATGGTGTAACATACTATATTTTAAGGAAATGCCTAAAAATCAGATTTTTAATGGTCCGAGGGAATCTTTTAAATATGTATATGCTGTTATGAAGAATTTACCATATATAAAAGACAATGCCGAAGTAATAAGATTAGTAGAGTAGTTTGTTGAATAATTGGAAATAATGTTATATAATTTTAATTAAGCTCATATTCTATGAATATGAGCTTTTAAAATGCACAAAAAACTAGTAAGGAATTTTAGGAAATTATAACATTATACATATTATATTTTTTAGATTATTAGATAAACTAAAGGTAGGTGTAAAAATTAATATGGTAGATATAAATTTTTTGCAAAGAGCAGAACAAATTAAAGAAGATCTTATAAAATGGAGAAGAAATTTTCACATGAATCCTGAACTAGATTATGATCTTTGTAATACTACTAAATATATAGAAGAATTTTTACAGCAAAATTGTATAGAGTATAATAAGGTGGCAAAGTCTGGGATATGTGCAATTATAAAGGGGAAAGGGAGCAAAACTATAGCTCTTAGGGCTGATATGGATGCACTGCCATTAGAAGATAGAAAAGAAGTGTCCTATGCATCAAAAACATTAGGGAAAATGCATGCTTGTGGACATGATGCACACACTGCGATTCTTATGGGAGCAGCGTTAATATTAAATGAATTAAAGGATAAGTTACAAGGTAATGTTAAGTTATTTTTTGAACCTGCAGAAGAAACAACTGGAGGAGCATTACTCATGATAAAAGAAGGAGTAATGGAAAATCCACATGTAGATGGAGTTGTAGGACTTCATGTAGATGAAAATATTGCTTGTGGTAAAATAGGAGTGAAAATGGGGGCGGTAAATGCAGCTTCAGATTCATTTAAGGTAAAGATAATAGGAAAGGGAGGCCATGGAGCTCGTCCTGATACAACTATAGATCCTATATTTATTGCAAGTAGTGTTATTGTAAATTTACAATCCATAATAAGTAGGGAATTACCACCTACTTCACCAGGAGTTGTAACTGTAGGATGTATTCAGGGAGGAACCGCCAATAACATAATTCCAGAGGAAGTATATTTCAAGGGTACTATAAGAACTATGAAAACTGAGCATAGACATTATGTAAGAGAGAGATTTAAAGAAGTTGTAGAAGGCATGGTTAAATCCTTAAGGGGAGAATGTATCATAGAAATGGAAGAAAGTTATCCATGCCTATATAATAATGATGATATGGTTAAAAATTTTCTTATAAGTGCTGAAGAAGTAATGGATAAGAAGGATATATTAGACTTAGATGCACCTAGTATGGGAGTAGAAAGTTTTGCATATTTTTCAATGGAGAGACCAGGAGTATTTTATAATTTAGGTGTAAGAAACGAAGCAAAGGGAATAATTCACCCAGCACATGGAAGTTTATTTGATGTAGATGAAGAGAGCTTAGCTTTAGGTGCTGCTCTTCAAAGTAAATTTGCATGGGATTACTTAAACACAATAGATAAGGAGTAAAAATATGAAAGCAGAAATTGGATCTAATGAAGCGCAGCAAAGACTGGATAAATTTTTAAGAAAATGGTTAAAGGATGTACCTTTAAGTGCTATATACAAAGCAATAAGAAAAGGCGACGTAAGGGTAAATGGGAAAAAAGCTAAAGAAAAATATACTTTAGAAGAAGGGGATATGGTAGAAGTAACATATATATCCTCCACAGATACTAAAAAGAAGTTGAATTTTCAAAAGGTAGAAGCTACTAAGTTCAGTAAGTTAAAGATTACCTATGAAGATGAAAATATGATACTTGTAGAAAAGTGGCCTGGTATACTTGTTCATTCTGATAAAAAGAATGGAGAGGCTACATTAACTGATTACATATTATCCTATTTGTATGATAAGGGCGATTATATCCCAGAAAAAGAGCTTACTTTTACGCCAGCTCCATGCAATAGATTGGATAGAAATACTTCTGGTATAGTAATATTCGGTAAAAATTATGAAAGTCTTAAACTTTTAAATGAAATGATAAGAGAAAGAGACATAAAGAAATACTATGAAGCATTGGTAGCAGGAAGAATAAAAGATGGAATATATGAAGGATATATATTGAAGAATGAAGATAGTAATATATCTAAGGTATATACAAAAGAGGTGCCAAATTCTAAGAAAATAGCTATGGAAGTAAAGACAATTCAAAGCTGCGGAACTTTTTCTTTTATAGAAATAGATTTAATAACAGGAAGAAGTCATCAGTTAAGAGCACATTTAAGTGAATTAGGCAATCCTATAGTTGGAGATGTGAAATATAGCAAGGATAGTAAACTGAATAGTTTTTTCAATAACAAATATGGATTGAATTATCAATATCTTTATGCATATAAGGTTATCTTTAAAAATTGTAAGGATAAACTTGCGTACATGGAAAATAAAACTATAGCAGAAACACTACCTCCAGTACTTAAAAAAATAAAAAATGATGTATTTAAGTTTTAAGTAGAGAAGATAGGAGAAGTAAAATATGAAAGAGCAATCTACTGCTAAGGGGTTTGCAATACTCTCTGCAGCAGGAATGATGGTAAAGGTAATATCTCTTTTATACATACCTTTTTTAAGAGTAATAATAACCGATGAAGGATATGGTGTATATGGAGCAGCTTATTCTGTATATGTATTCATATTTGTTTTAACTAATTCAGGTATACCAGTTGCAATATCAAAACTAATATCTGAACTTACTGCCGTAAAAAACTATAGGGATGCAGTAAGAAGTTTTAAGATAGCAAGATTAATATTACTTTTAATAGGAATAATAATGGCAGTACTAATGATAGCTTTAGCAAGGCCTTTGGCAAATTTAGTAAACTTTGAAAAAGCCTATTTATCAATATTGGCTTTAGCACCTTCTATATTATTTACTTCAATAGCTTCAGCATATAGAGGGTATTTTCAAGGATTGCATAATATGACACCTACAGCAGTATCACAGGTTATAGAACAAATAATAAATACTATTTTTTCATTGGTATTTGCAGCGCTTTTAGTAAAGTACGGTATTGAAGCAGCCTGTGCAGGAGCAACAATAGGAACTTCTCTTGGAGCATTTATTTCTGCAGCTTATCTTATATGGTATTATGAAAGACATAAGAAAATTAAGGTTCCTAAAGGATATATTGAAGCAAATATAAAGAGATATAGTTCTAAGAACATACTTAGAAAAATTATACATTACGGACTTCCAATTACAGTATGCGTAGGGATGACTTATGCAGGTAATTTAGTTGATTTAGGAAATACAAAGGCAAGGCTATTAGCTGGCGGAGTTTCTGAAGCTTACGCGTCCACACTATATGGATATTTAGTTAAGTATCAGCAGCTTTTAAATGTGCCAATAGCTATTATATCATCTCTTGCAGCAGCAATACTTCCGGCTTTATCTGGAGCAGTAGCTGTAGAAGATAGACATGGCGTAAAAAGTAAGATTAAATACGCATTTAAAATGTGCTTTTTAATAGCTATTCCAGCGGCCTTTGGACTCTCTGTGCTAAGCACGCAAATATTTGAAATGCTTAGATTTGGACAAGGATCTTATTTAATGGCGTATGGTTCTGTGGTTCTTGTTCTAATGTCAATAATGCAAATTCAAACAACTATACTTCAAAGTATAGGTAAGCTTTATACATCTACTTTATATTCCTTTATAGGTATATTAGTTAAAATTTTAGTAAACTATTTCTTGATATCTATACCAAGTATAAATATTTTAGGGGCTATATATGGAAGTATTGTTGGATATATAATTCCAATAATTCTAAATCACAATATGCTTCAAAAGTCCTTAAGATTAAAATTCAAGTTTTTAAGGCCAGCTCTAAAACCATTGGTAGCATCTTCGTTTATGGGTGCTGTTGTATTTATTGTATACATTGCTTTTTACAGTGTTTTTAAATTGTTTGGAAGCAATTATTTAGCGATATCAATAAGTGTTATAATATCAATAATAATTGGAGCCTACTCCTATCTATTTGGATTAATTGTTACAGTTGGAATTTCAAAGGAAGATTTTAATATATTACCTAGAAAAGCTTTGAAACTTATACCTAATGTATTACTGAAAAAGATAAAGTAGTACGACATTTTTAATGCTCCAGAGCCTTAAAAATTTCTTTATGTGAAATGCTAAATGAATAATATTTTAATTGGTAAGTATATATGCATAAGCCCATATTGTAATCTGCAATATGGGCTTATTATCAAACTAACTGTTTTCTTTTGTTGAAGAAATTTTTATAGGATAAATAACATGCTACAAAAGAAGATATTGAAGTTGTTGAAAGCAGCATAAATGTTACCATAATCTGATATTTGATTGCCTCTACAGGTGAAGTGCCAGCAAGTATAAGTCCTGTCATCATACCAGGCAGCGATACAATTCCAAGTGTTTTTGCTGAATCAATTGTTGGAAGCATACCAGTTTTTATTGAGTCTTTGATTATTTCTATAGATGACGGCAAAATATCTGCACCCAGGGAAAGTTTTGTTTCAATCTCTTCTCTTTTATTTTTAAAATCAGAGGTTAATTGTCTGTAACACAAGCCTAAGGCTACCATAGCATTACTTATAATCATTCCGCTTACAGGAATAATCTGATAAGGCTCATACCTGATGGCCCTAGAAAATACAAGAATAGATAAGGTAATTATAGTTCCTAATGATATTGATATAAATGATATTAGAAGTCCATTTTTTATTGCGTTACCTCTTTTTGCAGCATTATAAGCGGCATTAAAAGTCATAAACAAAAGTAGGAGAGTTGTAAATATTGGGTTTTTAAGTCCAAAAATATAATTAAGTAAATATCCAACAATAACTAACTGCAGTATTGCTCTCATAACACTTATTATAATTTCTTTTTCAAGTTTTAACTTCTGAGCGTAGGAAAATAATAGTGCCACTAGCACAAGTGATGAGGAAATTAAAAGTGAGGAAGAATTCATCAAACTGCTACTCATTTTAGCACCTCCAGTGACTTAATTTCGCCATATTCAATGGTTAATATTTTATTTGCAGTTCTTTTACTTTGTTCAGGGTTATGAGTTATCCAGACAATGGTTGTACCATCCTGGTTCAATGATTTTATTACATTTTCAACAATAAGAGTATTACCAGTATCAAGTGCAGATGTCACTTCATCTAGAAGCAGAATCTCTGGTTTAAATAATAATGTCCTGATTAGTGCAATTCTTTGCTTTTCCCCTCCAGACAGGTTTTTTATATCTTTGGTTAAGTATTCTTTATCAAGATTAAAGAGAAGAAAAAGTTCTTCTACTCTTTGCAAATCCACCTTACTGCCTCTTATAGAATATGGGAAAGAAATATTATCCATAACAGTATCGCCAAAGATATATGGAGTTTGGAAGCAATATGCAATATTTTTTCTTAATTCCATAGGGTTGTGTTCCATAATAGATTTGTTTTTATATATGATTTTACCTTCTGTTGGACTTTTCAAATGACAGCACAATTTAAGAAATGTACTTTTGCCACTGCCAGATGACCCAACAACAGAAATATAATCCCCTTGATAAATAGGAATTGTTATGTTTTTCAATATGGTTTTATTATCATCAATAAAAAATACATTTTGAAATTCTAATAATGACAAGATAACCCCCCCAATCAATAAATGTTATTTGCATTGAATAAACTTTCCTTTTTTACATTTGTAAGCAATTCAGCTAGTAATTCTTTAAATAGTTGTTTTTTATCCTCCTGCAGAGTATTAAAAAAATTTAATGAAAATAGTTTATCTTCTTCAACATGTTCTTTTACAACTTGTTTTCCCAGCTCAGTGGCAATAAGCTCAATAGTGCGTCTATCTTCAGTACTTCTGATTCTTTCTATATACTTTTTAGTTTCTAATCTGTCAATAATTCCTGTAAGAGTGGAGGGGGGGATATCATACTGCTTTGATATGTCCCTTATTTTCACTTTTTCCAGGAAATATATTCTTTCTAGTACATACATATCTTGTGGTTGAATATTAGAACTCTTAAGCTGATAAGAATTTTTATATTCAAAAACATCTATGAGTTTGTGGATTAGTTGATTTTCATTCATTAGTTCACCTTCTTCTCGTATCATATATTACGATTATCGTAATATATGGGCAGTATAACATTATTTTAAGTGTTATACAATGAAATTGTTTAAAAAAGAAGCATCTTATAATTCAGATGCTTCTTAAGTTGATACGTAGTTTATAAATACTACACACTAATTTTAAATCAATTCTAATGATTATATTTTAATATTTATATTGTTTACGCAATGTTTTTTGAAACTTTTTTAAGTAGTTCCTCACTTTGTTTATTAGCGCCGATAAAAGTTGTTTTAATACCATTATTTTTATTTTTATTAATCAATTTATCAATTACTTCAACAGCTGTTGAATCCCATAATGTCATTGTACTTATGTCGATTATTACTTCATCTTGATGTTTCATTTCACCTGCAAAGAAATCAAGAAATTTTTCAGCTGACGCAAAGTAAAGATGTCCGTGTACTTTATAATGATGAGCATCTTTTTCACTGCCTTGTTCTACATGGATATTTGACATTTTGAATGCTGCAAAAATTGCACTCATTAATGTGCCTATAACCACACCATATGCTAAGTTATGCGTTGATAAAACAATTGCAACTGTTAAAATCATTGTAAAAACTTCGCTTTTTGGTACAACGGTTAAACGCTTAATTGATTCCCAGTTAATTGTTTCAAATGAAACTACAACCATTACTGATGCTAAAGCAATTATAGGAATTTGCATAACTACATTACTAAACAAGACCACTGACATCAACATGAAAAAACCTGATAGGAATGTGGCTAAACGACCAATTCCACCATAATTAATATTGATAATTGTTTGTCCAATCATACCACAACCAGCGATTCCACCGAAGAAACCAGAAATAATATTTCCTAAACCTTGACTTGTTGACTCAACGTTTTTATTACTACCTTCTCCTGTTATTTCATCCACTAATTGTGCAGTTAATAGGGATTCTACTAATCCAACAATTGCCACAGAAAGAGAAGTAGGAAAAATAATTTTTAGTGTTTCTAGTGTCATAGGCACCTTTGGGATTCTAAAGCTTGGGAGTTTGCTTGAAATTTCGCCTAAGTCACCTAACATTTTTACATCTAAATCTAATCCTATAACAATTAGAGAAATAACTAAAATTGACACAATTGGTGAAGGAATCTTTTTCGTTATTTTTGGGAATATGAAAATAATTATGACCCCTATAATTCCAAGTACAGGTAAAATCAAATTTCCTTTAAAATGATCCAGTTGGGATGTGAACATCATAATACCTAATGCGTTTACAAAACCAATCATGACTGGCTTTGGAATATAACGCATCAAAGTTCCAATTTTAAAGAAACCTAAAATTGCTTGAACAACACCTGCTAAAATTGTTGCAGCAAATAAATATTCGATTCCATACTGAGCTACTAAATGTGCTAATACTAATGCAACCGAGCCTGCGGCTGCGGAAATCATGCCTGTTCGTCCGCCGAAAAATGCTGCAATTGCTGTGATAAAGAATGTTGCGTACACCCCAACAATTGGGTCTGCTCCGGCAACAATCATAAAACCAATAACCTCTGGAAATAAAGCTAAGCAAACAACAATCCCTGCCAAGATATCTCCTTTGACATTGCCAAACCATTCTTTCTTTAAATCTTTAATCATTAATTTATTCACCTCATATATTGTTTTTAATATAAAACTTTATGAACTCTAAATTTTGCATGCAAGTAACATTCTAGCACATATCGTTCCAAAAACCAACCATTTTGAAACTTTTTCGGATAAACTTTAATATAGATTGTGTTATAATAAAAGAAATATCTTATGAGCTAGGAGAATATGTATGATAATCGGATATATGAGACCATATCAAGGAGATTTAAATTGCGAAAATCAACTAAAAATCCTAAAGGAAGCAAATTGCGTAGCAATTATTGCTGAAGAACATTCGTCAGCTAAAAAAAGAATCCAGCTGCAAAGTGCATTAGATATGCTAAAAAAAGATGATAGGGTAGTTGTTACAAAACTTTTTGTATTTGCTGATTCAACAAGGCATTTGGTTGAACTCTTGGAAGCAATTGAAAGTAAAGGTGCCTATCTTCAGTCTCTTACTGAGAAAATTGATACCAGTAATCCGAATGGATATAGATTCACTGATATTGTAAAGTATCTTGTTGATTTCCAAAGCGATGTCACAAGTGAAAAAACAAAAGAAGGGTTATATGAAGCAAAACAAAAGGGAGTCCACGGCGGCCGTCCGAGGAAACCTGATGAAAATGTAAAACGTGCCATTGTTATGTATCAAAGCAAGAAATATAGTCTGGCAGAAATAAAAGATGAGACTGGAATTAGCAAGTCAACTTTATATAGATATTTGGAAAGTTAATAGTTAATATATATTTATGCATAAAGAAAAACAAGGGAAGTCAAATGGATTCCCTTGAAAATCATATGATTTCATTTTATTTCTTAGAGAGTTTAAAATCAAAAAATATTAACAAAAAACCTGTAAGAGTTATGATTGGATACTTCATAGACAGGGTTTCTGGTAAAATATTTTTTAAAATATTTAATATAAAATAAAACAATATGCACAGTAGTATACTTATAACAAAATTATTTTTATTAAAGTCAATATTAAGATGTTTTCTTATTTCAAACATGTTAATTATAAGTGTTAAGGATGAAGTTATAATAAAGGTTATTACAAAGCCATATATGTTTATAGAAGGTATTCCTATAAAAATATAAAGACTTATAAGTTCTATGACAGAAATAATAAGAGAGTTTCTAAGTAAAATACCTTGTCTGCCCAGCCCGTTTAATATGCCATAAGTTGTTGTGCTTACATAAACTAAAGGTGCAACTAAAGCAGAAATGGCTATAAAATTGCCTAGATCTTGTCTTTTAAAGAGTAAGCTTCCCAGTTCATTTGGAATAGTGTTGCATATAATCAAGGTAGATAATCCTAATAAAAATGCAATCTTAAGTACACTCATAACTCTAGTTTCTGTACCCCAATAATCTTTATTACTAATGCTTTTGGATATGTCTGGAATAAGTATTGTAGACACGGAGTTTATAACAACCATAGGGAAAAATATTATGCTTAAGCTCATTCCTGTGAATTTGCCAATTAAGGATAGTGCTGTACTATAATCCATTCCAGTAGCAATTAATCTTCTGGGAACTATTAAAGTAGAAACAGTGGATAGTGCTGTGGATGAAAAAGCATTTAAACACAAAGGTATAGATATAATAAGTACGTTAAATAGAAGTTGAGCCCGTCCTTCTGAAGACTGCATATTATTAGAGGGCTTTACTTTATGTATTTTATAAGATACATAGAGCAAAGCAGTACTTATCCCTTCGCCAATTGCTAAAGCAACATAGGCAAAAGTTACTTTACTGGAAATATCCGTTGATAAAGCATAGGTGCCAAATATAACTATTATAACTATTGTTCTCATAAACTTTTCAAATACATCAATATATGCAGGAATTTTAACTTTAGATATACCATAAAAGTATCCTTTAAGTATTGAAGAAAATGCAATAAATAACATTGCAGGACAAAGCACCTTTATAGCATATAAGCTTCGACTGTCTTTTATTAAATAGGTACTTATATAGTTTGAACTTACAAATACAATGCTAACAACTATAAGTGCCCATAAACCATCAAAAGATAGAGTTGTATCGATGGTTTTATTTAAGTTTTTAAAGTCGTGTTTACTGTAATACACTGCAGATACCTTAGAAATAGCAGTTATAAGACCACCAGAAATAATACATATAAATAAATTATATATAGGCATTATTAGTCCATAAAGCCCCATGCCTTCAGGGCCAATTTTACTTGATAGTATTATGGCAAATGTAAAACCTAGTATCCCGGTTGCTATATTAGCTGCTGTTAGCGTAAGGGTATCCCTATAAAAAGTATCTTTTTTCATTCCTTATAACCTCAATATTATTAACATTAATAATTATTCTTAAGCCTCGGGAAATATTCATAAGCCTTAAGAATAATTACTATGGGCATAAAAAAATACTGTATTATAAAAAATTATAATACAGTATAAAAATTACTCTTCATTTGCAGCGGATAACTCCTCTGATTCTCTAAGTTTATCTACGATTACGGCACAAGAAGCATCTCCGGTTATATTAACAGCAGTTCTAAGCATATCAAATATTCTATCTACACCAAATAGTATAGGAAGTCCAACTACAGGAATGTTAGCAGCAAGTAAAACTGCTACAACTAGTAGAGTTGGTCCTGGAACACCGGCTTGTCCTATGGAACCTATGGTAGCTGTAAACATTATTGCAATATATTGAGATGGGCCAAGGTCTATATTAAACATTTGTGCAAAGAAACATGCAGCTAGTGAATAATAAATGGCATTTCCATCCATGTTTATTGTAGCGCCTAAAGGCAATACAAAAGAAGAAGTTTGTTTTGATACTCCAAGATCCTGTTCACAAGTTTCCATATTTACAGGCAGCGTTGCCATAGATGAAGCTGTAGAAAGTGCAACCAATTGAGGTTTATACATGGAAGACCAAAACTTTTTCAGTGACATTGAAGAAAATAATTTTATGTTTAATGAGTAAAAGCCAAAGTTATGAATAATTAAAGCTAATACATATATTAAAAATAAATAAACTATCTTCTTTAATATTTCATACCCAAATGTGCCAGTGGCATCTGCCATTAATGCAAATACGCCAATTGGGGCTATGTACATTACCTTCATGATTATAAAAATTAAAGCATCGGTAATATAAGTGAATGTATTTACAATAAATGTTTTCTTTTTAGTTTCTAAAGAAGAAATTCCAAAACCGAAAAATAAGCTGAAGAAAATAATTTGCAGGATATTTCCTTCTACTAAAGCTTTAATTGGATTTTCAGGAATAACACCTTTAATAGTATCCCAAAAACCAGGTAAATCTCCCTTGGTTTCAAACTCATTAGAAAACATAGAACTAAGTGAGGATACATCAATACCTGCACCAGGCTTGAAGATTTCACCAAACACAAGTCCTATAATAACAGCAACCGAAGTGGTAATCATATAATAGGAAAAAGTTGCAACTCCTATTTTACCAGCAGATTTTGTGTCACCTATAGAAGCGGCACCAGTTATTATGGAGAAGGCTACTAAGGGCACAACCACCATTTTAATAAGCAACATAAATATATCGCCTAAAGGTGCAAACATATGGGCAGATTTCCCCATTATCAGACCTGTTAATATTCCTACAAACATAGCAATAATTATTAAAGCACCTAAATTTGTAAAGATGCTTTTCTTTTTAGTATTCATTTATAAGTCCTCCTAATATATAAGTACATATTTATATTGTATACATATACTCAAATAATTTTATAGGAATATAGGGGAAAATGCAAGTAAAATAAGGGCTATAATTCATTTACTTTTACATTATAAAATTTAAAAGTATGCGTTGACAAAATATATACTATGGAAGATAATTTTATTTAAGAGAAATCTTTGAGAATATTTTGATAAATTTTAAATTTATAGGTTTAATAAAAAGTCTTTTGGAAATCCTATACATGGAACTTTAATGCAAGAAAATAATAAATAATATAGAAGGAGTAGTTGAGTTATATGAGAAATAAGATTGAAAAAACCTATGGAGGTGCATTGAAAGGATTATTTTTTGCTGTAAATCCTTTGAAGAAGAAGGTACTAAAAACTTATTGCACTGTTCATAAATTTATAGATATACAGGCGCTAAATATTTTAAAAAATGATGGATATGAAGAGGAATTTGAATTCTTAAAGAAGTATATAAGTAGTATAAATGCAGGGGCTATGTGGGCGGATCAGGATTTTAAAAGTTCTAATCATTTCTATGATTATAGAAAGGGGAAGGGGTTATACGGATTTTCTAATGCATTAGAAGAATGTAGGCGTTATTATTCAAATGCCTTAGAATATATTGAGGCTGGAAACATGGAAAAAGGTATGTTTTATTTTGGAGCAGCTTGTCATTTGATACAAGATACTACAGTTCCTCAACATGTTAATAATAAACTTTTAAAAAGTCATAGAAAGTTTGAACTATGGATAATAAGTAAGCTCATGAATGACTTTATTTTTGTAGCAGATAGTGGGGTAGTGAGATACAAGTATATAGAAGATTATATAAAAAATAATGCATTTATTGCTAACAACGCATATTTGAAAAATATTCATATTAAAGATAGAGAGCAAAGATACGGAAACATCGCATCTGTTGCTTTAAAGGAAGCACAGAGAACCACTGCAGGATTTATGTTAGATTTTTGTGATGAAATAGAAAAAGTTAGAAAAGACTATAAAGAACTTCTAGAAAAGACAGATTAAAAATCCTCTATTAGAGGATTTTTAATCTTTATAGAGAAATATTATATATAAAATTGACAAGCCTTAGAAGTAAGAGGTATTCATCTTTAAAGGAGGTGGATATATGGAGAAAAATATTACTTTACAATTAGAAGATGAATTATTTAATGGCAATCTATTGGATATTGGTATGTCTAACACAGGAATAATATATAATTTATATAAGGAGTTCAATGTTAATCCTACTATAGAGTATATAGATGGAAAATATGACGAGAATAAAATAGAGGAAAAATATTATGATAACTGTGTACTACTTTTTACTTTAAGTCAAGTTTATTTTGAAAGCAGCAGAAAGGAGCTTATAAAAAATATTAATAAATATCTAAAAGAAAAGGGTAAAATTTACATATGGGATGTAAATAAAGGGTATAATAAGTTAGTCAATTTTAATAT
Source organism: Clostridium sp. HMP27 (assembly GCF_000765165.1). Classification (NCBI taxonomy): domain Bacteria; kingdom Bacillati; phylum Bacillota; class Clostridia; order Eubacteriales; family Clostridiaceae; genus Clostridium; species Clostridium sp. HMP27. Next base: position 75,540 of record NZ_JMFY01000018.1, on the reverse strand, counting down.
AAAAATTATTTCTTCTAAGACAAAAGAAAAAAAGATTACATTTAAAGATAGTAAGATATTTTTGAGTTCTAATAAAAAGGCTACTTTAAAGATTTTAAGTGAATATTTTAACATAATAGAAGAAATGCAAGACGAAGATATATATTATATAAAAGCAGAAAAGAAATAATATAAATGGTTTGAAAGGAAAGTAAAGAATGAAAGTAATATTAGCAGCAGTAAATTCGAAATATATTCATAGCAATTTAGCAGTAAGATATTTAAAAAATTACACAAAAGATTTAAATTATGAATGTATTTTACAAGAATATTCTATAAACGATAGAGTAGAAAGAATAGTGCAAAATATAATGAAAGAGAAACCAGACATGGTTGGATTTTCTTGTTATATATGGAATATGGAATATGTACTCAGAGTTTCTAAATTATTAAAGCTTATAGATAAAAATATAACTATCTTTTTTGGAGGGCCTGAGGTTTCTTATGAAGAGGCTTCTTATGTAGAGAAAGATAATTGCGACTATATAATAGTAGGAGAAGGCGAAGAAACATATAAGGAGTTTATAGAATGTATATTAAATAATAGCCAGATAATAGACGTAAAGGGCCTATACTTTAAAGACAAAGGTAAAGTTATCTATACAGGTAAAAGAGAGCTTATGGAAATGGATAAAGTAGTATTTCCATATGATAGAGACGAAGATTTAAAGAATAAGATTGTATATTATGAAGCCTCAAGAGGATGTCCTTTTAACTGTAAATACTGTCTATCCTCAACTGTTCATGGAGTGAGGTTTTTAAACCTTGAAAGAGTAAAAAGTGAATTAAAGTATTTTATAGATAATAAGGTTAGTTTGGTAAAATTTGTGGATAGAACTTTTAATTGTGATCATACCTTTGCGTATTCAATTTGGAAGTTCTTGATAGAAGAAGAAGGAGAAACTACCTTCCATTTTGAAATATCTGCGGATTTACTAACAAAGGATGAAATAGAATTATTATCTAAAGCTCCTAAAAATAGATTTCAATTTGAAGTAGGAGTTCAAAGTACCAATAATCAGGTACTTAAAAATATAAATAGAACTGCAAATTTTGAAGATATCAAAGAAAAGGTATGCGAGCTTTTAAAAATTAAAAATATACATCAACATTTAGATTTAATAATAGGGCTTCCTGAAGAAGATTTTAGTTCATTTGAAAAATCATTTAACGACTTGTATTCCATTGAACCAGAACAAATTCAGTTAGGATTTTTAAAGTTATTAAAGGGGTCCTCCATGAGAGAAGAAGCGGATAAATGGGGCATAGTATATTCGCCGTTTCCTCCCTATGAAATTTTGAAAACTAATCATTTATCCTATGAGGAGTTAATTAAGCTTAAAATGGTTGAAGAAATGGTGGATAGATACTATAATTCGGGTAATTTTAATTTATCTATAAAGTATCTTTTATCAAAATTTGATAAACCTTTTGACTTATATTATTCACTTAGTCAATTTTACTATTTAAAGGGATACTTTGACAGAAATATATCATTTGTTGACTACTATAGGGTTTTGATTTATTATAATGAAAGTATACTAAATTCAGACAGTTTTGTATTAAAGGAAATAGTTAAATATGAGTTTTTATATCATACTAAAAAGAAATGGATACCTGATTTCGTAACTAAGGCTTTGGATAAAGAAGAAGAAAAAGTACTTAAGAGAAGAATATTAGAGGACGATTATGTAAGTAATAACAGAGAGCTAAATAATATTAGGCTTGAAAAATTTTATATTGATATAATATCCCTCATAAAAGAAGGAAATATATATAATAAAGAAACCTACATAATGTTTGATGACAGAAATGGTATGATTAAAGATGTTACAAGTCTTATTTATCAGTAAATTTTTAAAGTTAATTTAAAATTTCCCCAAAGAAATTAAAAAAATCTAATAAATATACCAAAAAGGTATAGTTTATTTTTTAAGTATATGATATTATATAAAAAAACAGACAAGTATATAAAATATTCTTATATCTAAATTTTATAAATATTCTTAAAAACTATTGACTAAAATAATTATAGATGTAGAATATTATTATCGGACATACCCCCTAGGGGAATGCCTGATGATAATATTTTACATAGAAAGTTTTAAGATTTAGTTAAATATGCTTTTATTATAAACTTAAGGAGGTGATTCGATTGGCATTAGAAGCTGTAAAAGATATAAAAAATGCAGAATCAAAGGCAGAAGAAATTATAAAAAACGCTCAGTTAGAGAGTAAAAGTATTATTAAAAATTCAGAAGTAAAAGCCAACGAGGAGTATAAAAGAATAATTAGTGAAGCTAACGTTTCAGCAAATAGCATTATGTCAGAAGCTATAAAAGAAGGTGAAAAAGAAGCTGCAATTATTAAAGAAAAAGCTCAAAAAGATATAGATGATATAATAAATTTATCCGAGGATAAAATAAAAAATGCTATTAAGTTAGTAGTCGAGAGGATAGTGATGAATAATGGCAATAGTTAAAATGAATAAATTTACATTATTGGCTTTTCAATCACAAAAAGAAACCATTTTAGAAAGCTTGCAAAAATTTCAAGGAGTGCAGTTTGTAAGTTTTGAGGAAAAAGTAATAGAAGAGATGCCATTCCTGGAAGAAGCAAGTGATAATATAAAGGTTTCTGAAGTCCAAAGTGAACTTGCAAAGGTTAAATTTTTATTAGATTTTATGGATAGATATGTTCCAAGAGAAAAAGGGATTAAAGCCATAAAAAAGGGAAAGAAACATTTAAGATATGATGAAATTAAAAAACTTACTGACAAAAGTAATTGGATTTCAACTTATGAAACATTGAAAAAATTTGATAATAAGTTAAATGATTTAAAAAATGAAATTAGTAAACTTAAGGGTGAAATAGAAGAACTTACTCCCTGGACTAATTTAGATGTATCCTTTGCAGATTTGAAGAGCTTAAAAACATCAAATTACTTTATTGGAACTGCAAACAAAAATTTAGCTGATAAATTTGTTGAAGAGTTTAATAGTGAAGTTTCTAGTTCCTATACTGAAAAGCTAGGAGAAACAAGGGATGAAGTAAGTTTACTAGTGTTATTTCATAAATCACAGGGGGAATTAACAGAAGATTTAGTAAAGAAATACAATTTAAATAAGTTTGACTTTAGGTATGACAATACACCAAAGGGAATAATAAAAGAATATAATAGTAAAATTGAAGCGGCTGAAAATGAAGCAAAAGGCATTGAGCAAGAAATAAAAAAATATAGTGACAAAATAGAGGATTTAGAAATAGCATTTGAATATTACAGCATGGAAGAAAATAAGGCAAAATCTGGGGAATATTTTCTAAAAACAGATAAAGTATTGGTTATAGAAGGTTGGACTCCTGAGGAAAAGAAAGCAGAGTTTGAGGATGTTTTAAAAAGCTGCTGTGGGGATCATTACTTTATTGAATTTAGAGAACCATCGTCAGAGGATAATGTGCCAATATTATTAAAAAATAATAAATTTGTTGAGCCTTATGAAATTATTACATCTATGTATAGTTTACCAAATTATAGAGAGGTAGACCCTACACCTGCAATGACACCATTCTTCTTTGTGTTTTTCGGAATGATGCTATCAGATGCGGGTTATGGGTTAGTGATGCTTATAGCCTCAACTTTAGCATTGAAGCTTTTACCTTTAGACAAAGGTGTTCAAAAATTTATGAAACTCTTCCAAAGCATCAGTATTTCTACTATAGCTTGGGGAATTGTTTATGGAAGTTATTTTGGTGATGCTACAACCATGATTATCCCTGGAGGAATAAAACCTCTTTGGCTAGATCCTTCTTCAGAACCTATGTCAGTATTGATTTTAGCAATAATAATGGGATTTGTGCATTTATATACAGGTTTGGGTATAAAGGCATATGAACTGATAAAGTCAGGTAAGGCATTAGATGCTCTTTTCGATGTAGGATTTTGGTATCTTACTATTTCAGGATTAGTTTTACTCTTTATAGGACCATCCATGGGAATTCCAGTGTTGGGAACTATAGGCAAGTATATGGCTATTGTAGGACTTGTTGGACTAGTAGCTACACAGGGAAGAAGTAATAAGGGTATAGTTGGTAAAATAGCTGGTGGCTTTTATGGAATATATGGAATAACGGGATATTTAGGAGACATATTATCTTATTCAAGGCTCTTAGCCCTTGGACTCGCTACTGGACTTATAGGAACATCATTTAATTTAATGGTAAGTCTTTTAGGTAACGGTGTATTTGCATGGATATTTGGAACTGTTATATTCTTAGGAGGACATATATTTAATCTTGCAATAAATGTACTAGGAGCATATGTTCATGCTTGTAGACTTCAATACTTGGAGTTCTTTGGAAAGTTCTATAGTGGTGGAGGTAAAGAATTTAAGCCATTCACAACTAAAAATAAATATATAAGAATAATAAAGGATTAGGAGGAAGTTAATATGAATTTTGCAACTTTTTTAGAATTTATGACTCAAAACGGAGGTTTATTATTTGCCCTACTAGGTGCAGCCTTAGCTACAGCGCTTCCAGGTATTGGTTCAGCAAAGGGAGTTGGAATAGTAGGTGAAGCGGCTTCTGGACTTATTACAGAGGACCCAGATAAGTTTGGTCAGGCACTTATTCTACAGGTTTTACCAGGAACACAGGGTTTCTATGGTTTCGTTACTACACTTATAATATTAAATAAAATAGGATTACTTGGAGGAACAGCAGCGCAGGTATCATTAGGATCAGGTTTCTTAATATTTTTAGCATCATTACCGATAGTAATAGCAGGTTGGAAATCAGCTATAGCACAGGGTAAAACTGCAGCAGCAGGTATATCAATACTAGCGAAGAAGCCAGAACACATGTTTAAAGGCGTATTATTTGCAGCTATGGTTGAAACATATGCAGTTATAGCACTTGTTACTTCAATCATAATGATAGTTGGAATACAGGTTTAATACTTTAAGTTAGAGCCTAAATAAACAGTAAAGGAGGGTTCTTCGTGGCTAATTTAGATAACTTAATTTCTAAGATATTAGAAGATGCCAACAGCAAAGCACAGGAAATTATAAATGAAGCTAAAGAAGCAGAAAAGGAAGCTGTTGACAGTCTCACAAGTAAAGCTGAAAAACAAAAGGAACTAATAATAAATAAAAGTCATATAGAATCTGTCACTAGAAAAGAAAGAATAGTATCTAATGCTAATTTAGATATAAGAAATAAGAAGTTAAAAGCTAAACAAGATTTAATAGAAAGTGTATTCAATAGAGCAGAAAGTGAGTTACAGGAAATATCTCAGGATGAATATAATAAGTTTGTTAGAAATTTCATATTATCCTTGGATATTGAGGGTGATGAAGAAATAGTGATATCAAGAAATTACAAAAATACAATAGATCAAAATCTTATAAACTTTATCAATGGAGAATTAAGAGCTAAAGGTAAAAAAGGAGAACTTAAACTAAGTTCTGAAGATAGAGATATTAAAGGTGGATTTATTCTTTGTAAAAATGGTATAGAAATAAATTGTACTTTTGAAGCTTTAGTGCCTTCATTAAGAGATGAGCTAGAGGATAAGATTTTAGATATTTTATTTAAATCAAATTAAGGAGGATATGGTTATATGGATAACATGAAGTTTATACAAGCGGTGTCAAGGCTCAGAGCACTGGAAACCAAACTCCTTGATAAGTCAAAAATTGATAGACTTATTGATAGTTCATCTCCCGAAGAAGCTTTAAAATTACTGCAGGAAACTCAGTATGGAAACCATATGGGAAATATCAAAAGACCAGAAGAGTATGAAATACTTTTAAGCGAAGAATTAAAAAGACTTTATGCTCTAATGTATGAAATTTCACCAGAGAAATTAATTATTGATATTATGAGCATAAGATATGATTACCATAATATAAAGGTGCTAATAAAGGGAAAACTACTTGGCAAAGATTTAAGTTATCTTTTAATCCCTGTTGGTACAGTTAATGCTGATATTTTAAAAAGATGCTCTGATGAGTCTAACTATAGAGATTTAAATGGATTTATGAGATCTACTTTTGAAAAGTCGCTGATGATTTTTGAAGAATCAGAGGATCCTCAAAAAATAGATATTATAGCAGATAAATTCATGTATGAAGACATGTATAGTAAAGGAAAAGAAACGGGAGAAAAAGCTATAATTGATTATATAAAAACAAATATAGATTTAACCAACTTAAAAGCTTTCTTAAGAATAAAAAAGCAGAATAAAGATAGAAACTTTTTTAGTGAAGTATTTGTAGAAAATGGTAAGTTAGATAGAGATGTGTTTTTGAATAACTTCAATGATTCTATTGAGAGTTTTATTAATAAAGTTTCTCACACAGATTATTATAACATATTGAGATTAGGAATAGAGGATTATGTAAATACAGGTGATTTTAACTTGTTTGAAAAACTTGTTGATAATTATACTATGAACTATGTTAAGGATGCAAAATATGTAAGTTTTGGTGCAGAGCCATTAATTGCATACATATATGCAAAGGAAACGGAAATAAAAGTTATAAGAATAATAATGGTTGGAAAGTTAAATGGTATAGCACCAGATACCATAAGAGAAAGGCTGCGTGATGTCTATGTATAAAATAGGAGTAGTAGGAGATAAAGATTCTATACTTGCATTTAAAGCATTAGGAATAGACGTCTTTCCTGTATTAGATTCAGATGAAGCTAGAAAAACTGTAGATACATTAGCAGCTAAAAAATATGGAGTTATTTTTATAACGGAGCAGGTAGCTAAGGACTTAGATGAAACTATAGAAAGATATAATAGAGAATTACTTCCTGCCATTATCCTCATTCCTAATAATCAAGGTACCTTAAATATTGGAATGCAGAGGATTAACGATAATGTTGAAAAAGCAGTTGGAGTGAATATTTTATAGGAAGGTAGGTAGGTAGGCTTGAAGACTGGAAGAGTTGTAAAAGTTTCAGGACCTTTAGTTCTTGCTGAGGGTATGGATGAAGCAAACTTATTTGACGTGGTTAGAGTTGGAAATGAGCGTCTTATAGGTGAAATAATAGAAATGAGAGGCGATAAAGCGTCTATTCAGGTATATGAAGAAACTTCAGGACTAGGACCAGGTGCACCAGTAGTTTCAACAGGAGCTCCTTTAAGTGTTGAATTAGGTCCAGGTCTTATTGAGGCAATGTTTGATGGAATACAAAGACCTCTTAATGCTATAGAAGAACAAGCAGGAGCATTCTTAGCTAGAGGAGTAGAAGTGTTTGCATTAGATAGAAAAAAGATTTGGCATTTTACGCCTGTTAAAGCTGCTGGAGATGAAGTAGAAGCAGGAGATATAGTAGGAGTTGTACAGGAAACTTCTATAATAGAACATAAAATAATGGTGCCTTATGGAGTGAAGGGAAAAATAATTTCTCTAAATGAAGGAGATTATACCATTGTAGATAAAATAGGTGAAATTCAAACGGAAAAGGGCGTTGTAGATTTAGCTATGATGCAAAAATGGCCAGTTAGAAAAGGGAGACCTTATGCGAGAAAATTAAATCCTTCTGCTCCAATGATAACAGGCCAAAGAGTAATAGATACCTTTTTCCCTGTAACTAAAGGGGGAACAGCTTGTGTGCCAGGTCCTTTCGGAAGTGGTAAAACAGTAGTACAACACCAATTAGCAAAATGGGCAGATGCACAAATGGTTGTATATATAGGCTGTGGAGAACGTGGAAATGAAATGACAGACGTTTTAAATGAGTTCCCAGAGTTAAGAGATCCTAAAACTGGAGAACCATTGATGAAAAGAACAGTTCTTATTGCAAATACATCTAATATGCCTGTTGCTGCAAGAGAAGCTTCTATATATACAGGTATAACCATAGGCGAATACTTTAGAGATATGGGATATTCCATAGCTTTAATGGCAGATTCTACATCTAGATGGGCAGAAGCTTTAAGAGAAATGTCAGGAAGACTTGAAGAGATGCCAGGTGATGAAGGATATCCAGCTTATTTAGGTTCAAGGCTTGCGGAATTCTATGAAAGAGCAGGTAATGTTATTTGCCTAGGTAAAGATGGTAGAGAAGGAGCTCTTACAGCCATAGGAGCAGTATCTCCACCAGGGGGGGACCTTTCAGAACCTGTTACTCAAGCAACCCTTAGAATAGTTAAGGTGTTTTGGGGTCTAGACTCTCAATTGGCCTATAGAAGACACTTCCCAGCTATAAACTGGTTGAATTCATACTCTCTATATGCAGATAGAGTTGGAGGATGGCTAGATGAAAATGTAGCGGAAGATTGGACAGAACTAAGAACTAAGGCTATGGCACTGCTTCAAGAAGAATCTAGTTTAGAGGAAATAGTAAGACTTGTTGGTATCGATGCTTTATCAGAGTCCGATAGATTAAAACTAGAAACAGCAAGATCTATAAGAGAAGACTATTTACAACAAAATGCTTTTCATGATGCAGATACATATGCATCATTAGATAAACAATATAAAATGTTGAAATTAGTACTTCAGTTTGGTGATGAGGCACAAAGAGCACTAAAAGCAGGAGTATATCTAAAAGATATATTAAATCTTGAAATTAGAGATAAAATAGCAAGATCTAAGTATATAATAGAAGAAAACTTAGGTAAAATCGATGATATTTCCAAAGAGTTAACAGCTGTTATGGATGATCTTATCAGCAAAGGAGGAATTTTAGATGCTTAGAGAGTATAGAACTGTAAAAGAAGTAGTAGGACCTTTGATGCTGGTAGATGGTGTGGAAAATGTAACTTATGATGAATTAGTAGAAATACAAATGCACACAGGTGAAATGCGAAGAGGTAAAGTACTAGAAATAAATCAAGATAAAGCTTTGGTACAGTTATTTGAGGGTTCTTCGGGTATAAACTTAAAGGGAAGTAAGGTAAGATTTTTAGGAAAACCACTAGAAATAGGCTTATCTGAAGATATGCTTGGCAGAGTCTTTGATGGACTTGGAAGACCTAAAGATGATGGCCCTAAGATAATACCAGAAGTACGAAATGATATAAATGGAATACCTATAAACCCTGTATCTAGAAATTATCCATCCGAATTTATTCAAACTGGTATATCTGCTATAGATGGATTAAATACTTTAGTAAGAGGACAAAAACTACCAGTGTTTTCTGCATCTGGACTTCCGCATGCAGACCTAGCTGCACAAATAGCGAGACAGGCAAAGGTACTTGGTTCTGAGTCTAAGTTCGCTGTTGTATTTGCAGCTATTGGTATAACCTTTGAAGAAGCTCAGTTCTTTGTAGATGAGTTTACAAAGACTGGTGCTATAGATAGATCAGTGCTTTTCATGAATTTGGCTAATGACCCAGCAATTGAGAGAATTGCTACACCAAGAATGGCGCTTACAACTGCAGAATACTTGGCATATGAAAGAGGAATGCATGTACTTGTAATAATGACAGATATAACAAATTACTGTGAAGCTCTTCGAGAAGTTTCTGCAGCAAGAAAAGAAGTTCCAGGAAGACGTGGATATCCAGGATACTTGTATACAGACTTAGCAACACTATATGAAAGAGCAGGTAGAATAAAAGGTAGTGAAGGTTCAATAACACAAATTCCTATTCTTACTATGCCTGAAGACGATAAGACTCATCCAATTCCTGACTTAACAGGATATATAACAGAAGGACAGATAATATTAAGTCGAGAACTTTATAAAAAGGGAGTTATGCCTCCAATAGATGTACTTCCATCCCTGTCAAGATTGAAGGATAAAGGGATTGGAAAGGGAAAAACTAGAGAAGATCATGCAGATACAATGAACCAGTTATTTTCTGCATATGCTCAAGGTAAGCAAGCAAAAGAATTGTCTGTAATACTTGGTGAATCTGCACTTTCAGATACTGATAAGTCATTTGCTAAATTTGCAGATGGATTTGAAAAGGAATATGTATCTCAAGGATTTAATACAAATAGAACAATAGAAGAAACATTAGATCTAGGATGGAAGCTGCTATCCATACTTCCAAAAGGTGAGCTTAAGAGAATTAGAGATGAATATCTTGAAAAATATCTACCAAAGCAAGAAAATAAGATTGAAGAATAGAGGAATGATAACTTATGAGATTAAATGTCAATCCTACTAGAATGGAGCTCACCACATTAAAAAAGAGATTGGTAACAGCAACCAGAGGACATAAACTTTTAAAAGATAAGCAAGATGAGCTTATGAGGAGATTTATAGACCTTATAAAATATAATAACGAACTAAGGAAAAGTGTAGAAGAAGAATTGCAAAAATCATTAAAGAATTTTGTAATGGCAAGAGCTGTTATGTCTTCAGAATTCCTTGAAGAAGCAATAGCCTATCCTATGGAAAGTATTTCTTTAGAAGTAACTAAAAGAAATATTATGAGTGTTAATGTACCTGTAATGAAATTTAAGCGAAAAATGGAAAATCAAGAAGGCAGTATATATCCTTATGGTTTTGCAAATACATCTGCAGAGTTAGATGGAGCTATAGAAAAGTTATATTCTATACTTCCTAAGCTGTTAGAGCTTGCAGAAGTAGAAAAGTCATGTCAGCTTATGGCAGACGAAATAGAAAAGACTAGAAGAAGGGTTAATGCTCTAGAATACAGAACTATACCTGATTTGCATGAAACCATTAAATATATACGCATGAAACTTGATGAAAATGAAAGAAGTAACTTAACAAGACTTATGAAGGTAAAGACTATGATGGAAGAAAAAAATGGACTATAATGCAATATCAATTTATAAAAACACACATGTTATAAAATATCATGTGTGTTTTTGTATTGTTATAAGTAATATTATAAAAAATATATTTTTGATTCTTAAATTAACATTTCTAAAATATAATAATATTAAACTCAAAATGGGTTTGAATTTTAAACTTAATGTTAATATTAAGAAAATTCAAACAAAACCATTGACGATTATTTAACAATGGTTGTATAATGATATTACATCAAAATTAATTTGCAGGGGGGATTACAGATGGTTATGGACAAGGTTAAATCATGTATGATAGGGGAAAGTATTTTTAAAATAGGAGATTATACCACATTAGCTGAAGGCTGGGGAAGGTATAAAGATAAGTTAACTATAGAAGAGGGTATGAATTTAAAAATAGTTGATATATACTCCATTAAAGAAGAGGGAACGCTCCCACAATTTGAAGCATTAGTAAAAACTAATAAAGGGAATATGTTAAAGATAAAAGTTGAGGATTTAAATGATGTAAGAAATACTCGTGAAAATCATGAAGAACTTAATAAAGTTGGTTATGATTTTAAAGAAGGATGTATATATTGTAAAGGCTATGAAGAAGAAGATGGCAATTGGAGATTCTTTAATATTGGGGTTAAAAATATAGAAGAGCAAAATGCGTAATAGTGGAGCATCTATAGATTTGTTTAAATCAAATCTATAGATGCTCTTTTCTGTCAGAGGCTAATATTAGAAATTGTGTAATATATCAAATTAGAAAATTCAAAAAAATATATCATTAAAAGATAGTAAGGTGCCTATAATTATTTTTTTATACTTGATTTAAACCATAATATGGTGTATATTAAAGTTAAAATTGATATATAGTTATAGGTTATGAATTAAAAGGGAAGTCAGGTGAAAATCCTGCACGGTCTCGCCGCTGTAAAAGAGGAGTCTTTATATAATACCACTGGGAAACTGGGAAGGTTATAAAGGCGATGATACTTAAGTCAGAATACCTGCCTATAATAATACACAATTAACTCTACGAAGGATAGGGGGTGTTTGCGATGCGTTTTGATAATCGTGATGATCTTTTTGTCTTCTTAACTATTGAGTTAAGAAGACTTTTTTATTTTAATACAAGTTAGTGGAAGTTTAGAATGGATTTGAAAGTATGGTAAAAATTCGATTGTTTTGGTGTTTCTAAAGCGGACAAGGCTAAAATTTCAGAGAGGTGTTAAATGGAAAAAATTATTATTTTGTGTGTTATGTTTGTGATGGGTATTTTTTTATTTAAATTTAAATATCGTGATGTTTACACTAAAGGGGATAACACTCATAAGCATAGCCATAGAATTGGACATAAGCATGGTGAGGGATTTTTAATTGATTTTTATGCTCATGCTTCTAAAATTAGACATTGGAATCCAACTTTTAAAGTATGCCTTTCTATTGGCCTACTGATTCTTTGCATAGCATTGGACAATCCATATGTATCAGTCGCAGTTATTATTTCAATGTCCTATCTGAGCATTGTAAAAGGAAAAATTTCAATACATGAATATTTATCTATGCTGGCAATTCCAATGGCGTTTATCATTGTCGGTACCTTTAGTATTGCCATCGATTTTTCAAAACAGCCAATTGGTGAGTATAATATAAATCTTGGTTTTTTCTATGTGTTTACATCTCAGGCAAAACTTAAGGAAGTGATTTTTCTGATTATGAAGGTTTTTGCAGCTGTAAGTGCATTGCAGATGATGACACTATCCACTCCATCATCTGAGATTATTTATGTGTTTAGGAAGGCGCATGTACCGAAGATTATTATAGAGCTGATGGATATCATTTACCGTTACATTTTCATTTTAATGGATGTTCATATTAAAATGAAAAATTCAGTAGAATCTCGCCATGGCTATTGTGATTTTAAAACTTCCTGCTACACATTTGGAAGCATTGCAAGTAATATGCTAGTTATTTCGCTGAAAAAGGCAGCTAATTATTATAATGCTATGGAGGCTAGATGCTATGATGGAGATCTTATATTTTGGAGGGAAGATAAACCGGTAGAAACAATACAGATTGTCGGAGCAGTAGGATTTGTAATTTTTTTGATTTTACTATGGAGCTTTACAAGATAGAAAGGAACAATAATGAGAAAAATAATATTAAAAATTGAAGATATGCACTACACTTATGGAAATGGAAAACCTGCATTAAACGGCGTAAGTATGGATATATATGAAGGTGAGAAAATTGCTGTAATTGGTTCCAATGGATCTGGGAAATCTACATTTTTCTTGAATGTAAATGGTGTATTTACACCGGAACATGGAAAAATCGTTTACCGTGGTACAATCATCAATAAAAAGAATTTAAAAGAACTTAGAAAGAATATCGGAATAGTATTTCAAGATGCAGATAATCAAATAATAGCATCTACGGTTATGGCAGAGGTCGGATTCGGGCCAATGAATTTAAAACTTCCTAAAGAAGAAGTGAAGAAACGTGTTGAGGAAGCACTAGCATACATGAATATATCAGATTTTAAGGAGCGTCCGCCGCACTATTTGAGCGGTGGTGAAAAGAAGCGTGTTAGCATTGCAGATATCATTGCTATGAAACCTGAAATTATTATCTTTGATGAACCAACTGCAGCTCTTGACCCTTTGAATGCATTGATGTTAGAAGAAGTTCTAGCCAAGCTTGGATCTGAGGGGAAGACAATGCTGATTTCAACCCATGATGTAGATTTTGCTTACAGATGGGCTGAAAGAATCCTTGTATTCTCTCAAGGGAAAATTATTGCAGATGGAGCACCTTTAGAAATTTTTCAAAATAGATCGATTTTGAAAAAAGCAAATCTGAAACAGCCAACTATGATGGAGGTTTATGAATTGCTTGTAGAAAAACAAATATTAAAAGATGCAAAAGATTATCCTAAAAGTACACAGGAATTGAAGAAAATTCTCTAAAATAGATATCTTTAGAGATTTCAGTCTAGTATTGATATAAATTTAAATAACCTGAGGGGGAAAAATAAGATGAAAAAAAAAGAAAATAAAATCGTTGCATTAGTAGCAGTTTTTGCATTAACATTCGGAATAGTTCCAGTAGCAAGCGCAATGCACATTATGGAAGGATATCTTCCACCAAAATTCTGTATTTTATGGGGAGTTATATCTCTTCCGTTCTTAATAAAAGGTTATATGTCAATTAAGAAAAAAATGGAGGAGGATCGTAAATCCATAACTATGATTGCTATGGCAGGTGCATTCATATTTTTACTTTCATCTTTAAAGATACCATCAGTAACAGGAAGTTGTTCACATATGACGGGTACTGGGCTAGGCGCAATTTTATTTGGTCCAACTGCAGTTAGTATCTTAGGCATTATTGTACTAATTTTCCAAGCAATTATGCTTGCTCATGGTGGATTGACTACTCTTGGTGCTAATACATTTTCTATGGCTATTGCAGGTCCGATAGTTTCCTATGGGATTTATAAACTATGTAAAAAAATGAACATCAACAAGAATGTAGGTATTTTTCTAGCAGCGGCAATAGGTGACTTATTTACATATTGCGTAACTGGTATTCAGCTTGCAATTGCATATCCATCTCAAAACGGTGGTATAGCAGCATCTGCAGCTAAGTTCCTTGCAGTATTTGCACCAACACAGCTTCCACTAGCAATTGTAGAAGGTATCTTAACTGTTGCTATTATTATTGGGCTTGAAACATATGCAAAATCCGAGCTAACAGGCATTGGATTCTTAAAGAGAGGTGAAAATTAATGTCAAATACTAAAAAGAAAATTACCACTTTATTAGTTATCGCTGTACTAATTGCTGTTATACCATTATTTGCATTAAAGGGTGCTGAATTTGGTGGCTCTGATGATGCAGGAAGTCAAGTAGTTGCAGAGATTACAGGTACAGAATATGAGCCTTGGTTCACACCTGTTATGGAAACTTGGATTGGTGGAGAATTGCCAGGAGAAATTGAGAGTTTATTGTTTTGCGTACAAACAGGTATTGGAGTGGGGATACTAGCCTTCTTCATGGGAAGATTCGTTGAGAGAAATAAAAAAGAAATTCATAAGAGTAAAACTGCATAAAGTTATATATACATTGAGAGGCAAGTGAGTCCACTTGCCTCTGGATGATAAATAAAAAACCACTAGTTTAACTATTAAACTAGTGGTTTTTTAGAAATAATTCACTACAAAATATTTATAATAGGATATTTACAAGTGCAAATTACTAGTGTATACTACTGTATATACACTAGTAAACAAATGGAGGGATTAATATGAATCTTAAAAATTTAGTTTATGCAGCGCTTCTTACTGCACTTGCTATAGTAATACCAATTTCTTTTGGGGTACTGGCTGTAACTGTAGGACCATTTTCAGCTACATTAGCATCCCATGTTCCAATGTTTTTGGCAATGTTTTTAGGACCTGTGCCAGCGGCTATGGTTGGAATAGGGTCGGCAATAGGATTCTTAATTACTAAAGGTGCAGTTGTAGCGTCAAGAGCTTTTATGCATACATTTGTAGGAATGTTTGGAGCTTATCTTCTTAAAAAAGGAGTTTCATACTCAAAAGTTGTAGCAATTACAGCTCCAATTCATGGAATATTGGAAGCTTTAGTAGTTATTCCATTTGGATTTACAATGGAAAAGATACTTATAGCTGTAGGGTTAGGGACAATACTTCATCACGTAGTAGATGGAGTAATAGCATTTTCTGTAGTAAAAGTGCTTTCTAAAGCAGGAAACTTCTCATCAGTAAAAGCAACGCATTAAAAGGATATTACGACGTTTTTAATGCTCTGGGTCGTATAGAATTTTCATCTAGGAAGACGTTCATTTCGCCGAGAACGGCTAATATTTATAAATCTAAAATACCTAAACCGCCTAAATTCGCTGTCGCTCAGGCAGTAGGCGGCTCTTAATGGTATTTTGAATTTATAAATAAAGCCGTTCTTAGGCTCATTCAATGCCTTCTACGATGAAAATTCTATGCTCTCAGAGCATTAAAAAGTTCTTCATGTGAACTGCTAAAGGAAGAAATTCAGCTAACTGAATTTCTAAGATATCTTAGGAATCAGTACATAAAGATTTTTTAGGACGGTAGTCCTTAACATTACAGGAACTTATACTAAATAAATAAAAAAATTCTGATAAAAAATAGAATACTTAATGTTTTGCGACCTATCGGTCTGTGGGCTTACCAGCCCTTTGATGAGTGTCAATTTATTAAAAGAAACTTTCGCCAAAGCGAAATTCCATACGACCCGTTCAACATTAAAAATATGCTGTCTTATTTCTAAAATGTGAAGAAATTTTGCTCGATTTTTTTCTAAAAATTATGATATAGTAGTAGATAACGACACATGTAGTGCTTTGCACGTAAATCTGATTACGGTACAAAGCGCTACATGTGTCTTTTTTGTCGTATAAAAATACAAAAGTTATTTAAACAAAAGAAAGGAAGGTATTTTTTATGCCAACAACAAAATTTCAACAAGTGATTTATGCACTTTTGACCGTAATAATTACGGTTCATTTATTCGTATTTTATAATCTTGCTATTGAAATGGGAGGTATGTCCAATCAGGTGTTTATAGCAGCTCGCGAAGTAATTGCAATTGAGTTTATAATCACATTTTTACTTGAAATATTTATTGCCGGTCCTCTTTCGCTAAAATTGGTTTTCAGCGTTGTAAATCCAAGAGAAGATAAGCCGTATATAGTTACAACAGCAATCATATGTGCTACTGTTTGCTTAATGTGTCCAATGATGACCTTCGTGGCAACAACTATGTATAACGGCATTAGCATAGAGTTTCTTGCAAATTGGATGGAGAAAATAGTATTTAATTTTCCTCTTGCATTTTTTTCACAGTTGTTTTTCATACAACCCTTTGTAAGATTCGTTTTTGGCGCTATTTTTAAGAAGCAATTAGAAAAGGAAGACGAATGTGGGGAAATTGAAGTTGCTTAAATATTATACAAAGCAGCTTGAATACATAAATTATCTCAAATAATAAAAAGAAAAAGGGGCTGTCGCATTAAGAAATTGAACTGCAATATATCTTATTAAACACACCTGCTAAGCAGATGGGTTCTCGACAACCTCATCAACATGCGTTCTTATATATAAAACTGGTATTGCCACTGCTATAAGGATCATACCCATAAAGGCGGGGGAGGCATGACCAAATAATACATAAATTTGACCTCCAATGATAGGCCCAATCATTCTTGCTAAAGCCTGAATAGATTGACTGCCTCCTTGAATCCTTCCTTGTTCACTAGAATTGACAGACTTGGAGAGCATACTATTGAATGAAGGCCCGAAAATCGAATCTCCAAAACCAAATATAAACATTCCAGCGATAAAAAGAGGATAGAATGAGAATAAAGCAGATAGCGCAATAAGACTGTAGCCTATAATTTCCGAAGCCATTCCAAGAATTGCTATCTTTTTATCACTAAGTTTTATCAAGAACTTTGGCATTATGAAACCTTGTGAAATGATGTCTTGGAAGCCCATAATTGAAAACATAAGCCCGATTAGTGCTGGTCTCCAACTGAAAATATCTATTGTAAATTGTGAAAAAACTGCCTGCAAAGATCCGTTGGGTATCCAAACTAAGAACGCTGAGATAAGCAATTTTTGCAAGTTTTTCATGGAAAGTATGCTTGCAAGCTGTGTAAATGGATTTAGCCTTACAAAGGTAATTTCTTTCAGTCTATTATTCTTGTCGAGACTTTCAGGCATAAAAAAGAATCCATAAACAACATTCAATAAAGTTATTATTGCTCCAAAATACAGGGGTACAGAATAACCAAACTTGGCAAGTAATCCGCCTAGAGTTGGGCCAATGACTGTACCCACACCTACAATTGCACTTATCCATCCAAAGTATTTGGTTCTCTGCTCTGGAGGAATGATATCTGCAAAATATGCGAAGATAGTGCTTATAGTACCTCCGGTTATACCATCTATTATACGCCCAGCAAATAGTATCCATAGAGCTCCTCCTATGCCAAAAATCAGGTACCCGATTACAGAACCCAAAAGGCATACTAAGAGCACTGGACGACGACCATATTTGTCGCTTAAAGCTCCAAGTCCAGGGGCTGTGAGAAACACGCAGACTGCATAAACAGAGGTTAAGAGTGTAACAACTATGGCTTGTTCTCCCGGATTGCTGGTATAAGGCTGTACTAAAAATGGGACGACAGGTGCTATGATACTGAAGCCTATTCCGCAAAGAAACACAGATATAAGACCGAATATTAAAGCGTGTTTATCTACGGTTTGTTCTATGTTAGGTTCATTGTATGATTTGAATTTGAACATTAGAATTCTCCTCTCAAAAAATGATTTTTGTTTCCTTGACAACAAAATTATCATACCACCATTTTGTTTCCTGGTCAACAAAATAAATGCAATAAAAATGCAGCCAGTTCTCAATAGAGTTAGGCTGCCTGGGGTTTCATTTTCATTATTCGAATTTATTCCGACTTAATATCTATACCTAGTTTCTTTATTTCTTGATCTAAATGCTTGCTATACTGTTCCACGAATCTAAGCATACTGTCAAATTGTTCCTCGGTTACCTGCTCAAATACGGATTTATCACGCTCTTGAAACTCTTTGTGCAGGTCCTCATGGACTTTATAAATTCTTTGCCCTTTTTCAGTAAGTCGGAAATAAATTTCTTTCTTGTTATCCGGCTTCTGGTAGCTTTCGATAATGCCTTTTTCTATGAGCTTCTTGGTCATTTTGCTTATGGCGCCCCTAGTCATATAAAGGGACTCTGCAAGTTTTGTCACGTTGGGATCTGCATTTCTTCCAATGCATTCGATGTAATGTACTTCAGAAGGCTTATAGCCCTTAAGAGTCTCTTCCATCTTAAACTTATTAAGCCAAGCCATTTTGTTAAATAATTCCCTGAAATTCATCATTATCTGTTCCTCTTTGTTCATGAACTGTCCTCCCACCCGTTGGTGTAATAACAATAGTATATTGATTTTTTTATTTTAGTAATATTAAACTAATTATTGAATTCACTAAATAGCAAGCAGGCAAGTGTTAGGACACTTGCACAAGGCTGTGGACTTAAATCTGACTAAGACCTTCTCATTTAATAGCTTTGGTACTATCTAAATTTTACTGCTGTTCCATAAACTATAACTTCTGCGGCTCCTTGCATTACTGCACTGGAGGCATATCTTATATTTATTATTCCATCTGCTCCTAGGCCTTCTGCTTCTTCAACCATTCTTTTTGTTGCGATAGCCCTTGCCTCATCCATCATTTCGCTATAAGCCTTTAATTCTCCACCAACCAAAGTTTTAAAGCCGCTCATGATGTCCTTGCCTAAATGTTTAGATTGAATTGTAGATCCTTTTACTATAGATAGCGTTTCTATATTCTTTCCAGTTATAAAATCAGTATTTACTAATATCATCTTTATCTTCTCCTTTAATTTCTTTTATTCTTTCAATTAGAGTGATTGCCAGCATTATCAAAAGTATTAAAAATATCACTGCAACAAATATGACTGCTATAAAGGGCATATTGCTATCCAAAAGCCCCATAGTAATGCCTAGGGCATATAATATTAGGAAGGCAGCTGCTATTATAGTAATTATAATTACAGGTATAAATCCTTTTTTCAAATTATCTCTCCTAACTTAGTTATATACATTAATCATAGCATATGTTTAAGTTCTTCATGCATACTATTTCAAAAAAGATAGTTCTGATATAATTATTTTTAGCTTATATAATTTAATTTTCTTTAAAATAATAAGAATGGCAAGATGTCTTGCCATTCTTATTATTTACTTATTTATTTCTTCGTATTCCACGTCAATTACTTCGGTATTATATAAATATTCATTACTGACTTTATATACCTCGAATGCTTCTTCATTTATGCTTTCTGTCTTTTTAAAGCCTTTAAACTTTGACTGTATGAACTTTATTCCTTTATAGGCAGCGTATATCAATATCCCCACTGGAATTAATATAAATAAGCCGCGGATTATGAAATAAGTTAAAAATAAAAATCCTAAAATTTTTAATATCCTCATCAAACCTTTTTCCATTCCATAACCTTTATTAAAATATTCCATTTACATCCCCTTCTTTTAGGTATAATTTAAAACCCTATATATAATATATCATATTTTGTAGAAATATAGGTATAAGCACTATGAAGAATTCATTAATAATCTGTTAATTTGGAGCTAGTTGTTCATGCATTGTCTTTAACGTATCAATTATTGGTAAGTTTTGAGGACATAGAGGTTGGCATTTGCCACATTCTATGCAGGAAGAAGCTTTTTTATTTTCGTGTAGGTCTTCATATTTTTTTAATGAGCTTTTTAAATCATTGTATATGTGTCTATCGTTGTAAATTGAAAAATTTAATGGTATATCTACACCTTGAGGGCAAGGCATACAGTATCCACATTTGGTGCAATTTATTTTAATTAAGTTATTATAAGTATCGCGGACTTCATCTACTATTTTAAGTTCTTCATCTGAAAGTGAGTCTATTTCTGAATCTTCAGCATAGCTTATGTTATCCATAACTTGATCTAATGAACTCATACCACTTAATATAAGGGTGACTTCTGGTTGGTTCCACAGCCATTTAAGTGCCCAATGAACAGGTGGTCTTTTCATTTTAGATTTATTCCATAAGTTTTGAATCTCATCTGGAGGAGTTACAGCAAGTTTACCACCTTTTAAAGGTTCCATTATAATAACTGCCAGCCCTTTAGATGAGGCATATTTTAGCCCTTCTACTCCAGCTTGATAATCTACATCTAGTATATTGTATTGTATCTGGCAAAAGCTCCAGTCATAGGAGTCCACAATTTGTTTAAATGTATCCAAATCACCATGGAAGGAAAATCCGGGATGTTTTATGAGCCCTTTTTCTTTAGCCTCATCCAAAAACTTTAGCACATCTAACTTAACAATGGCTTCCCATCTTTCTTTATTAAGAGCATGTAATAAATACATATCTATATAACTTGTTTGAAGCTTTTCAAGCTGCTCATTTAAATATTTATAAAAATCTTCATAGCTTTCTGTAAGCCAAACAGGAGATTTAGTAGCAAGCTTAACTCTTTCCCTATATCCATCTTTAAGAGCCTTGCCTACAAGTATCTCGCTTTGTCCTTTGTGATAAGGATACGCAGTATCCACATAATTCACTCCATTATCTATTGCATATCTTAACATCTCTATAGATTTTTCTTCATCTATAAGCTCATCGTTATTATTTATTGTTGGAAACCTCATACATCCAAAGCCTAATGAAGATACTATAAAATCTTCTCTTCCAAATCTTCTATAAAGCATAAATTAACCCTTCTTTCTATAATTTTGAAAAGCGTATCAATTGTTATTATATAATATATTTGATTAATTATGAATATTAACCTTTGAAAATGCAATAGAATAAAACTTTTTTAAATAGACAAAATAACATTAAATAATTAATTAATAATTTCCAGGATTATTTATTTTTTGAGGAAATATGATACAATGATTTTAAGGAAAGAATTTCAAGTAAGCTTTTAGCTATATATAATATTAAATGAAAAATTGCTTGAAATTATACATGGGTATATAGCATAGGGGTCAAGGAGGATATGGAAAATGAACAATATAAATTTAAAAGAAAATATATATTGGATAGGTGTAAAAGATCCACATTTAAAAGTATTCGATATAATAATGAAAACTGAATATGGAACTACCTATAATGCCTATTTAATAAATGATGAGAAGGTTGCTATAATTGACGCTGTAAAAGAGGGCTTTTTTGAAGAATTCATGGTAAACGTTAAGGAAATTATAGGGGACAAAAAGGTTGATTATATAATATCTCAGCATACAGAATTAGATCACAGTGGTACAATAGCAAAGCTTCATGAAGTCTATCCAGATGCTAAGATAATAGCATCCAGAGCAGGCTCGGTATATTTGAAGGATATAATAAATAAAGATTTAGATATAATGTTAATTCCAGAAGAATTAAGTCTTGGTAAAACAACATTAAAGTTTATATCGGCTCCTAATCTTCACTGGCCGGATACATTCTTTACTTATGCAAAAGAGCAAAAGGTGTTATTTAGCTGTGACTTCTTAGGATGTCATTATTGTCCAAAACATAATGTAATAGAAGGATACGAAGAAGATTATGAGGGAGAAGTAGAGCACTACTTTAAAGTTATAATGGCTCCTTTTAAAAAATTTGTGTTGTCTGGACTTGATAAGATTAAAGACTTAGATTTAGATATGGTTTGCACTAGTCATGGCCCTATACATACTGGGGAAGATATTTCTAAAAGTATAGAAACTTATAGGACACTGGCATCTACTGATGCACCAAAGGCTAAAACTGCAGTGGTGCTTTATATTTCAGCTTATGGAAATACAGAAATTATGGCGAAATATATAAATGATAAATTAAATGAAAAGGGAATTAAATCTGAACTACATGAAATAACAACCTTTGGAGTTAATGAGTCAATTGAGGCCATAGAAAATGTAAAAGGAGTTATATTTGGTTCTCCTACTATAAATCAAGATGCGGTGAAGCCTGTTTGGGATGTATTGTCTGAAGTATCTGCAATAACTAATAGGGGAAAGGCTGCATCAGCCTTTGGTTCTTATGGTTGGAGTGGAGAAGGTGTTCAGCTTATGATGGATAGAATGAAGGGATTAAAGCTAAATGTAGTAGAGGGATTTAAATTTAAATTTGTGCCAAATGAAGATGAATACAAAATGGCAGATGAATTTGTGGATAGATTTATTGATAAGCTTTAGTACAATATATAATTATATTTTTAAATAAAAAGGAGATGTATTACAAATGGAAAGAGATGATATAGTTAAGTACCTTTTAGTGAGTGAATTAAGTGAAGTAGAACAAATAGAGCATAAGGACAATGAAATATTTATAGTAAGATTTTTTTATGATTTTGATGAAGATGAATTATCTGCAGCACAAGCTTATGCAGAAGAGGAATGTGAAGACGATGAAGATGAAGAAAAATTCTATGACTATTATGTACCTTACTTAAATGAAATAGCTGTAGATAATGTATCTGATATAATAGAAGGGCTCATGGAAGAAAAAGGTGTAAAAGTACAGTTTGTATCCTATGATGTAGAAATTGATGAAGAAGATGCATATACAGAATTTATAGCAGTTGTTACAGAAGACAAAGAAGTAGATATAGAAAAAGTACTAGATGAATTAGAACTATAAAATGTACTAAGGGAAGGAACAACATATGAATATACTAGTTTTTTCAGCTTCTCCTAATAAAAAAGGAAATACTCACAATCTTATGGAGAAGTTCTTAGAGGGATTAGAGGGAAATAAAGAAATAATTGAAGTTTATGATAAAAAGATAGGTGCTTGTATAGACTGTAAGTATTGCTATAAGGTAGAAAGTTGTGCTATTAAGGATGACATGATTGAAATTTATGATAAGATAAAGAAGAGTGATGTAATTGTAATAGCGACTCCTATGTATTTTTCTGGAGTGACTGCACCTTTAAAGGCACTTATAGATAGGCTTCAGGTATATTGGAGTAAGAAATATATAAGAAAAGACAGAACTGATATAAAGCCTAAAAGAGGAGTAATACTTGCAACAGGAGGAAGTTCATGGCCTGATATGTTTAGACCTGTAGAAGAAACTCTTATATTTGCTATGGCAGCCATGGATGCGAAGGTAGAAGAAAAAATATACGTAGAAAGCACTGATAAACTTCCTGTAAAGGATAATGAAAAATTGCTACAGGAAGTTTATGAGAAAGCTGCTAAATTTAATGATAAAAAATTATAAAAACGTTTGCAAAAATCCTTGAAAATTTTATAGATAATGCTATAATAATATTGTAGTCCTGAGATGCGCGTGAGACTTAGTTGTTCAACCGACATTATTTGAAAGGGACCTTTAAGATTCAAAGTAATGCCAAGCTGCTGACGCTGATAATTAGATTAGCTAAATTGTAGTAGGCAGAAGGTTGATGAAAAGGACCCACCTGCGAGAGGGCGGGTATGAAGAGTAAGTTTAACGGCATGTTGGGATAAAACTTGATTTTCACAAGTCAGAAGTTATATAACTTCTGGCTTTTTATTTTTTTGCGGCTATATCAAATTAATTTAAGTGTGATTAAAAAAGTAAAATAAGTGTTGAGTAAATTGAGATATGTGTTATAATATTTACATAAAGTGTAGCTTAAATACTTTTTAACAAGTGTTTAAATAAGATAAAGTATATCAAATAGAGATTGTACTATACTATATTGTAATAAATTAATACTTATATAAATAGGAGGAACTAACGTGAAAAATCAGGATATAGCAATGGGACTTATAAGAGTAACGGAAGCTGCAGCACTAGCCTCAGCAAAATATATGGGTAGAGGAGATAAGATTGCAGCAGATCAAGCAGCGGTAGATGGTATGGAAAAAGCATTTGGGCTTATGCCTATAAGAGGTACTGTAGTTATAGGAGAAGGAGAGCTGGATAATGCACCTATGCTATATATAGGACAAGAAGTTGGAATAGGAGATGAAACTATGCCAGAGATGGACATAGCTGTTGATCCATTAGATGGAACATCACTTATAGCTAAAGGACTTCCTAATTCTATTGCAGTAGTTGCTATGGGACCTAAGGGAAGTTTACTTCATGCTCCAGATATGTATATGAAAAAAATTGCAGTAGGGGCTGGAGCAAAGGGAGTTATTGATATAGATAAATCTAATAAAGAAAATATAATAAATGTGGCAATGGCACTTAATAAGGATGTGACAGAGCTTACAGTAATGGTGCAGGAAAGAGAAAGACATTCAGACATAATAAAAGATGCAAGAGAGCTAGGAGCAAGAGTTAAACTTTTCTCAGATGGAGATATAGCAGCGGTACTTGCTTGTGGTTTTGAAAATACAGGAATAGATTTAATGATGGGTACAGGTGGAGCTCCTGAAGGAGTTATTTCTGCAGCAGCAATAAAATGTATGGGCGGAGATATGCAGGCCAAGCTTGTTGCTTATAATGAAGATGAAGTAAAAAGATGCCAAGCTATGGGAATCGCTGACTTAGATAAAGTGCTTTTTATAGATGATTTAGTAAAAAGTGATGATGTATATTTTGCAGCTACTGGAATAACAGATTGTGACTTATTAAAGGGAGTAGTTTATTCTAAAAAGAGCTTTGCAACTACTCACTCTGTGGTAATGAGAGCTAAAACAGGTACTATAAGATTTATAGAAGCACATCATCAGCTTTCAAAAAGTAATTTATATATTTAATGTTATAGTTAAAAAAGATAGCCTCAATTTAAGGAAACTTTGCAATATGCAAAGTTTCCTTAAATTTTTGTCTAAAATCACATTCAGGATAAACCTATTATGGTATAATTTAAGTTAAAATCAAATGCTAGGGAGGAAATGTTATGCCAGTTACAGTAGAGGATTTAATAAAGGACTTGCAATTAGAAGTGATAAATGAAGGTAAAAAAAATATAGAAATAACTACTAGTGATATAAATAGACCAGGACTTCAATTCTCAGGGTTTTACAGCTATTTTGCAAATGATAGGGTGCAAATTATAGGTAAGGCGGAATGGAGCTTTTTAGATGTAATGAACACGGACCTAAGAAATAAAAGACTTAAAAAGTTTTTTCAATTTGAAACTCCTTGTTCTATATTTACTAGGGAGCTGGACCCTCATGATGAATTTAAAGAAGGTTCAAAGGAATATAATAGATGGGCACTTAAGACAAATAGTATTTCTACTAGGTTTATAAGTAATCTTATGGGGTATTTAGATGGGAAATTAGCACCAGAAACCAGACTCCATGGAGTACTTGTAGACGTATACGGTATAGGAATATTAATTACTGGAGAAAGCGGAATAGGTAAAAGTGAAACGGCACTAGAATTGATAAAAAGAGGTCATAGACTAGTGGCAGATGATGCTGTAGATATAAAAGAAATAGAAGGTAAGCTTATAGGTACATCTCCATATATAACATCTGGAATGATAGAAGTTAGAGGAGTAGGTATAATAGATATCCCTGCACTATATGGATTAAGTTCAGTTTTAGAGGCAAAAACCGTTGGGCTTATAATACATTTAGAACAATGGAAGCCAGAGCAGAATTATGATAGGCTTGGAATAGATAGGGAAAGTGTGAAAATATTAAATACTGATGTAAAGAAAATAACACTTCCTATAAGACCGGGAAGAAATATTGCAGTTATTATAGAAGCGGCGGCAGTTAGTCATAGATATAGTTTAAGCAGTACTATAACTCCAGTAGATACTATAAGCATGAGAATGGATGAAGAAGTAATGAGGAGGAATAAGAATGGTAGATAAAAAAGAATTAAGAAAAATCATATTAGAAAAAAGAGATAGTATAGATTTAAGTGAAAGAATTAAATATGATAAACACATATTTAATTCTCTAATAGATAGCCCTGTATACAATGAAGCAAAATGTATTTTTATATTTGTAAGTTATAAAACTGAAGTAAATACCCATGAAATAATAAAGCAGGCATTATCTCAAGGAAAAAGAGTATGCGTGCCTAAAGTTTTGTCCAAGAGTGAAGGTATGTATGCAGTAGAAATAAAAAAATATGATGATTTAAAATCAGGAAAGTATGGAATACTAGAACCAGAAAACTTGGAAAATAAAATAAATGAAGAGGAAATAGATTTAGCGTTAATTCCTGGAGTAGCCTTTGATAAGAATGGAGGCAGAATGGGCTATGGAGCAGCATTTTATGATAGATTTTTGATAAAATTAAAAAAAGATACTCCTAAAATCGCCCTAGCTTATGAAATGCAAATAGTAGATTATATACCAATGAATGAATGGGATGTTAAGGTGGATGGAATAATAACTAATGGGTGAATAATATGATAGCTTTTAACATAGAGGATAAGTTTAAAATAGTAGAAAATAAACTGTTAGACAGTCCTGGTTCCAACTTATGGGTGAATTGTTATGTAGATGAATTATTAGATATTAAACAAAGATTTGATTTAGAAGAAGAGTCTATAAATGAATGCAAAGATTTTAATAAAGGAACAAAAATAGAATTTTTTAAGGACTACATATTTATAGTTCTTAACATATTTGATTATTATGATGAAGGTGTTCATTCCAGAGAATTATATATTTTTTTGAGCAATAACTATATAATTACTACTTTTAAGGAAAAACTAGAACTTTTAGAACTCCTTATAGAAGACATAAGGAAGGAAAAAAATTGTTTGTTGCTTAAAGGGAATGCTGATCCTCAGCTTATACTATACTACATCTTAGATAGAATAATAGTAAAGAACTATAATGTTATATCTAAATTGGAGGAGCAAAGTGACAAAATAGAAATAAGAATACTTAAAAATCCTGAGCATAGACAGTTAAATGATCTTATAAATCTAAGAAGACAAGTATATAAAATTAGAAAGTATTTAAGTCCATTAAGGTATATAGGAGATTCACTTTTAAGTAATGATAATTCTATAATTAAAGATGCTAACATGAAATACTTTCAAAGCTTAAATACAAAAATAGATAAGCTTATGATGTCACTAGAGAGCTTAGTTCAAGATTTAGCGTTAGCAAGGGAAGCCTTCGAATCTGAAATGTCTAATAAAACCAATGAACTTATGAAAATATTTACCTTAATAGCTACAATATTTCTACCTTTAAACTTAATTACAAGTGTATATGGGATGAATGTGCGGCATATTCCATTTATGCTTGTAAACTATGGCTTCTATTATTTGCTTATAATCATGGTTGTGATAGCGATTTTACTTATATATTTATTTAAAAGAAAAAAGTGGCTTTGACTTAGCCACAAATTTTAAAATATTTATCTATTATGATATAATGGAAAAAGTAAAGATTAGAGGAAAAGGGAGGTGGATCTGCCCTTAATTACCTATGGGCAGAAAAACTATGGAAAAAGATTTAGTAAAAAATTATGAATATGCTTGGGACAAATACAGCAAAGAAGACTTAGAAAAGGTATTTGCGCTAAGTGAAAGATATAAGAAATTTATGTCTAAGTGTAAAACTGAAAGAGAATGTGTAATTGAACTTGCAACACTTGCAGAAGAAAAGGGTTACAAGAATTTAGAAGAAATTATAAAAAACAATGGAAGCCTTAAAGCAGGAGATAAAGTATATGCTAATAATAAAGATAAAACTTTAGCATTATTTATCATTGGAAGTGAACCTATAGAAAAGGGTATGAATATATTAGGAGCTCATGTGGATTCTCCAAGACTAGATTTAAAGCAAAATCCACTTTATGAAGATACTGATTTAGCAATGTTTGAAACTCATTATTATGGTGGAATAAAGAAATATCAGTGGGTAACTCTTCCGCTTGCTATTCATGGCGTTATAGCTAAAAAGGATGGTACAGTAGTAAATGTGGTTATAGGAGAAGATGATAATGATCCAGTAATAGGAGTTTCCGACCTTTTAATTCATTTAGCTGGAGAGCAGTTAGAGAAAAAGCTTGGCAAAGCAATAGATGGAGAAGATTTAAATATACTTGTAGGAAGTATGCCTATTGAAAGTAAGGATGTAAAGGATAGAGTAAAGAGAAATATATTAAAACTTTTAAACGAAAAATATGATATAACAGAAGAAGATTTTGTATCCGCGGAATTAGAAGTAGTTCCTGCAGGAAAAGCAAGGGATTACGGATTAGATAGAAGTATGGTTATGGCTTATGGACATGATGATAGAGTATGTTCATATACATCCTTTGAAGCTATGATGGATATGGAAAATCCTAAAAAGACATGTGTTACTCTTTTAGTAGATAAAGAGGAAATAGGAAGTGTTGGTGCTACAGGAATGCATTCTAAATTCTTTGAAAATACTGTAGCGGAAGTGATGAATTTAGCTGGAGATTATAATGAATTAAAAGTTAGACGTGCGCTTAATAATTCAAAAATGTTATCTTCAGATGTAAGTGCAGCATTTGATCCGAATTTCCCATCTGTAATGGAAAAGAAGAATTCAGCTTATTTTGGAAAAGGATTAGTGTTTAATAAATACACTGGTGCTAGAGGAAAATCAGGATCTAATGATGCTAATGCTGAATATGTAGCAGAAATTAGAAATATAATGGATAAACATAACGTATCTTGGCAGACTTCAGAACTTGGAAAGGTAGATCAAGGCGGCGGAGGAACTATAGCATATATTCTTGCAGAGTATAATATGGAAGTAATAGATTGTGGAGTAGCACTTCATAATATGCATGCACCTTGGGAAGTAGCAAGTAAAGCTGATATATATGAAGCTATGAGAGGATACTATGCGTTCCTTGTAGAAGCATAAAAGGCATTTGTATAAATAGTAGATTTCAAAAATTAAAACCACCAATTAGTTAAATGTCACTAATTGGTGGTTAAGCAAATCCTAACTTATTAAAAAAACTTGATTCAATTTGAATTCTTATCACCTTTTCCTATAGAGGTTTTAATTTTAAGAGTGTAACTAATGCCTAAGACTAATTTAGACAGATAACAGATTGTCCTTGTTTTTACCATAACCTTATAAGTTAGGATTTGCAAGAAGAAGTTTTATCTTCTTCTTGTATACAGTATAACATAGAACATATCAAAATACAATACTATTATTCAGAATATTCTAATATAAAGCAAGAGGGTAGAATAGTTTTATCCTCTTGCTTCCTTATTTATTGCTATCTCTAGGAATCATATAATTAGATATATTGTATAGATTGTAGGAATAAGGTACTTTACTCATATTTATAAAATCCATTTCATAAAATCCATCCCAGGGGTATACTGAAACTAAATCTTTATTATATACGTTTATTACATATTTTTCGTTAGAAATGGTAATGAATATCTTATACAAAGGTTTTTTAGGAAGATTTTTAGGCTTATCTATAAAGGATTTTTCATCAAGGCTTGAAATAAAATTAGGTATTACATTTAAATCCTCTGAAGATAGTTCCTTTTCCTTATAAAAAGAAGTATCAGTTATTGTGCATCTATAAGAGTTATTTAAGTTAATTCCTTCAGATAAAAGATTTGTATAATAGCGGTTAGTTTCTTTACCCTTGTAATAATAGTATTTGGAACATGAACTAGCAAAAATCATAATTATAATAGGTAAAACTATATAATAAAATTTTCTTTTCATTTAATCCACCTTTACCTTGTTTTCATTAAACATCATATGAGATGAAAATAGGTTTTATTACTTTTAAAACATAAAATTTAGTTGAAGGCACATATAAGAAATGATATAATGTGAATACCCGGAGGGGTATTTAAATGAGGTGATAACAATGGCAAGTGATAATGCTAAAAAGGACATTCAAAATAGACTTAAAAGAATAGAAGGCCAAGTAAAGGGCATAGAAAAGATGATAGATAATGATGCAAGTTGTAAGGAAATACTAATACAAATTGCAGCAGTAAGATCAGCAATAAATAAGGCTGGAGCCATGGTTCTTCAAAACTATGCTAAGAATTGTTTAGGAAACTGTGAAGCTTTAAGTAATGATGAAAGAGCAGTAGATGATTTGGTAAGTACGTTAACAATGTTTATGAAGTAATTGTGCTAAATTACACTTTAGCACAATTACTTTTTTTATTATAATAAAATGTTATAAGTCTAGTTAATGATGAAACTAAAATCACTCCAACGGCAATAGCTCCTGCTATTGTAAGGGTTGAAAGTCCTGTGTTTAAGGATTTAGTTACATTTCCCTCTACTGAAGCAAGCATAGTATAATACATGCCACCTCCAGGAACTAGTGGAAGTATGCCGCAGATTATAAATATAGTAACTGGGCATTTCCGTACTCTTGCCATTATTTCAGAATATACAGCTACAGCTACAGAAGCATAAAAGAAGGCCAGGGGCTGAGAAACAGTATATTTTAATGCAAGAATATAAAAAAGCCAACTTAGTCCTCCCCCAAGGGCAGCAAGCCAAGTGTTTTTTCCTTTTATATTAAATAAAACTGAGAATGCCAGTGATGCAATGAAAGAATAAAAAGAAGGCAAAAATAAATTCATTTATATAGACCCTCCTCCAAAATAAGATATCCAGAATGAGAACACGAGTCCGCTTCCAACGGCAATTGCAACGGCTATCAAAAATGCTTCTATAATTCTAGAAGTTCCTGCCACTAAATCTCCTGCTATAGTATCCCTTATGGCATTGGTTATTGTAAGGCCTGGAACTAATAACATAAGAGAGCCTATTACAATCTTATCAGTATTATTTCCTATATGTAATGAAGTACTTGCCAGTGCAATAAAAGAGGCAGCAGCACCACCTATAGCATTTATAAAGAAGGAGTTAGTTCCAATTTTGCTTAGGGTTCTAGAAAGTACTTGTATAGTAAATCCAATAATCATAGAAATACAAAAATCGTTAAAATCTCCTCCATATAATAAAGTAAAAAATCCAGCAGATATAGAGGAAGAAAATATAACTAAGTTTCGTTCGTAGTCTTGTCCATTATTTATAGTTGTTAAATTATCGTCTACTATATTTAAGGGAAGATTCTTACTGCATATTTGTCTAGATAAATCATTTATTTTGGATATTTTATCTAAATCCACTTTACGATGTCTGACTCTACTCACTTTAGAATAGATTTTTCCATCTATATCTGTTATAGATATCATTATTCCTGTAGGAGTTACAAAACTATTAACTTCTTGTACACCATAGGCATTGCACATACGTTCCATAGTTTCTTCTACCCTGTAAGTTTCGGCTCCGTTTTCCAGCATTATTTCACCAGCAAAGGAAGTTAAATGTACTAATTTATTTATATCCATTTTATCGCCATCCTAATAATAAAATTCAATCCAATTATAGCATAATTCTTTAAAAAGAATATAAAAAACTACAAAAAATATTGACTAATTAATAAAATTATGAATTAATAAAATAGTATGTAAAATC
This sequence comes from Clostridium sp. HMP27, assembly GCF_000765165.1. NCBI lineage: Bacteria > Bacillati > Bacillota > Clostridia > Eubacteriales > Clostridiaceae > Clostridium > Clostridium sp. HMP27. Next base: position 43,694 of record NZ_JMFY01000018.1, on the reverse strand, counting down.
ATAGAAAAGGGAGTAGAGGTAAATGATAAAAGTTTTTCTTGTAAAGTCTTTTACATCATCTGAAAATGGAGGAAATCCTGCAGGTGTAGTTATAAATAATGGGCTTAAGGATGAAGAAATGCAAAGTATAGCTAAAGAGGTTGGATTCTCAGAAACTACCTTTATAAGCAAGATAGATTGCAAGAACTTTGAGCTTAAGTATTTTACTCCAGAAGTTGAAACCAACTTATGTGGCCATGGAACTATAGCAGCTTTTCACTGTATGCAAGTATTAAATGAAGTAGAAGAATCAGAGGTATATATGCATACTAAGGCTGGTAAATTAAAAGTATTTATTAATAACTCTAAAATTTATATGGAGCAATCAAAGCCTTTTATGAATGATATTTGTATAGAAGAAAGCATAATATTTGAAGCGCTTAATATACCTTATGAAAATAAGGAGGAAAACCTTCCTATTAAAGTAGTATCTGTAGGAACACCTAAAATAATTATACCTCTTAAAAATCGAGATATGCTTTTCGATATAAAACCAGACTTTGAAAAGTTAAAGGAAATATCACGTATAACAAATTCTAAAGGATTTTATCCTTTTACCTTTGATGTATTAGATAAAAACAATCTTATACATGCAAGGCAGTTTAATCCATTGTTTGGTATACCTGAAGATCCAATTACAGGGGTGGCAGCAGGTGCACTAGGAATTTATTTAAGTAAGTTTTATGATGAAGAAATAGAAGTTTTTAGTGTAGAACAGGGATATATATTAGACAAGCCAGGTATAGTAGATGTAAAAATAGAAGAAGGCATTTCTTATATAGGCGGATCAGCTGTGCTGTATGATGAAAAGCATATTGAGATATAAATGGGTATTATGCAATTGTCGAAATAATCTTAAGTTAGTTACTATTCATACATTTGAAACGACAAAAAAAATTATTCATTTTCATTATTTAGAGAGGAATTTACACATTGTTGCAGAATAATATTATGTCTGAGAAGTATTGCCTATGTATCCAATGAACTAATTTAAAAGTTGTTCAAAAACTATTGACATATTTCGCGGAACAAATTAGTATATAAATGAGTATTTGTGTGCTCAAAAAACTTAATGTTTATATTGTATTTCATATAGAATTTAAAGAATGGAGGGTCTTTATGGAATTATTAACTTTTAAAAACGGAGTACATCCCCCTCATGGTAAACATTATACAGAAAATAAACAAATAGAAGAGTATTTACCAAAGGGAGACGTTGTTATACCAATGTCACAGCACATTGGTGCACCTGCTGAACCACTAGTAAAAAAAGGTGATAGGGTTTTAGTAGGACAAAAAATAGGAGAAGCTAAAGGATTTGTATCTGCAAATATTCACAGCAGTGTATCTGGTACTGTTAAGAATATTGTGCAAGTATCAAACTTTAACGCAGCTAAGATTTCAGCAGTAGTTATTGAAAACGATGGACTTTATGAAGAAGTAGATACAATAAAGCCAAATGCTGATTATGCAAAGTTATCAAAAGAAGAAATAATTGAAATCATTAAAGAAGCAGGTATAGTAGGTATGGGTGGAGCTACATTCCCTACTCATGTAAAACTTATGCCACCAGCTGACAAGAAAATAGAGTTCATAGTAGTAAATGCTGCAGAATGTGAACCATATTTAACTTGTGACCACAGAATGATGCTTGAGTACACTAAGGAAATAATAGAAGGATTAAAAATAGTTCTAAAGTTATTCCCAGGTGCAAAAGGCTATATAGGAATAGAAGATAATAAGCCAAATGCTATAAAAGCTATGAGTGATGCAGCACAAGGAACAGGAATAGAAGTAAAAGCTGTTAAAACTAAGTATCCTCAAGGAGCTGAAAAACAGTTAATTTATTCTTTAACAAAGAGAGAAGTACCATCAGGTGCACTTCCAGCAGATGCAGGATGTGTTGTACAAAATGTTGATACAATTTATGAAATATACAATGCTGTAGTAAATGGTAAGCCACTTACTTCAAGAGTTGTAACTGTAACTGGTGATGCAATAAAAGAACCAAAAAATATCAGATTTAAAATTGGAACTTCAATGAAAGAACTAGTAGAATTTGCTGGTGGATTTGTAGAAGAACCAACTAAGATAATATCTGGTGGTCCTATGATGGGAATTGCAATGTATACTTTAGATGCTCCAGCAACAAAGGGAAGCTCAGGAATACTTTGCTTAACTAAAAAGGTAGCAACTGTAGAAGAAGAATCTAACTGTATAAATTGCGGAAAGTGTGTACAAGTTTGTCCTATGAACTTAATGCCAACAACACTTGCAGCATCAGCTTCCATGCAGAACTATGAAATGTTCGATCAATATGATGGAAGAGATTGTATAGAATGTGGTTGTTGTTCATTTACTTGTCCAGCAAGACGTCATTTATTACAAAGAATACGTTCCGGTAAAAAGGTCGTTTGTAAAACTCCAAAAAAGAAATAAATTAAAAATTTAAATAAGAGGTGAATATAAATGTCCGAAACAACAATGTATACCGTATCTTCATCTCCACATATACGTGCGAAAGATACAACTCAGAGCATAATGAGAGATGTTGTTATAGCTTTACTTCCAGCGACTGCTGCAGGAGTATACTTCTTTAAACTTCAGGGACTTTTAGTAATACTTGCTTCAGTACTTTCTTGTGTAGCTGCTGAATATATATGGCAGAAGGCTACTCATAGAAAAGTAACTATAAGTGATTTAAGTGCCGTTGTAACAGGATTATTATTAGCATTCAACTTACCAGCATCCGTTCCACTTTGGTTGCCAGTGATTGGTGGCTTCGTTGCAATTATAATAGGTAAACAATTTTTCGGTGGAATAGGTCAAAATATCGTAAACCCAGCATTACTTGCAAGAGCGTTTTTACTTGCATCTTGGCCAGTAGCAATGACTACTTGGACATTAGATGGATCAACAACAGCTACACCACTTGCTTTCTTAAAAGGAATTGAAGCAACTGGTCAAGCACCTAGCTTAATGAATGTATTTATAGGAAATGTTGGTGGATGTATTGGTGAAACTTCAGCCCTAGCAATAATTCTTGGTGCAGCTTACTTATTTGCTAAGAGAATAATTGATTGGAGAGCTCCAGTTACATTTATAGCTACTACTTTCATTATGACTGCAATAGCAGGAAGATCTGCAAACCCTGTATATGAATTATTTGCAGGTGGATTAATGCTTGGAGCATTCTTCATGGCTACAGATTATGCAACTTCTCCAATTACACCACGTGGTAGAATAATATTTGGTATTGGTTGTGGAGTAATTACTGGTCTTATCCGTATATTTGGTGGATATCCAGAAGGTGTATCTTACTCAATACTAGTAATGAACTTGTTCGTTCCACTTATCGAGAGATGGACAGTTCCAAGAACTTTTGGGAAGGTGAAATAGTATGAATAAGGATAGCAGTTTAAGATTAGGTATAATATTATTGGCTATAGCTGCAATATGTGGACTTATACTAGGCGGTGTAAGTGAAGTAACAAAAGCTCCAATAGCTGTTCAAGCAAAGAAAACTGTTGATGAAGCAAATAAAGCAATACTTCCAGAAGCAACAGAGTTTGCTGATAAAACTGGAGTTACACTTGCAGGAACAGTTTCAGCTGTAACTGAAGGAAAATCAGGAGCAGATTTAAAGGGTTATACTATAACAGTAGCACCTAAAGGATATGCAGGTCCTGTAAAAATGATGGTTGGAATAACTACAGATGGAAAAATATCTGGAATTAAAATAATAGAACATGCAGAAACTCCAGGTCTTGGTGCACTTGCTCCAGAACCAAAGTTCTCTGGACAATTTTCAGGAAAACCAGCAAAAGAATTAACAGTAGTAAAAGCAGTACCTTCTGCAGACAATCAGATAGAAGCAATAACTGGTGCTACAATAACTTCAAAAGCAGTTACAACAGGAGTTAATGAAGCTGTTAAATTCTTTGATGCTAACTTGAAAGGAGGCAAATAATAATGAGCATGATAGGCGATAGATTATCTAATGGTATAATAAAAGAAAATGCTACCTTCGTTCAAGTGCTTGGTATGTGCCCAACACTTGCAGTTACATCAAGTGCTATGAATGGATTAGGTATGGGACTTTCAGCTACAGTAGTACTTATAGCTTCCAATGTATTTATATCTGCACTTAGAAAAGTAATTCCAGATAAAATACGTATACCATGTTATATAACTGTAATTGCAACACTAGTTACAGTGTTACAATTTTTACTTCAAGCATATGTACCAGCGTTAAATAAATCACTTGGTATATTTATACCACTTATAGTTGTTAACTGTATCATACTTGGTAGAGCAGAAGCATATGCTTCTAAAAATGGAGTAGTATCTTCAGCTTTTGATGGACTTGGTCAGGGACTTGGATTTACAATATCCTTAACTGTTCTTGGAATAATAAGAGAATTATTAGGAACAGGAAAGGTATTCAATGCTCAGGTTATGCCAGGATTTTATCAACCAGCATTAATAATGATACTTGCTCCAGGAGCATTTATTACACTTGGAATACTTATGGCTTTACTAAACAATAGAAAATTAAAGAAGGCTAAAGCTAAATAATTTAGCTTTACCTTCAGTCCTTAACTTATAAAAAGGAAGGTGTCAGAAGAAAAATGAGTATATTTACTATATTTATAAGTGCACTATTAGTTAATAACTTCGTTTTATCTAGATTCCTTGGAATTTGTCCATTCCTTGGAGTTTCTAAAAAAGTTGAAACAGCAACAGGTATGGGAGCTGCCGTTACTTTCGTTATGGCATTAGCTTCAATGATGACTTATTTAGTTGAAAGATTTATACTACAACCATTAAATATAGGTTATTTATCAACATTATCATTTATACTAGTTATAGCGTCTCTAGTTCAGTTCGTTGAAATGGTTATAAAGAAGATGAGTCCAGACCTTTATAAGGCACTTGGAATATACTTACCACTTATAACTACAAACTGTGCGGTTCTTGGGGTTGCAGTTATTAACAGTAATGAAAAATATAATCTTATTCAATCAGTTGTAAACTCTGTAGGTGCAGCGCTAGGATTTACATTAGCACTTGTATTACTTGCAGGTATAAGAGAAAAATTCGAAACAAATGAATATATTCCTGAGCCATTAAGAGGCTTGCCAATAACTTTAATAACAGCAGGTATAATGGCGATAGCTTTCTTAGGATTCCAGGGCTTAATCTAATTAGGAGGTGTTAGCATGGAAATGAATAGCTTAATATTCCCTGTTATAAGCTTAGGGGGATTAGGTATAGTATTTGGACTTCTTTTAGGATATGCTTCAAAGAAGTTCGCTGTAGAAGTTGATGAAAGAGTGCCACTAGTTAGAGAAGCGTTACCAGGAGCTAACTGTGGTGGTTGTGGATTTGCAGGCTGCGATGCTTATGCAGATGCAGTTGTTAATGAAGGAGCGGCAGCAAACAAGTGTCCAGTTGGTGGAGCAGCTTGTTCAGCTAAAATAGCTGAAATAATGGGAGTAACTGTTGATTCATCAGAACCAAAGAAGGCATATGTAAAATGTCAAGGTTCTTGTGGAAAAGCAAAAGAAAAATATGAGTACTATGGTGCAACTAGTTGTATAGATGCAGCTAATACTCCAGGCGGCGGATCAAAGTCTTGCACATATGGATGTCTTGGACTTGGAAGCTGTGTAGGAGTTTGTGCATTTGATGCTATCCATGTAGTAGATGGAATAGCTGTAGTAGATGAAGAAGCTTGTGTTGCTTGCGGTGCTTGTATAAATATTTGTCCAAAGAGTGTTATTGAATTAGCACCTATGTCCAAAAAAGTACGTATTGCATGTAACTCTCATGACAAGGGATTAGAAGTTAAAAATGTATGTTCTACTGGATGTATTTCCTGTGGACTATGCGTAAGAAACTGCCCAAGTGAGGCTATAACAATGGTTAATAACTTACCAGTTATAGATTATGACAAGTGTACTCAGTGTGCAGTATGTGTGGCAAAATGCCCAACAAAAGCTATTGCAAACTTAAATGAAAAGTTAGAAACAAAAGCAGCAAACGCTTAATATAAAAAGCATGTAGTTTAAACTACATGCTTTTTAATGTGGCTTTTATAATTTTATTATAAAAGGAATATCTTAATGAACTTAAGATATTCCTTTTAAGAATGCTATCTTTTCTAAATGCTTTGATAAAAAATTAGTAACAAGTCCTATAAAATATCCAGCTGCTATGGCTGAAATCATAAGAACAGGGAGGTAAAAGTATATTTTAAAATCCTGTACAACAAGTGCGGCTATAAAAAGCTGTCCTATGTTATGAAATATTGCTCCAGCTATACTTATACTCCAAAGACTAAAGCTTTCGTTAAACTTTTTATAAAGTATTATCATTACAAGATTACTAAGTATTCCACCAGAAAGACTATATAAAAAGGCGGACATATTTCCTCCGAGGAAAGTTCCAAGTAAGGTTCTTAAGAGCATTATGGTCAGTGCTTCTTTAGGGCCCATTATAATTAAAGCTAAAAGTGAAATTGCATTGGCAAGTCCAAGTTTTATACCAGGAAGTATTACTGGAATTTGAGCTTCTATTACATATACTACAAGAGCAATACCTGTAAGAAGACCTAAAAGGACCATTTTTCTTGTTTTTTTCATTCAATCACCTCAATGATCTTAATATGAAGCACCATCTATATCAGTTGGAGCTTTATCAGAAGTTTCTCCACCTTCAATACTTACAATAAGTTTGTTTGGAAGACACACAATAGACTCTCCTGCATCGGAAATCCATCCAGTTTTTATGCAAACTTTATCGGGACAATCCGCATCTATTATACTAATTTTATCTTTCTCTACAATTATAGTATTAAAATGCTCGCCTTCTTTAATATCAAATTTTTCAGTTCTTTTTAATTTTGAAAGGTTTATAGTTTTAACGACTTTTCCATCTGCTTTAATTACAGCTATTTTATCTTTATCTTTAAAGGCTAATTTATAGGCATAGGTTCCAGCGCTCATAATCAGTAAAACTGCTATTACTATAACAAATAATATTTTATCACCTTTCTTCATACTTATACTCCTCGTTTGTTATTTTAAAATGATCTTTTAATCCAGAGGTATAATATACTTTTTTATCAGCTGTTACAAATACTGCTTCTACACCATCTAGAGATTCTATAAGATTCATTCCTTCATTTACACCAAGTACAAAGGTACTAGTAGAAAGTGCATCTCCATCAACGGATTTATTAGAAATAATAGTAGTTCCTATTATTCCGCTTTCAGAAGGATACCCTGTTTTAGTGTTTAAAATATGATGATACTTCTTACCATCTTTTATAAAAAATCTTTCGTAATTTCCTGAGCTTACAACAGATTTGCTGCCAACTTTAGCAATAGCAAAATATTCTCCTCTTTCTTTTAAAGGGTCCTGCACACCAATGTTCCAAAGAGATCCATCTAATTTGTTACCAACAGTTAACACATTGCCGCCCAAGTTAATAAAGGCTGTTTTTACTTTATTTTTTTCTAGAATGTCTTTAACCAAATCTGCAGTATATCCCTTAGCAATCCCACCTAAATCTATAGCTTGATTAGGATTTTTAAGCTTAACTTCTTTAGTATCTTCATTAATTAACACATCATTATAATTAACAAGCTTTAGTTTATCCTTAATATCACTGTCCTTAGGAAGATTAGCTTTATCTGTTCCTATTCCCCAAAGGCTGCTTAAAGGTCCTATTGTTATATCAAAGGCACCCTTAGAAAGCTTACTGTATTCAAGGGACTTTTTTATTACATAAAAGGTATCATCGCTAACTTTTACATAATCTTTACCTGCATTTTTATTTATAAGAGAAACTTCGCTAGTAGGTTTGGTAGCAGACATTTTATCATCAACTTCAGATATCTTTTTCATAGCTTCATCTGTTGCTTTTTCAGCATTTTTACCATAGGCTTTGATTTCTACAATTGTTCCTAAAAGATAATTTTGCTTAACTACTTCTTTATTTGAATCGCTGCTGCAAGAACTAAGTATAAAAGTTAAAGAAAAAGCTGCAATTATACTTGCTAGTGTTTTTTTCTTCATATTATCCCACCTTTGTTACGTTTATTGTCAAAAATAAAAACATATTTATTATAACATAAATGTACTTATATTTGTATGAATTATAGTATATTATAGGGATTAGTTGATTCATTTGTATTAAAAGGGTAGATTTTTATATGGGGTAAGATATATAATAAAAATGTTAATCTTTTAAGAAGGAGTGAACTTTATGAAAAGTCAAAGCAATTATCATACCATAAAAAAGTTTCAACAGTTGGTACAAGAGGAATATAACACAAACATAAATGAAGAAAATTATATTGAGTCAATTTTAAATGAAGTAGAAAAAAATGCTTCATTACATAATTATTTTAAACAGTACATAGAAGAAAATAAGGATAATCTTAACGTTTTATGGGCATTAGAAATGTTCTTATTTATAAGAGCATCAGAAAAGAAGGATGTAGAAGCAGTAGAAAACTACAGCAAGAGATTAAAAATATATGCTGATAATTATTATATAGAATATGTATTAGCAGACATGAGCTTAAGATATTACGGAAACATATTTGAAAGTAAGGAAAAGTTTTTAAAATCACTTGAGTTAAAGAAAAACGATCCAATGTCATACTATAACCTAGGATATATATATAATCTTTTAGGAATGTTTGATAAGTCCTTAGAAAACTATCAAAAATCAAGCTTCTTTAGTGATGATGCACCTAATGGAGAAGAGTTAAAAGTGAAAGCACTTTATAACATGGCTAAGAATTATCTTATAGTGAAAAATGATGATGAAAAATCAGAAATTGTATTAAATGAAGTGCTAGCAATCAATCCAGATTACAGTAATGCAAGACAAATGTTAGATAGATTGAAAGGAGAATAATATTATGGAAAATAACAATACTCATGATATATGGTTACCAGATCAACTTACAGCAGTAAAATTATTTCTAACGCAAATAGAATGTTCTTTAAATGAAAAGTTTGAAGCTTTAGATGGAAAAACACTTTATGAATATACGGTTATAAATAAAGATGCATCAGGAATATTAAAGGTAATGCCTGAGCTTGAAAGATCACCAATACATGATGAATATAAAAAAATGCTTCCATTACATAAGTCAGATTTTATATATCAATCTGTTTATAAGAAAACAGGAGGAGTACTTAATTTATTTTATGGAGAAATAAAGGAATCCATGGATAATACTTTAAAAGAGTTAACAAACAAAAAGGGAAATAGAAAAGAAGCTATAGATGCATGGATTGATACTCCTTCAGAACTTTATAGTGCACTTTCACCAAAGCTCGTATGGGCAGGCGGCGGAAAGGTTGAAAAAGAACTTTTATTTGACTTCGGGAAAAAACTTACAGAAGCAGTAGGAAAAGAAACCTTTCATACTCAAGGGGGAGCTGTTATAAGAGCAATAGAATTTTTAAGAGTATGGCAGTTATCTTATAATGACATATGCGATGATACTCCAATGAATGCTATCATAAAAGAGAGACAGGAAATATATAATGAAAAGGTTAAGCTTTTAAATGAACTAGGAATAGAGCACGACTTTTAGAAAGGAAACATCTCAATAAATTGAGATGTGCTGATTTATCACAAAATTATAAATTTCTATAAATCATGCATGGGGTGAATTAATCATGGATAAGTTAATATATGATGGATGGTTAAAACTTTATAAAAGAGAAGTTAAAGATAGGGAATATGAAATAGTTAAAAATCATGATGCAGTTTCAGCTATAGTATTAAATGAAGATAATGAAATACTTTTAGTAAGACAATTTAGGCCTGCAGTAATGAAAGAAACTTATGAAATTCCAGCGGGAGTCCTAGATGTAGAAGGGGAAGCAATAGAAGACTGCCTAATCCGTGAGCTTCAAGAAGAAACAGCACTAAATGTTAAAAGACATGATGTTAAGAAAATAGTTTCCTATAAACCTATACTAGGATTTAGCGCAAGTACTATGAATATGTTTTTAGTAAATATAAATAAGGATGACTTTGATACAAATAAAATACAAGATCAAGATGTACTAGAAGGTAAATGGGTATCTTTCAGCACATTTGAAAACATGGTTTTAAGTGGAGAAATAATAGACGATAAAACCATAATGGCATATTTTTATTTAAAGTCGCTTAAATAGGTAATAGGAGGGGACAATGATAAAGGCAATACTTTTTGACTTAGATGGAACTCTTATAGATACCAATGATTTAATATTAAAATCCTTTAGGCATGTTTTTGACACTCATTTAGGGCATTTAACTATAGAAGATGAAGAAATAGTTAAAACCTTTGGAGAGCCTTTGATGGGGGTAATGGAAAGATATGATAAGGATAGAGCAAAATTCTTATATGATACATACATAAAATATAATGAAGCAATTCATGATGAATTAACAAAGGAAATAAAGGGAGTTAAAGAAGGTTTAACCTCTTTAAAGGATAAGGGGTTTAAGCTTGCAATAGTTACTTCTAAAAGAAGAGCTATAGCTTTAAGGGGACTTAAATTATTTAACTTAGATAGCTTTATGGATGTGGTTATAACTCCAGAAGACACAGTAAAACATAAACCAGAGGGAGAGCCGGTTTTAAAGGCCTGTGAAATGTTAGATGTATCTCCAAAAGAAGCCTTAATGGTAGGAGACAGCCACAATGATATTCTTTGCGGCAAAAATGCAGGAGCACTAACATGCCTTGTGAAATATACAGCTCTTTCTGTAGATGAAATATTAGCTCATAAGCCTGATTATGTAATAGACTCTATTGAAGAGATAGTAGAATTGGTTAATATTTAAGGATTAAAAAGGAAATTGCAGCTGATGCAATCTCCTTTTTAAGTTATTTATATTCGATTATGTTTTTATAATCTGTTTTAAGAACTTCGCCTTCTTCAAGAAGAATATGACCTGAGCTGTAAGGCTTTCCATCTATAGTTATTATTACGTTAGTAGTGTTATAATAATCGCCAAGGGTGTTTGTTATTCCCTTTAATATAGCTGCTTCTAAGCCGCTTCCTGCATTCATTTCAGTAACTAAGTTTCCTGTGAAATCCACCATTACTGTATTTGATTTTTGATTTAAATAAAGCTTATTTATTTTTACCTTTTCTCCAATTAATGAAGTTAAATCTTTATTTGGGCTTTCCTTAAAGTATTTTTCAAAAACTGCTTTGGTATCATCATTTGTATTGAATTTTAACGCTACCTTATGAAAAACCATTCTATCATTTGCATAATCAGGATAATAGAATTTAGTTGTTTGAATTACAGGGGCATCTTTAGTTATCTTTTCTAGTGAAGTTGTAACTTCCATACCATTTGATTTAAATATGCTTTTTACTAAGCCTTGATTTAAAGCATAGTAGTCATAAGTTGTAGAATCTCCATGTTCTGTGGTTACTTCTAGAGCCTTATAATTTCCGGAAGGGGTCGTTACTTCTTTATCTACAGCGGAAATGTATCTTTTTTTACCATCAGATAGTGTCCAGGAAGTTCCTTTCTTTAAAGGTTCCTTTAAAAGCACTTCATATTTACTATATTCATTATTAGTTAAATTATCTCTGTAGTAAAATTCTCCTTCAGAAGCTAAGCTTCTTAGTTCTCCATTTGTATACTGTAATACCTGTGCTAAAGTAGTACCACCATTTATACTTCTAAGTTGAATTATATCTCCATTTATAAAATCTGTATATACTGTTTTTTCAGCATATTCATTCCCAATTCCCTCATATTTTAAAGTTACATTTTCTTTAAAAGGATAATAATCTTTTATAGTGTAATTTGTAGTTTGTTCAGTAGGATTATCTGTTGGTGTTTTATCTCCAGTTGGATTATTATTTACATTATTCTTGCTGCAAGAAGCGAGGAATACAAAGGACAAACATAATAATATACAAATCTTTTTTAAGTTCTTCATAAATATACCTCCTTAAGTTAATTTAATTATTACTTTAATTATACTAAAAATATAAGAAATTAGGTGTATATGTAAAAAATAAATATTAAAAATAAAGTAAAAGTAAGGGACAAGCAGCGCTTGTCCTAACTATTTCGCGTTTAGTAATTCCTTTAAAATATCTACGCATCTAACAATATGTTCTTTGTTAACCCAGTAGTTAGTAACAAACCTAAATTCACCATTTTCAGGTGGATTTATCTTTATACTATTTTTATAAAACTCATCTACTATAAGTTTACCGTCAATAGAGGAATCTTCTATGCTAAAGAATACCATATTAATGTGAATTTGGTCAAGGTTTACATTGATACCTGAAATTTTGGATAGTTCTTCTCCTAAAAATTTAGCATTTTCATGATCAACTTTTAAGTGCTGTCTCATATCTTTAAGAGCAACCATTCCTGCCGCAGCAAGTATTCCAGCTTGTCTCATTCCTCCGCCCATAATTTTTCTCTTTTTACGTGCTTTTGCAATAAATTCTTTGGAACCTGCAACCATGGAGCCTATAGGAGCGCATAACCCTTTTGAAAGACAAAACATAACGGAATCACAGTATTTAGTTATGTCAGAGGCTTCCACGTCTAAAGAAGCAGACGCATTAAAAAGTCTTGCACCATCTAAATGAACAGGTAAGTTGTGTTTTTTAGCCACTTCATATATTTCTTTCATATTTTGAGTAGATATAACTCTTCCATTAGAATGAGCATTTTCTACACATATTAAGCTGGTTTCAGGAAAATGAATATCTTCACCCCTTATAGTTTTTTCAACTTCGCTAGGATTCATTTCTCCTTTATTACTCCTTAAAGGTCTTATTTGAACACCAGCAATGATTGCAGGTGCACCTACTTCATGCTGAAGAATGTGGCAGTTTTCCTCCAGTATAACTTCAGTTCCGCGAAGGCAGTGTGTAAACAATGCAAGCTGATTTCCAAAGGTTCCAGTAGGAACAAATAGTGCAGCTTCTTTGTTAACTAACTTTGCTGCATATTCTTCTAATTCCTTAACAGTAATATCATCTTCATATACATCATCGCCAACTTCAGCATTATACATAGCTTTTCTCATTTCTTCTGTTGGCTTTGTTACTGTATCACTTCTCAAATCAATAAAATTCATTTAAATACCCCCAATACAAAATATCTTATTTTTATTATAACTTAAAATTAATTTTAAATAAACTTAAATGTTCATAATATTACCAGTGGATTACAACATTATTGAGGTTCTAAATATGTGTTTTTTCTAATATAAATAAATACAACAATAGAATAGAAGCGAATAATTAATCAATTTAGTATGGAGGGAATTATGAATTTTAAAGAGTTGATAGAGAAGGATAGAGAAAGAAGAAAAAGCGATAAATTTGAAGGAACTTTCCTTGACTATTTGGAAATATTGAAAAATAATCCTGAAGTATATAAATTAGCTCATGAAAGAATGCATGAGATAATAACTCGTGAAGGCGTAGAAGTATTAGATCCAGAAGAAAATATAAGAATAAGAAAGATATATGGAAATCAAGTAATTAAAAGTTATAAATTTTTTAAAAATGACTTCTTTGGAATAGACAAAACTTTAATGAAACTTGTTAATTATTTTTACTCCGCATCTATGAAAGGTGAAGAATCAAGACAGGTGTTATACCTTGTAGGACCTGTAGGATCAGGAAAGTCTTCTTTGGTTGAATCCCTTAAAAAGGCACTTGAAACCTCAGAATCAGTATATGGCTTAAAGGGATGTCCTATGAGAGAAGAACCACTTCATTTAATTCCTAAACATTTAAGGAAAGAATTTGAAGAAGAGCTTGGAATAAAAATAGAGGGAGATTTATGTCCAGTATGTAGATATAAATTACTTCATGAATATAAGGGAGAATATGAAAAATTCCCAGTAGAAAAAGTAGACTTTTCAATCAGATCAAGAAAAGGCATAGGAGTTGTGCCACCAGTTGATCCAAATAATCAAGACACGTCTGTCCTCATTGGTTCTGTGGATATCTCAAAGATGGATCTTTATTCTGAAGACGACCCTAGAATATTTGCACTTAATGGAGCTTTTAACGTAGGTAATAGAGGACTTGTAGAGTTTATTGAAGTATTTAAAAATGATGTTGAATATCTTCACACTATAATAACAGCTACTCAGGAAAAATCTATACCATCACCAGGAAAGGGCTCTATGATATATTTCGATGGAGTAATCCTTGCCCATTCAAATGAAGCAGAATGGACTAAATTTAAATCTGACCATACCAACGAAGCGATACTAGATAGGATAGTAAAAATAGAAGTGCCATATTGCATGGAGCTAAATGAAGAGAAAAAGATTTATAAAAAGATACTTGGTAAGAGTAATTTTGCAGCTCACATTGCACCTCATACCATAGATATAGCGGCTATGTTTGCCATACTTACAAGACTTCAGCCATCTAATAAAGTTGACCTCTTAACTAAGCTTAAAATTTATAATGGCGAAGAAATTGTAGAAAAGGGAACCACTAAAAAGATTGATATCACAGAGCTTAGAGAAGAGGCAGGACTTAGAGAAGGTATGAGTGGTATTTCAACTAGATTTATAGTTAAGGCAATAGATAATGCATTATCTGAATCTAAGGAAGGCTGCATAAACCCATTAAGTGTAATGGAAAGCATTATAAAATCCGTTAAAGATTTAGATATAGCAGATGATGAAAGAAAGAAATATCTAGCGCTTCTTCAAGATACAATAAGAAAAGAATACAATAAGGTTTTAGAAAAAGAAATCACTAAGGCATTTATCCAAAGCTTTAGGGAACAGGCAGAAAGCTTATTTAATAACTATTTAGATCATGCTGAAGCTTTTGTTAACAAGACAAAGATTAAGGATAAGGCAACTGGTGAGCAGCTTGAGCCAGACGAAAAGTTTATGCGCTCCATAGAAGAACAAATAGGAATTTCAGATAGCTCAGCAAAGGGATTTAGATCCGATGTAACTTCTTATATGTTCTATTTGGTAAGAAAGGGAGCTAAGATAGATTACACTTCCTATGAACCACTAAAAGAAGCTGTAGAAAAGAAATTAACCTATTCCGTAAGAGAAATGTCTAGAATTATAACCAAGTCTAGAGTTAGAGATAAAGAGCAAAATCAAAAATACAATACAATGGTAGAAGAAATGAAGAAAAATGGATATTGTGAAGAGTGCTGTGATGTAATACTTAAATACGCAGCTAATAACCTATGGAAGGATTGATATTATGGCAATCTTTAGAGAGTTTAATCCTATCCCTCACGATAGAACAACGGAGGATAGAAGAAGACATCAAAAGCTTGTGGAAGATTCCATAAAGAAAAATTTAGTAGATATCCTTTCTGAAGAGAGCTTAATAGGGCAAAACTCCCAGAAAAAAATAAAGATTCCTATAAAGGGCATAAAGGAATATCAATTTGTATATGGTAAGAATACTTCTGGAGTTGGAAGTGGAGATGGGTCTGAAAAAAGAGGAGATGTAATTGGCAGCGAAAAGGAAGGCAATGCAAAGGGGAAGGGCAACAAGGGTGCAGGAAATGAAGAAGGAGAAGATATATTTGAAACTGAAATCACACTAGAAGATATTTTTCAATATATTTTCGATGACTTAGAACTGCCAAACTTAAAAAAGAAAAAGATCTCCGAAATCCTTATGGAAGGCTCCAAGAAGAAATCAGGATATCAAAGAAATGGAATTCCACCAAGACTTGCTAAGAAGAGAACAGTTGTGGAAAAGCTAAAAAGAAAGCAGGGCATGAAAAGGGCATTAAGAGAAAGTAATGAAAATGCAGTAATAGAAAGATTCCCATTTAAGAAGGATGATATAAGATATTACAGAGTAAAGCCTAGAATGAAAAAAGAATATAACGCAGTGGTAATATGCATAATGGATACTTCTGCATCCATGGATCAAACCAAAAAATATCTTGCTCGCTCATTTTTCTTTATGCTTTATAGTTTCATAAAGATGAAATATGAAAAAGCGCAGGTAGAATTTATAGCACACTCTACTGTAGGAAAAGTTGTAACTGAAGATGAGTTTTTCCATAAGGTAGAGTCAGGGGGAACCTATGTGTCCAGTGGATATCAAAAGGCATTAGAGCTTATACGCGAAAAGTATAATCCATCTCAGTATAATATTTATGCCTTCCATGCAAGTGATGGAGATAACTGGAGTGAAGATAATGAAAGGGCTATAAAATCAGTAAATGAATTATGTGATGTGTGCAACTTGTTTGGATATGCAGAAATAATGACTTATGGGTATTCCAGCACTATAAAAAAGAAATACTCTCAAGATATAAAGAGAGATAATTTTGCAATGGTTGCTATGCAGAAGAAAGAGGATTTATGGAATGCCATTAGGGATATGCTGAAGGCAGAAATGAGCCAATCTGCGGAATAAGGGGGTGGCAGCATGGACTATACTATAAATGAACTTGAAAAGTGGAATGAAAAGATAGAAAAAGTAGTTAAGAAATTTGGACTTAATTATTATCCTCAGGAGTTTGAAATAATAGATCATAATGATATGCTGGCTTATGAGGTATATGTGGGTATGCCTGCCCACTATCCTCACTGGAGCTTTGGTAAGGCATATGATAAGCTAAGAACTCTTTATAACTATAACCTTACAGGGCTTCCCTATGAAATGGTTATAAACTCAAATCCATGCTTAGCTTATTTAATGAAGGATAATACTCTTTTGCTACAAATACTAACAATTGCCCATGTATATGGACACAATGACTTTTTCAAGAATAATAGACTTTTTAAAACAGCAACGGATGCGTCCTACACCATTGAAATGTTTAAAAGTCATGCAGATAGAATAAGAGACTATATAAATGACCCAAGCATTGGATATGAAGAAGTAGAAAAGATGCTAAATGCAGCTCATGCTGTAAAGCTTCAAAGGGAAAGAAGTATAGGTATTAAAAAGATGTCCAATGAAGAAGTAAAGCAGAGAATAATTAAGGATTATATAACTGAAGACACCACAGATGTACTAAAACCTTGGGAAAAGAAAAGCTTAAATAATATAGAAAAAATACCACTAGAACCTGATGAGGATATTTTAGGATTTGTAATAAGATATGGAGATCTTACTACTTGGCAAAAAGACATTGTAGATATTGTAAGACAGGAAACAGAATACTTCCTTCCTCAAATAGAAACAAAGATTATGAATGAAGGCTGGGCAAGTTACTGGCACTACAATATATTAAAGGAACTAGAACTTCCGACCTCCCTTCACTTGGAATTTATAAAAAGGCATAATGATGTAATAACTCCTCTTGAGGGCAGAATAAATCCTTATTATATGGGCTTTAAAATATTTGAGGATTTAGAAAAAAGGTATGGCAGGGAGAAAATATTTGAAGTAAGAGAGCTTGAGAGAGATGCATCCTTTATAAGAAGATATCTTACAGAGGAGCTATGCAGTGAAATGAATTTATTCCAGTTTGGAAAACATGATAGAGATTATGTAATAGAAGAAGTATCCGATGATGATGGATTTAAGCAAATAAGAAATACCATTTGCAGCTCCTGCGGTATGGGAAGTATACCTGCCATTGCAGTAACGGACATGAGCCTTTACAATAAGACCCTAGTGCTTACTCATACCTTTGATGGAAGAGAATTAGACTTGATTTATGGTGTGGAAACATTAAAGTATATAGTAGACTTATGGGGACACAAGGTAATTTTAAAGACTCGCATAGACGGAAAGGATACGGACATAGTTTGCAATATAGATAAGAGCATAACTTATGTATAGATTTTATTAAGGTTTTTGATTTAAAAATCATTAGGGAACATTTAGTGTATTATAATTACACTTATGTTCCTTTGTTGTTTGTAAGAAAAATACAAAAAATTAATAAATAGGTTTTACATAATTGCAAATATAATTTAAAATGATATTAGTATAAAGTATACTTAGGAGGATTTTATGATAGAAGTTAATAACTTATCAAAACAATTTAAGAATATAAAAGCAGTTGATAATGTAAACTTTAAAGTAAATAAAGGTGAAATATTAGGACTACTTGGGGAAAATGGTGCAGGAAAGACAACTACTCTTAGAATGATAGCAACAATGCTTAAACCTACTTCAGGAGATGCAGTAATTGAAGGATACAGTATAACAAAGGAAACTTCAAAGGTAAGAGGTGAAATAGGTATACTCTTTGGAGGGGAAGTTGGATTATATGATAGACTTACAGCAAGGGAAAATATGATGTACTTTGCAAGACTAAATGGAATGAATGACGAAGAAGCTAAAGAAAGCATAGAAAACTTAACTCATATGCTTCAAATGCAGGAATTTATAGACAGAAGAGTAGGCAAGTTTTCCAGAGGAATGAAGCAAAAGGTAGCCATAGCAAGATCCATAGTTCATAAGCCTTCTGTAATGCTCTTTGATGAACCTACCATAGGACTAGATGTCACTGCTTCCAAAATAGTACAGGACTTTATATTAAGCTGTAAGGCAGAAAATAAGTCCATAATATTCTCAAGCCACAGTATGAGAGAAGTAGAAAAGCTCTGTGATAGAATTATAATAATTCATAAAGGTAAGTTAATAGAAGAAGGAACTGTGGAGGAATTAAAGAGAAAATACAACAATGAAGACATGGAAGAGATATTTATAAGTTTGGTAGGTGATAAAAATGAGTAGCATAGCATTTACGGTATTTAAAAAGGAGCTTAGGGATATATTCAGAGATAAAAAGACGCTTTTAGTAAGTGTATTAATCCCTTTAATTTTATTTCCTATAATGTTTTATGCCATGGGGAAAACCGGATCTGATAACGTAAAAAAGGTGGAAAATAACTTTAAAGTAGCAATAAAGGGAGGAGAACATACACAATTTAGAAGGGTTATAGAAAATTACCCTAAGGTACAAATCACTCCTTCAAGTAACATTGAGGAAGATGTTAAAAGTGGAAACATATTAATTGGACTAGAAATTCCTGATAATGTAGATACGCTTTTAGAAGAAGAAAAGGGAACTTCTGTTAAGATTATATTTGACAATACAAGCCAGCAGTCATCTATGGCTCAAGGTATGATAGAGAAAACCATTGAAGACTATAATAAGCAGGTGGTATCCCATAGACTTCAAAAGAGAAATATAGATATATCCATATTAAATCCTGTCAGTGTAGAATATCAAACCTCAACCACAGATAAGGACAGCATGGGTAAGATAATGCTTTCTATGCTTCTTCCACTTTTCCTTGTTATATACAGCATAACAGGGCCTATGGGAGCAGCGGTGGACTTAGGCGCAGGAGAAAAGGAAAGAGGAACACTAGAGCCCCTTTTAACCACTCAGGCGGGAAGAATGTCACTTTTATGGGGTAAGTTTTTTGCAATAGCTGTAGTAGGACTTATGACCACAGGAGCTTCAATGCTGGGACTTTTAATATCCCTAACCAAATTTGGAGAAAGTCTTGGAACTGAAGGGGCAGCCATTAGCTTAAATCTAGGAGCTTCAACCTTTGCCTTGGTATTTTTAATGATAATACTTTTAAACATGACCTTTGGAGCATTGGAGCTTTCTATAAGCATATATGCCCGTTCCTTTAAGGAAGCACAAACTTATTTAGCACCCCTTAACATAATAGCATTGGTGCCCGTTTACACAACCTATATGCTGGATGCTAGAAATATAGATACCTTTTATTTCCATATACCTGTAGCAAACACAGTGTGCTTAATGAAAGAATTTTTAGCAGGAGTGTTTAATACATCTCATATATTAATGACCTTCGGATGGGTTTTAGTATACATTATGGCAGCAATATTCTTTGCAAGATATATGTTTAGCAAGGAAGAAGTTATATTTAGAACTTAGTATTATAGGATTTGCATTAACAAAGCTTCAATGCTTTTATAATGCAAATCCTTTTTTATGGATTCAAAACTAAAGAGAATTCATGTATAACTAGAAATATTTACTCCTTAATATATGCAGCTGAAAATGTTAATATAAACTAGAAACTAATGAGGTGGAAGAGATATAGAGGATAATGAAACATCAGAAAGGATCTTTATTGAGATTCCATTAGTGGCCTAACAGACGGGTAAAGGAGATATTATGGACGTAGATATTTTAAAGACAGGAACTAAAAAACAATAATATAGATAATGCAATAAGAGTTATTGAAGAGTTTGGTGAAAATAAGTTTTATGAATCAGTACCATATCTAATAAAATGTTTTGAAGATACAAATAATCACAAATTGAGAAATACTATTGCTATAGCTTTAGCAGATATAGGTGATTGGAGAGAAAATTGAGTACATATATAAATTTTAGGGACATAGTAATTTATACTATTATTTTATATTTCTTATATAAAGGCTTTTTTAAAGCATCTAAAAAATATAATGATTATATATATAGAAGTATAGGTTATGGAATGATATTTAAGAAAAGCAAAGAAATTGAAATTTTACTCCAAGGTTTGAAGGATGATAGATTAACTAAGTATAACATGTATGGTTTGCTTATTAATATAAGCAGTTTATATTATTCAAAAAAAGATTATGCAAATGCTATAACTCATTTTGAAAAAGGGATGAATATTATTTACAATGAAGAGTTTTGTTTTGATAAGTATTATATTAAGATGTTAGGTTGTTATATTTTGCAAGGACAAAAGGAAAAAGCTATTGATTTGTATAATAATCTAGTACCGCGGCAAAGATATGATATTAAATTTAGGAAACTTGAAACAAACTTTAAATTCTTAGATAATTTAGAAAAGAGATAAATGCAATAAAGATTAAGAAGATGTGCATGAAGAAACTAAGAACAAGTCAATAGGACAAGCTATTGATAAAAACAGATAAATTTGCAAGCTATCTTTATGAGGGGATAGGAGAACACAATTGATTAAAGGGAGCTTAACATTATGAGAAGTATAATAAGAGATATTCTTATGATTATATTAACAATAATAACTGGAATATTTGTATATTATTTATTAATAACCTTTATTGAGAGTTTTCCAAAAGAATATTCAAAGATAGTATTTTTAATAATGGTTATAATATATCTTATTTTAAAAAAGAGATATAAAAGCTTGTAAAGTATGAAATCTATAAGTGGTTATTTTTACAATTGCATTAGATATATATTGCTAAATGCTAATATTACATAAGGAATGCTCAAGGATACATCACAGGATTATTTAATAAGACAGGAACGCAGGTTGTAAGTTTACTTAGCGAGGTATTTTAAAAGCCAAGCAAAGTAATTAAAATACAACAATACTAAAAAGGAATGATTTAGGGTGAAATATAGTATTACAACATTAATTATATTATTTATTACACAAGTTACTATGAGAAGTATAGGGATAGAAAATATTTCGGTACAAGCATTCATAGCTCTTTTAGCAATTGCATGTTCTTTAGTAATATTCGGAACGTATAAGGATGGAAAAAAGGGATTTGGCATTAGATATAATACAATCATTGCAATATTGTCTGTAGTAGCAAGCATATCAGTATCTGTAATGTTCATAATACTTAAAGGATATCCTGCTTTAATGTATAGATATGGAGAACTCCTTGTAATAGTATCGTTAGTAAGTTATTTTGCACTAGGGCTTTTTATAATTATTTATAGAATAGTTCATGAAACAAAGAGAAAGTAATCTACTAGGAAGTGTTGAAGCTTTTTTACTATATAACCCAAAGTAGTAGGAGATAACATGATAAGTAAGCAGGTATAAGGAATGCTTGCTTACTTCTCTTTTTAAATAAGAAATGATGAGGCTAAGCAAGAGAATTACTTTCAAATAAGCCATTTTCTTATTGTGGGATAATGATGTTAATAGAGTGATTAGAAGGAGTTAGTATATGATAGATATAATAAAAGATATCTTGAAAATTATATTATTAATAATAAGTGGACTATTTATATTTTATTTATTCTCGGCATTTATAGATATTTTCCCTCGAAAATATTCAAAATTAGTAATGATTATAATAGTTATAGTATATCTTATTTTAAAAAGGAAGTATAAAAATTTGTAAAAAGAAAGTCATAATCTAGCTTGCATATAGAAACTATAAAAAACTCATAAAAATTTAAAATAAGGCAATAGGACAAACCAAGGTTCTATTGCCTTATTTTCTTTCAGATATAATAAAATTTAAGTGAATCTAGGAAATATTTACTCCTTAATATATGCATGTGAAAATGTTAATATAAATTAGAAGCTAATACGGAAGTATTATTAAATGGATAGTGTATTTGCTGCTGTTCTAATAATTCAGAGTAAATATGGAGGATTATATTTTGAAATGCAACAAAACAGAAGTGTTAAAATATAGTTTATATGTAATTGCTGTTTCTATATTCTTTGAGTTATATTTAATTTTTGTAGCTGTAATAGTGAATAATAAGGCGCTAAAGGAAGTTGAGAGCGTATTAATAGCAGCTCCTTTACTATTCGGACCATCTTTAGGATATGGGGTATACAAGATTATAAAACATAGAAAGAGGATAAAAACTGATTTGGAATTTCGGCGTCAGTTAATATTAAGAACGACAGCTGAAATCATAGCTATTCTTATACCGTTATATATTCTTGTAGTTTTATTAAAATTTGTAAAATACTAAGTTTATAAAGAATTTCAAATGGACATTTAGCTTTACTAAAAGGTATTAAATATGATGCCCCTCTGCCTAATATAAATTTTTATTACAAGAGTTTTTCCTTATTACAAAGGGAGTGAATTAATTCATGAAAAAAGAACGGACAGGCTCTGCTGTAGCTTTAATAGCTGTGGCAGTTACTAGAACGATTTTTCAAACTATAGGATTTGAAAATATGTCCATGAATGTTCAATTGATAATCATTAGATTGATACCGTTTTTTATTGTGATAGCTATATTAAAATTTACTAAAAATAAGAATAAAACTAAACACTTAATATGTGCAATGGTAATGATTACTATTATTGCCATACTTATTGGAATAATGATTGCAATTCAAGAAAAAAACCACAAACTTTTAATGAAGTTAAATTAGCTTTCATAATATTAATAACTATACTATTTTTATTAATGCTCATAATTCTAATAGTAGGATTAAAGCATATAGACCATAGCAAAAAGTAGTTCTAGTAAGTTTTATTTTGTTTGTAAGTTAAAGGGAAAATCTTATTGGCTTTTTTAAAATAGAGCATAATTTGCAATAAAATTTGATCATATATATCTGATAAGTTACATAATTTAGGAGGAGATAGCTCATTGAATTTATTAATTGAATTTATATTTATGATTTTTATTAGGTTCATTATATTACTTTCAATAATATATATGTTCATAAAGTTAAATAAAGAAAAGAACAGCTCAGTTAAAGATATGTTTAAATGGGCTTTTATATCCTCAATTATATCTTCTATTATATACGCCTTTATAAATTAAAATATAGAAAAAATAGCAATGAATTGTACTAATAATTTGGTATGTGCAGCTGATGTAATTATCAAATCATTGGTTGCTAATGATGAACTGGGGACGGACTAGGAGTGGTAATTTGAATAATAAACAAGAATATGGTGCTGTAATAGGTTTAATAACTGTTATAGCTACACAAGTCCTTTTGAAATTAATTGGAGTTAATAAAATCTCTACATGGATATAGGCTACAGTATTAATTTTTTCAGGGGTTATATTTTCGATTTATGCAATTAGAAGTAAAAATAATAAAATGGGATTTAAGTTAACTGTAGCTTCAGTTGTAATAATTTTATTTATGTGTATTGTTAATGTGATAGCTGTAGTATTTATTCAATGCTATCCCCAGCAAGCGGATAAATATGAATTATTAACAATGATATTAGTATTTTTGTCTATAGTAAGCTTTTTAGCATTTATTATATTTTGGATAATTATAGCTGCTAAATTATCAAATAAAAGCTAACATTATAAAAAGTGCTTTTATATAATGCAATGTCTCAATAGGAGTGTATAAATGAAAAATAAAAAAGATTTAATGAAAAGATTATCTATTGCAGGAGGCGATTTTGGATACTTTTGTATGATGCGGTTTCCAATAGGATTTAAATTCTTATTTTTAGTTATGGCGTTATTGGCACTAATAATATATATTATAGAAAGCATTAAGAATAATTATAGTAGGATTTCAATAGTAGTAAGTGTATTAAGTATATTAATGATTATTATACTTCTTATGGATGAAATTATTATTTATAAGTATCCTCAATTCTTGGGATATCGAGGATATATTATGGCAGTGGGAACTATTATAATCATGGGTATAATTATATGTGGTGACATCAATTATAATAAGATAGTAAATAAAAGAGAGAGATTATTTTCTAAAGCATTATCATTAATAATATTTGGAGGAGTAGTATTATTAATAATATTACTAGTGTTAAAAAAATCTGGAGTAATACCACAATAGCTAAATTAAATGAAAAATAATGTAAGTTTTGCAAAACCTAGCTAAGTAAATTAGTTAGGTTTTAGTTTTTGTAATAGTATAGACTGATTAGCTTAAAAATGTAAAATGATTTACAAGAGATAAGATTTGCTCGCAATAACCCTCGGGAGATGTTAACAGTGAACGCAATTTGTTTTGCTAAAATAGTTAAAGCACTAATCTCTGTGGGTACACTTCAATGATAGGCGCTTTTTTATTTTGAAGTTTTATTACATTTTGCTTTTATACTGAAAATTCAAAAATAACATAAAATGTGGAAATATATAAAAATTAAAGGTATAATGTATATAAATGTTAAAAAGATTAAGCGGAAAAATTTTTTATCTAAATGATTTTATACGAAATGGGATGATTAATTATGGACTTAAAGAATGATTTTTTGATAAATGAATTACAGAGATTTGAAGAGCTTGGAGTTTTTATCTATGATATAAAAAATGATATATGGACTAGTTCGGAGATATTTGATGAATTAGTTGGAATAAATGATAGTTATTTCAAGGATTTTAAAAGCTGGTTAAATATTATTCACCCAAGTCAAAGAGAAGAGTTTGAGATATACGCTAATCAAGCAATTGGAAGTGGGGAATATTTCAATAAAGAGTATCGAATAGTACATCAAACTGATGGAACTGAAAAATGGGTAGTAGTAAAAGGAAAGGCATACTTTGATCAGTACGGTACGCCAGAAAAATTAGTAGGTACTATTCACGACATTAGTGAGCTTAAGAAAAGCGAAGAAAGATATAAAAAACTTTATAAAAAGTTTCAAGAAAAACAAGCTTTTTTAGAATCTCTCATTAACTTAATTCCAGACTTGATTTTCTATAAGGACGTTAGTAGTACATACTTAGGATGCAATAAAGCTTTTGAAGCTTTTATAGGAATTAAGGAAAAAGATATTATTGGTCAAACCGATTTTGATATTGTAGATAAGGAATATGCAGAACATTTTAGAGCGATGGATTTAACAACGATGAAGCAAGGAGACCACCTTAGAAAAGAAGAATGGATTAAGTATCCCGACGGTAAACGTGTTTTAGTAGATACAATAAAAACACCTTATTATGATGCCCAAGGTAATATTTTGGGACTTATAGGGGTAAGCAGGGATATCACTGAAAGAAGTAAAAAAGAAGAATTACAAAAAAGTATTCAAGAGGAAAGAAGAAGGCTAAATGAAGTAAAAGAGACGGATAGAATTAAAACAGAATTTTTCACTAATATTTCACATGAGTTAAGAACTCCAATAAATGTTATTTTTTCAGCTTTACAGATGGAAGAACTTATGTTGAAAAATTGTTCGAGTGAGAATAGTTCTATAGATAGATTTAAATATATAAAGATGATGAAGCAAAATTGTTATCGTCTTCTAAGACTGATAAATAATTTAATTGATATAACAAAAATTGATAATGACTATTTTAACATAGATGAAAGCAATCATGATATTATAAATTTAATTGAAAACATTACCTTATCTGTAGCTGACTATATTGAGAACAAAGGTATTTCTATTACATTTGATACAGATGTTGAGGAAAAGGTTATTGCATACGATCCAGAAAAGATAGAAAGAATTATGCTAAATTTGTTATCAAATGCAGTGAAATTTACTCCTGAAGATGGTAACATACTTGTTAAAATAGAAGATAATACTAGTGATATATGTATAAGGATAAAAGATACTGGAAGAGGTATACCGGATAACAAACTGAATTCAATATTTGAACGTTTCGTACAAGTTGATAAGTCTCTTACAAGGAATCATGAAGGAAGCGGAATAGGCCTCTCCCTTGTTAAATCTCAAGTTGAGTTGCATGGTGGAAGAATATCCGTAACAAGCAAAGAGGGACAAGGAACTGAATTTATTATACATATTCCATGTAAATTAGTTGAAAGCCAAGATTATGTTAAAAAAGATTTTGATGATCCAATATATAAAGATTGTATTGAAAAAATTAACATAGAATTCTCTGATATATATAACTAAAAATTGGATTAATAAATTCTTTAACTGATAATAATAAAGATGAATATGGTATTCATAACATAGAAGTCCTAGATAAACTGGTTTTAATGGAATGGTTACAGAATCAGACATTGACATGTCTTTGAGATGTGCGGAGGAAAGGTGGTAGAAATTCAAGGAAAAGAAAATAACTATAGGGTGAATTTTATATAAGATGCTTAGCAATGTGAATTGATTTGTGATATAATGGTATATAAGGATTAATTTTATAATAAAAGATATGCTTTATTTGAGTAAAGGAATTAGTGTTTTATACTTTTGAAAAAATATAGTTAACACATATTGACAATGTGGACAAGACCACATATAATTAAAACGTATGAAACATATATGTAAGATATGAATAATGCTATGATGAGAAGAGTAAGTTAAGAAAAGCTTACAGAGAGAAACCTCCTTGGGTGGAAGAGGTTTTAAGTAGATCTTAATGGAAGTGCATCTCTGAGCTCTGAATTGAAAAGAAGTAGGTTTCAGCGGGAACGCCCGTTAAAGCGTTGAGGTATATTAGTACCAATATATTAATGAGATATCATTCAAATGAATGGTAATCAGAGTGGAACCGCGTAGTATTAAACTTCGTCTCTGAACAAGAGAGGGAGTTTTTTTGTTTCTCAAAATCCGGAGTTTGAGAAACAAAAATTTCAATAATTCTTAAAGAACTAATTATATATTATAAAGGAGAATTAACAATGAAATTTAAAAAGTTATCAAAAATTTTAATTGGAGTAATGGCTGTGGCAGTATTAGTAAGTGCTTGTGGAAAATCCAAAAACACTACTACTGATGCAGCTCCAGCTAAATCAGATACATTTATATATGGTATTGATGGAGATCCTGGTAATTCTGTAAATGTAATAACAACAAGTGATCGTTATGGATTGATGGAAATAAAGGCTTTATATTCACCATTATATATGTATAATGCAGACAAAATTAATTATTTCCTTGCAGAAAGTATGACGCAATCAGAGGATAAATTAACTTATACTGCAAAACTTAGAAAAGATGTGAAATGGAGTGATGGAACTAAATTCACTGCAGATGATGTAGTATTCACATACAATGAGATGTTAAAAGAAAAAAATGCTGGTTGGGCTTATAGCCAATTAATATTTAACGGAAAACCAGTAAAAGTTACAAAAGTTGATGATTATACAGTTAACTTTACACTTCCAGAAATTAGTGCGCCAGGAATTGAACTTCTAGCAAATATATTCATAATGCCTAAGCATATATATGAAGGAGAAACTAATTTCGAAAATAGTGAAAAGAATGCAAAACCAGTAGGTACTGGACCATATAAATTACAAGAATATAAGGCAGGCCAATATGTAAAGTTTGTTAGTAATGATGATTACTTCTTAGGAAAAGCAAAGATCAAAAATGTTATTTTTAGAGTAGTACCAGATGCTAATACTGCTAAACTTTCTTTACAAAAGGGAGAAATAAATGCATTATCTGTTCAATCAAGTGATTTAAAAGACTTAATAAAAAATGATACTTTAACTCCTTACAAATATGATGAGGGTAGAGTAGCATACTTAGTACTTAATTCTAACTCTAACAAACTTAAGGATGCAAATGTAAGACAAGCAATATTTTATGCATTAAACAGAACAGATTTGATTAATGCTGCTTTTGGATCAGAGGAATATGCTAAGAAAGCTTACTCATTCCTTCCAAACGAAAATAAGTTTCACTCAGATGATGTTGAAAAATATGAGTTTAACCAAGCAAAAGCTAAGGAACTTTTAGCAAAAGCAGGAGTTTCAGGACTTAAAATTAAACTTGGATATCCTGGAAGCAATGTACCTTACAAAAAAGAAGCGGCTATAATTCAACAAAATCTTAAAGCTGTGGGAATAGACGTTGAACTTGCTGCTGGTGAAGATGCTGCAATAAGTGCACAAATGAAAAATGAAAAAAGTAATTATGATATGTTCCTTGGTGGATACATTATGGGTATAGATCCTGATACATTTAATTCATTGTTTGCATCTGACAGCCAATATAATTACAGTCATTTTAAAGATAAAGAAATTGATGATTTATTTAATGCTGGAAGAGTTGAAACAAATGAAGCAAAGAGAAAAGAGATATATAATGCAATCCAGAAAAAAATTCAAGCTAATGCATACTTCTATCCAATTCTTGAAAATAAGAGAATTGTAGTTATGAGTTCTAAACTAGCTGGGGTAGATGAAGCTCAATTAGTGCCAGTATATACTTTTGAAGATATGTCTAAGCTTTATTTTAAATAAGAGCAATTTATTTTAATACATGGGGAATAAAGAGATTTATTTCCCATGTATAATTTATTAATTAAGGAAGTGAGAAAAGAGTGGCAAAATATATATTCAAAAGAATTCTTCAAGCTATCCCGCTGCTTTTAATAATTTCTATAGTATGCTTTACATTAATTCAGTTAGCTCCATACAATGCAGTTGATGCAATGACTACCCCAAGGATGCCCCAAGCCACAGTTGATATTATAAAGGCTAAGTATGGATTTGATAAACCTGTATATGTACAGTATTTTTTATGGCTTAAAGGCATACTAAGTGGTAATTTTGGATACTCAATAGTTACCCATGAGAGTATTTCTAATGATTTAGCTGCAAGGTTACCAGCAACCATTGTATTGGTATTACCAGCATATTTAATTGCACTTGTAATTTCAATAATCCTTGGATTAACAGCAGGAGCAAATAAGAATAAATTAGTTGATAAAATAATAGATGGATTTTGTTCAATAGGTATAGCCATACCTAGTTTTTGGTTTGCAATGATTATGATATTTATATTTGGATATAAATTTGCCATTTTCCCAATATTAGGAATAGGTACTATAGGGGTAGATGAATCATTTTCAGATTTTTTACTTCATTTTATAATGCCATGCACTGTTTTGGTTGTTGCATACTTACCAGAGCTTATAAGATATGTAAGGTCTTCAACAATAGGACAAGTTTCTGAAGGATATGTAATGGTGCAAAATGCCTTTGGGGCAAGCAAGAAAGAGATATTATTTAAACATGTGTGTAAAAATGTACTTTTACCTATCATAACAAAAATTGGGATGGCATTACCTATGCTAGTTACAGGAGCGATGATAACAGAGACTGTATTTGGATGGCCGGGAGTTGGGCCATATTTTGTAAAGGCTGTTCAAGGATTAGACTATCCTGTTATTATGGCAATTTTAATATTATCATCCTCTTTAGTTATAATGGGTAATTTATTGTCAGATATATTATACTGTCTGATTGACCCTAGAATAAAGGAAATGGAGTAAAGCATATGAAAAATAGAAGATTAAAGAATGTTAAAGAAGAGCTAAAAGGTAATAAAAGTGCTTTATTTTCAGTGGCCTTTTTAATCTTTATAATACTTATTTCAGTATTTGCTTTTTTAATACCTATAAATCCAGATGCCGTAGATACATTAAACATTTTACAACCTCCTAGTTTAACTCATTTATTTGGTACAGATGAATTAGGTAGAGATTATTTAACAAGAACCATATATGGAGGCAGAGTGTCCCTTATAGTTGGAGTTCTTGCTATGATTATATCTACCAGCATAGGAATAGGAGTGGGCACTATAAGTGGATATTTTGGAGGTAGAATAGATAATATTCTTATGAGATTTGTTGATATAATATCATCTATCCCATGGATGATACTTATAACTGTAGTTAGTATATTTTTGAAACCAGGACTTCAGGCAATAATCATAGTAATAGGATTATTTTCTTGGATGGAAACTGCGAGATTAGTTCGTGCAGAAACTCTTTCAATAAAGGAAAGAGAATATGTGCTTTATGCAATTTCCATTGGGCAATCATCTAAAAGTATAATATTTAAGCATATTATTCCAAGTGTATTTCCTACTATTATAATAGCTTCTACATCAAGTATTGCTAACGCAATAATGACAGAGTCATCACTAAGTTTTTTAGGCCTTGGGATTCAGCAGCCAATGTCTTCTTGGGGAAATTTACTTCAAAATGCTCAAACAAATTTGCAAAGTGCTCCATACATGGCTATTTTACCAGGAGTATTAATAATACTAACAATATATTCATTCAATAAATTAGGCAATGTTTTAAGAGTATTTGTTGAACCTAAGATTGCAGGAGGTGAAAGATAATATTATGGCTAAAGAAACACTTCTTAAAGTTAATAACCTTAGAACTACATTTTACAGTAAAGATAAAAAGATAGAAGCTGTAAGAGGAACAAGCTTTCAGGTTGAAACCGGTGATATTCTTGGAATTGTTGGAGAATCTGGTAGTGGTAAAAGTGTTCTTATGAAGTCAGTAATGAACATATTGCCAGAAAACGCAAAGATAGATTCAGGAGAAGTTTACTTTGAGGGAAAAGATATTGTCAAGTTATCCCCTAAAGAAATTCAAAAAATTAAGGGTAAGGAAATAGCTATGATTTTCCAAGACCCTATGACAGCATTAAATCCTTTGAAAAAAATTGGAGATCATATTGTAGAAATATTAATTAGACACAAAGGTATTAATAAGAAAGAGGCAAAGAAAGTGGCAATGGATCTTCTACATGATGTAGGTATACCCATGCCAGAAAAAAGAATAAATCAATATCCACATGAATTTAGCGGTGGAATGAGACAAAGAGTATTAATTGCAATGGCTCTTGCATGTAGTCCTAAGCTTTTAATTGCAGATGAGCCTACAACGGCCCTTGATGTTACAATTCAAGCGCAGATATTGGAGCTTTTAAAATCTCTTAAAGAAGATAATAACATGTCTATTATTCTTATAACACATGATCTTGGAGTAGTAGCCAGTTTATGTAATAGAATAGAAGTTATGTACGGTGGATTAATAATGGAAGAGGGGCTTACAGAAGAGATATTTTATGAAACCAAGCACCCATATACAAAGGCGTTATTAAACTCTATACCCAAAATTCAGGGGGATGAAAAGGTAAGACTTCAGCCAATAAATGGTTCAGCGCCATCCCTTTTAAATCCTCCTAAGGGATGCCCATTTGCAGAACGATGCGAATTTGCAAATTCAAAATGTTTTAGTGAAATGCCCGAATATAAAAGTTTTAGTAAAACTCATAAGGCTATGTGTTTCTTAGCAGAATAGAAAATATTATGCAATTTAAGTTGTTAGGCGGGAGGAAAAACAGTGAATAATTCGGATGATATATTAATACAAGTAAGAAATTTAAAAAAATATTTTTCAGTGAAAAGTCAGTTTCTAGGAGGAGAAAAAAAGTTTATAAAAGCTGTAGATGATGTTTCCTTTGAAATAAAAAAAGGAGAGACCTTTGGATTAGTTGGAGAATCCGGATGCGGTAAATCCACTCTTGGAAGATCCATAACCAGGCTTTATGATATAACAGAGGGAGATATATTTTTTGAAGGTGCCAATATTGCTAAATTTAATAAGAAACAGATGAAAGAGTATAATAAAAGGATGCAAATTATCTTTCAAGATCCATATTCATCATTAAATCCTAATATGAATGTTGAAGAATTAATTAATGAACCTTTAGCACTGCATACCACTCTTACAAAGAAAGAGAGACTAGAGAAAACAGAACACTTGCTTGAAATAGTTGGACTTAAGAAAGCTGATATGGAAAAATTCCCACATGAATTCAGTGGTGGACAATGCCAAAGAATAGGAATTGCAAGAGCAATATCAACGGAACCTGATTTTGTATTATGTGACGAACCAATTTCAGCATTAGATGTGTCAATACAAGCCCAAGTTGTAAATATGTTAGAAGACTTGCAAGATCAAATGGGTTTAACATATCTTTTTGTAGCTCATGATTTATCAATGGTAAGACATATTTCAGATAGAATTGGAGTAATGTATTTAGGTAATATTGTAGAGATATCTAAGAGCAATGATTTGTATAAGAATCCACTTCATCCATATACAAAGGCTCTTTTATCAGCTATACCTATAGCTGATCCTAGGAAGGCACAAGCATCTGTAAGGAAGATTATTGAAGGAGATATACCGAGCCCTATGGATATTCCTTCGGGCTGCAGGTTTCACACTAGATGCCCATATGCAATGCCAAAATGCAAAGAAATTTCACCTGAAATGAAGGAAGTAGAAAGTGGACATTCTGTAGCATGCCATTTATTTTAAGGACAAGTTCTTAAATACTGTTCTTAAAATACAGCAAGATTTAAAAGATGATTTTACACTAGGCGGCAAAGAACTAAATTATTCACAATTTTATACTTGTAAGAATAACTTATTAGCATAGTTCTTTATTGGAGGATATAAATGGGATACTATGTTAATGTAGAACCAAATGTTAAAGTTTATGTGGAGGATCTTAATCCAAAGGGAGATAAGACAATTGTATTTTTGCACGGCTGGCCTGGAAGTCATGAGTTGTTTGAATATCAGTTTGATCAGCTTCCAAGGATGGGATATAGGTGCATTGGGATAGATACTAGAGGATTTGGAAAATCAGATAAGCCTTATGAAGGTTACGACTATGATAGATTAGCAGATGATGTTAGATGCGTGGTTGATGCATTAAAACTTAATGATTTCACTTTAGCAGGACATTCAACTGGTGGAGCTATAGCTATTCGATATATGGCTCGGCATAAAGGGTATGGAGTATCTAAGCTTGCTCTTTTTGCAGCAGCAGCACCTAGTCTTATTAAACGTCCAAATTTCCCATATGGTTTAGAAAAGGAAGAGGTTATTAAAATTATTCAGGGAACATACACTGACCGCCCTAAAATGCTGAGAGACTTTGGAGATATATTTTTCTTTCAGCATATAACTGAACCATTTTCTCAGTGGTTTTTTAACCTGGGTTTACAAGCAGCGGGATGGGCAACTGCAGCCGTTGCTAAGACATGGATAGCTGAGGTATTATTTGACGATTTAAGAAAAATAAAGGTTCCAACCTTAATTATTCACGGCATTCATGATAAGGTTGTTCCATTTGCATTAGGTAAGGTACAAGAACAATGCATCAAAAATTCAAAGCTTATACCCTTTAAGTTCAGCGGCCATGCTTCATTTTATGATGAAAAAGATAAATTCAATGAGGAATTGATGAAGTTTATTGATTAGTGCCACCCACGTGGCAAGTGGCAAGTGGCAAGTTGAGCAGCAATAAAAGGAGCAGAATGAGCTAAGATTCTGCTCCTAAAAAGGCTTTTTGTATACCTTTGAAAAGTCCTTCAGCTATTTGATTTTGATAACTATCAGAGGATAACAGCTTGTCCTCGTCAGGGTTAGACAAAAATCCCATTTCAATGAGAATTACTGGCACCTTAGACCAGTTAAAGCCTGTAAGATCCGTTCGAGTTATAATTCCTTTGCTCTTCATTCCAACTTGATTTACTAAGGTGTTAAAAATAATTTCTCCATATTTTTTACTAATACCGGATATATCCTTTGAATAACCAACACTGCCAGGTACTAGCATGGATGCTCCTTTAGCAGATGGGCTAGTAAAGGAATCAGCATGAATTCTTATAACTAAGTTCGCATTATTTTTATTTCCTACTTCAGCTCTAGCTATATTTCCCATAGTTTGATTATTTGATGTTCTGGTCATTATTACCTTATACCCAGCTTTACTTAGATAGTTTTTAAGCTTGGCAGCTACATTTAAATTTACAACATATTCTGGAGTTCCTGTAGATACTCCAGTAGCCCCTGCAACGTCTTTTGCTTTCATAACTGTTGAACCTGGAGCAATGGGCTCTTTCTCTAATGTAGCCTTTCCTCCGTGGCCTGCATCAATAACTATAACTTTACTTTCTTTACTCACTTCATTTTTCTTTGTATCCTTTAAAGCTTTCGCATCAACGATATCTTTCTTTTGTGTATCGCTATTTATCTGTTTATTAGAATTAGTGTTTATATTATCTTTTGATTTGGATTCTTTATTCTGTATGCTTGAATTAATTACAGAAGCAGTGCTCTTATTTAAAATATTATTAGTGCAGCCGCTTAAGTTTACCATCATAACAGCAGCCATTATTAAAGGAACTATGTATCTTCTAATCATTTCCTCACCCCAAAGGTATTGTAACATGAATTGTTAGGTTTTTACAAATCACCTACACCTTTTAAGACTTAGAAAAAACTTTAATATAAAAGTGTTATGCATGATGGCACTTTGTTGAATTTGACCATAATATAAAATATACTGATTATATATCAGATTATTTCAGGGAAGGACTGATTTGAATGGGGGTTCAATCAACTATACCAGAAGTAAATAGCTTCCTTGAGGAGGTTAAATCTCTTGTAAAATCTGGAAGTTATGATTTTGTTCCTAGGCCTAAAAATAACTTAACGAGTCTTGGTATAAATTTCAAAATTGCTTTAGATATTATATTAAAGTTAACATATAAGGACTATTTTAATGGACCTAAACTGGATAATAATCCTAATTTTACAGGGTTTATATGGGAGTTTGGTGCAGATGAAGAAAAGTATCAAATATACATTAAATTAAAGATTAAAGACACCAGTAGGGGAGAATTGCTTTGCATTATGGGATTTCACAGAGCAGATTCCCCCATTAAATATGTATATAAATAGGAAAGGGGTGTTAATCTTGCAAAAGGAATTATATTGTTATAATTGTGATAAGTACAACACTGTGGATATAATAAAAAGAAATGAAATATATGTAGTTAAGGGTGAGCCTATAGAAATAGAAGTACAGATATGTATTTGTGAAGGCTGCGGTGAAGAATTATTTGACAAGGAATTGGATGAATTAAATATTGAAAGAGCATTTGATATATATAGAAAAAAACATGAACTATTATATCCTGAGGAAATTAAAGCCATTAGGGAGAGCTATGGTTTAAGTCAAGGAGCTTTTTCTGAGCTTTTAAATTGGAGGGAAGTTACTTTAAGTCGATATGAAATGGGGGCTGTTCAAGATAAGGATCACAACAATACTCTCATACTTCTCAGAAATCCAGAGAATATGCTAAATATCTTAGAAAGGAACAGCGGTATTTTAACGCCCTTAAAAGAAAAGACATTAAGAGAAAAGATAACTCAGCTTTTAAAATAGTGCCACCCACATGGCAAGTGGCAAGTTGAATAAAATAAAAAGAGCAGGATCATCTAGGATTCTGC
Organism: Clostridium sp. HMP27; assembly: GCF_000765165.1. NCBI lineage: Bacteria > Bacillati > Bacillota > Clostridia > Eubacteriales > Clostridiaceae > Clostridium > Clostridium sp. HMP27. The sequence continues at coordinate 7,940 of NZ_JMFY01000018.1, read as the reverse complement.
TTTTAACTATTAGGCTTTATAATCGTGGGCGGTGTATTTTTTTCCTGTAATTATCTTTGATATAACGGAAACTAAAATGCTAGTGAGTAGTATTATAGCAATTACTATTATGGAAAATGCAATGTCTATTTCTATATTGAACATTAATATAGAAAGTTTTACACCTGTAAATACCAATATTAATGCTACTCCATATTCTACGTATTTGAAGGTATCATTTACTTTTACAAGCAGGAAGTAAAGACTTCTTAATCCCAGTATTGCAAAAATATTTGAGGTATAGACAATAAATGCATCTGTGGTTATAGAGAATATTGCAGGGATGGAGTCTATAGCAAATAAAATATCTGTGCCTTCAACAATTACAAGTATTACAAACAGAGGGGTAGCATGAAGCACATTATTTATTTTCACAAAGAACTTCTCGCCCACAAGATTATCAGTTACAGGAATTACTTTTTTTAGAAGTTTCACCAGCCCGTTGTTTCGAAAGTCATGACTTTCTTCTTCATGTTTAAACATCATTTTAAGGCCGCTCATAATTAGTGTAATTCCAAATATATATAGTATCCAGTGGAATTTACTAACTACTGTAACTCCTAAGATTACAAAAATTAAGCGCAGAACTATTGCACCCATTATCCCATAATTTAATACCCTTCTTTGGTTTCTTGTACTTATTCCAAAGTTTTTGAAAACAAGAATAAATAAAAATAAATTATCCAGGCTTAAAATTTGTTCAATAACATAGCCGCCTAAAAATTCTAAAGCCTTTTGCTGACCAAATATAAGATAAATTCCTAAGTTAAAACATAAAGCTAGACAAATCCAAAATAGTACCCATTTAAATGCTTGTTTTGTATCTATATTAAATTCCTCCCTTCAATTCTTTTCTTTAGTAATGAAGGATGATTTGATATACATAGTGCGCACCTACATTAATAAAATTACTTAATTACTACATAGATATTTTTATGTTCGATTATTATTTTTTATGATAAAAAAGAAAAGTGCCACTCACGTGGCAAGTGGCAAGTTGAGAAAAATATAAGCACTATATTTTTTAACTAATTTAGCTCCCGTATCAAAGGCCCTTTGACAATCTATTGGAAACAATTCTTTTCGACGCTAAAATAGTCCCCTCCTTATCGTAAACTAGGTAAGGTAATTAATATTATTTTGGAGATAATAAAACTAAAATACTAAGTAGAGGGGTAATTATATGATTTTAAATATAATATTGGGCTTTATAATTCCTTGGATATTTGGAATAATGCTTTATTTTAAAGATAAAAAAACAGTATTAATTATTGCTCCTTTTTCGTCAATATTGGCATATATAACAAATGAATTTTGTTTTCATTATAATTTTTGGAGAGTAATACCTATAAATGTTAATGACGATTATACTTCTATATCTGTAAATCTAGGGTTATATTCTGTATTGGGATGTTATTTGATTTATTGTATCTCAAGAAAGTACTTAAAGCCCTATTTAATCATTTTGATTTTTACAGTAGCTACTACAGCATTGGAATACTTAGGGCTTTTATTTCACTTAGTTATCTATGGAAATGGTTGGAATATAGGATGGACTTTTTTGTCATATCTTATTCCATACCTATTAATATATTGTTATTACTTAGATCTAAGATGCGTTAAGGTTTTTGAATAGATATGAAATATACTAAAATAAGTTTCATTGGTATAAATGTATAAAATAGTTTATGTTTAGGGAGGGACGAGGAACAGTTTACACCATTCCCTATGACTGTTTTAGGGACCATCGCTATTAAAAATGATCCAAATAAAGTCCCTAACTGCAATCATTGCGTCCTTATATCCTTTATTATATATTTTTGTTTCATAATTATCATTATTAAGAGGCTTATCTGCTTCAGTTTCAATAAATTGTAATATCTGAAGTAGCTTCTCAAACGGTTTTCTTAAAGTCATATATATCCCCCCAGTAATACAATATGCAAGAGCTATCCAAGTGGTACGAGCTATATCGTTGCATTAATTTTATTATTTGATTGCTTAACTATTTAATATGGAAATCATAAGTAGCATAGTGCTAGGAAGTTTTTTATAATTTTATTTTTTATATTGAAGAATAATATAAATAGGTTTTGATGTAGAGAGTAAAAAACTTATACAAAGGAGAATATTATGACTCAAGTAGTAAAGCGAGGATATGTTGAAAGGGATAAAATAGAGTTTAATGATAAAAATTTAAAGTTGTTAAAACAAGCCCAGCAGGATATTTGCTTTTTATTAGACAGGGGATATGAAATTAATAAAGTAATTGATTTTATAGGGAATCATTTTTTGTTTTCTGCAAGACAAAGATTAGCGTTAAAAAGGGGTTTATCTTCTTCGGTAGATATTAAAAGAAGAAAAGAGCATCAGTTAAAAGAGGGCTATGAAAATGCTTTGATACATATTGATGGATTAAATTTAGTTATTACACTAGAAGTAGCACTATCTGGATCTACGCTTCTTCATTGTATGGATGATACAATAAGGGACTTAGCTGGTCTTCGTGGTACTTATAAGCTAATTGATAAAACAGATGCTGCTATTGAGCTTATTGGTAAAAGGTTAGAGAAAATGAACATAGAAAAGACAATTTTTTATTTAGATTCTCCAGTTTCAAACACTGGAAGGTTAAAGGTAAGGATATTGGAAATTCTCTCAAAGTATGATTTTGATGTGGAAGTTATTCTTGTGCCAAATGCAGATGTTATCTTGAACAGTTTGGATAATGTAGTGACCAGTGATGGTATTATATTAAATACTTGTGAGAGTTGGATTAATCTAGCATACGAAATTATAAAAGAATATTTACCTAATGTAAAATATATACATTTTTAGTTTTTTATATTAACTGCTAATATATATGTGCCTAGTGCTGAATACAATCAAACATGTCAACAATGTATCAAATGCTGACATGTTTTTATTTACATTGTCATACATACGTGATAAAATCTGAGATTGTGTTAAAGAATAATGTTAAAAATTGAACTCTTTATCTACACACAAAACAATACAATTGATATATAATTAAATAGGTTGGCATATGTCTTTTGAAGGATAATATGTAAAAAAGCACAGAGGAAGATTCAAATTGAGTCTTCGGGAAGATTAATTAGAGGAGGACATGTTATGAAAATTTCAAAAAAAGATGCGTTGATGTGGTTTGAATTCTTTGCAATGTTGCCAGAGGATGAGGAACCAATGACAAAACAACAAGAAATCATTTACGCTACCTTTGCACAAATCGAGGCAGCCATTGATCATAGAAATGATACGTTAATGTCGGAAATTAAAAGTTTGAAAACTTTGGGGAACAGAACTCTTTTTGTGGGAAATGAAAGCAAATTCCCTAAAGGATGTTGTTCTTGTCTGATGGGAACTGGATTAAGTGCAATTAGGAAAACGAATAAATGTAACATAGAGTGTAAGTTCTGCTATAACTATGGAGAACTAGATAATATTGCTCCAGTTGGCGAAGGTATGTGGGAAATTGGAGGTACAAAATTTTATGACAAGGATATTGATTTACTTCTTTCCATCTACAAGAAACCAACGGGTATTTCCTACGTTTATTTAGAGCCATTCATGGAAATTGAAAAATACTATCCAATAATAAAGAAATTTAGGGATGCTGAAATTCATCAACATCTATATACAAATGGTATCTTAGCAACAGAAGAGACATTGAAAGCATTAGCTGAAGCTGGTCTTGACGAAATACGTTTTAACCTGGGTGCTTCTAATTGCTCAGATAAGGTTATTGAAAACATTGGAATAGCAAAAAAATATATTAAAAATGTAGGTATTGAAACTCCAATGACTCCTGAGTTTTTTGAAACCTTTTTTAAGAAAAAGCAAGCGATTTTAGATACAAAACTGGATTTTATCAATTGTGCAGAATTACATTTAAATGAAAATAACATAGATAATTATTATGGTGAAAACATGTATATTTCCAGACATGGATATATATCTCCGATTTGGAGTAGGGAATTAACTCTTAAATTCATGAAAATAGCTGATGAAGAAAAGTGGGATTTAGCAGTTCATGATTGTTCAAACAATACAAAATTTGCTAGAGATTTAAATTTGAGTAGCAAAGAGGGTAAGTGGTTTGGAGCTAGTAATTATGCCTCAGAGTTTGCTAGAACTCCATACGAAGCGTTTTTACCAATACTACGTGATGACAATTTCAAATTTTTAAGTGAAGAAGAATTACCTGAGGGGTATAAAGCAGGAGAAATGATTTTTTAGAGAATATTTTAAATTTTGAGGGCTGGATACCTGGTTAAAATGGAAAATAAAAAGTAGTGCATGAATAAAAACAGCTCTCTAAACCTATAGGGAGCTGTTTGTTTTTAGATTAATCCTTAATAAAATTACTTTTTTCTCCTGTATGATATAAAGTTAATCCGTGAAGAGCCCTTGTACAGGCTATATAAAGAAGTCTTTTATCAAAATCGCTCTTATAATTTTTATCTGAAACATTGTATACTAGTACAACGTCAAATTCTAAGCCCTTTGCTAAATATGACGGAACAACTAATACAGAGTCGTTCTTTTTCATATCCTTATCTTCTAGTAAGGTTGCATCAATGTATTTACTTAATCTGTTTTTTACATCCAGAGCTTCCTTTGAGCTTTTGCATATAACTGCAATGGACTTATAGTTTAAATCAAAGTATTTAGTAACGTCCTTACAAATAGCGGTATCTAATTCGTTTGTATCTTTTACAAATTTAATTTCTGGAGCGGCTTCATGCCTTTGAAAGGGCACTGCCTCCTGGGTGTTACTTAAAAGCCTTTGGTTAAAGGTATTGATTTCAAAGGAAGATCTATAACTTTTATTCAAGCTAAGTTTTACAGTTTTTTTCTTTTTAAGTATTTGCGCTATACAGTCATATATAGTCTTATTTCCATATTTCTCAAGAGTTTGATTATAATCCCCAAGTACTGTATATCGTGCATTTTTAAACAATAAATTAAATAAATAGTAGTGCATTGGGTAGTAATCCTGTGCTTCGTCTATAACAACCTGCTTTATTTCACCAAATTCTTCATTGCCTTGAATACTTAATTTTAAGTATAAAATTGCAGCAGCATCTTCATAGGATATAGCTTCGTTATCTAAGTTGCCTTTAGTGTATTTCATTATTTCATCTATGTTTTCTGGCAGGGTTATACCTTTAGAAAGTCTTAGAAATAAATTTTTATCTTTAAATAATAGATTATATAAATTTAAATGATCAATTTCTGTGAAAGTGTGAATATACTCCATAAGTTTAGCGGCTTCTTTAATGCATAAAAGCCTGCTAAAGGATTTAATTTCAAGTATATGATCTTCAGTTACTCTTTCAACAACTTCTTCAACCATTTCAAGTCTTTCTTTTCTTAATGGGTGAATTTTATCAAGTATCATATTTTCTATTCTCTTAAGCCGTTTTGCTGCTGGCATGTTTATTTTATTATTTAAAAAAATACTTTTTATCTGCTGGCCGGTTTTAATTATTTTTCCGTTGAAGTAAACATCCTTAAAAGGGATTAGCTTTCTCTCTAAATATATTAGCAAATTATCAAGAATTTTTATAAATTCAGGAGAACCCTTAAACTTAATGCTGTCAAGCTTTGTTTTGAAATCATCACTGCTACAGCTTTGCAAAGTCAATAAAAGTTCCATTTGGTTTTCCCGTGTCTCTAATACATAATTTTTATGAAAGGAATTTACTATAATGTTATCAAAGGTTATTTGCTCCACATTGTCTTCTCCAAGCTCAGGGAGTACATCTGAGATATAACTGCTAAAAAATGAATTAGGGGAAACTATTATAACGTTATTTGTATTTAGCTTAGAGTTTAATCCTTCGTAAAGTAAAAATGCAATTCTGTGAAGAGCTATGGAGGTCTTGCCGCTTCCTGCAGCACCTTGAACAATTAAAAGCTCATTTTCCGTATCTCTTATGATAATATCTTGTTCCTTTTGAATCGTTTGAACTATGGTTTTCATTTTATCAGAAGCATTTTGACTTAATACTTCCTGGAGCATTTCATCATTTATCTTAATACTGCTGTCAAAAAAGTACTTTAGTTTTGAATCTTTGATTTTATATTGTCTCTTTAATAAGATATTACCGCTTACAATTCCAGCAGGGGATTTATAAAAGCATTTACCTAATTCGCTGCGATAATATATGCTTGAAATTGGTGCACGCCAGTCGTATACTAAAATATCACTGGTTTCATTGTCTACTAAACTGGACAACCCTACATAAATTTTTTCAGTATCATCAAAGTCGTCTTCAATAAAATCAAATCTTCCAAAGTAAGGGGAGTTAAGCAATTTATTTAGTTTTTTTATTTGATTTTCTGTACTAATATAATCCCTAGCTTTGATTCTGGATTCATTAAGAAAGTGATTCCTTTCAGGTACTTCATCAAAGTTCTCTGATGAATGAGATACCTCTTCCCACATCTCTCTTCCAGCAGCTATAACGCTGCTTAGTTTTGAATTTAATAATTCTTTTTCCTCTTGTAAATTTTTTTTGATTAAAGATAAAGTTTTTTCAAGGTACTCTAATTCTTCATGTTGATTTTCATTGAAAGTATTCAAATTATCACGCTCCTATAATTTTTTGTAAAATTTATTGACATTATTAAAATCTTTGTGCTATAATAATAGTGTAATTTAGAAAAGTATGATATACTTGTTATAATTGTGTGCGAAATTCAATTATATAATAAATGCATAGATTTGTAAAGAATATTCAATATAGCTGTTGATAAAATTATTTTATCAACAGCTTTTTTATAAAAGTGCCACCCATGTGGCAAGTGGCAAGTTTGAATAAGGCAGAAATAATGATAAGATATATAGAGTAAAAGGCTATTTCTAGTTTTCTACCCTGGTGTTTTTTATGGCACTGGGGTTGTTTCAACTTAATAAATAGTTGTACGATAATGTAGTATATAATATAATTAGTACTCTAGTAATTAAGCATGAATTAAATGAAATAGGAGATGTATTTATTGAAAAAAATAATTATTGCAGAAAAACCATCTGTTGCAAAGAATATAGCTGATGCCCTTGGCGTTAAGGTAAGAGGGAATGGATATTTTGAAGGCAATGATTACATTATTACATGGGCTTTTGGTCATTTGCTGCAGTTATTTGATGCAAAAGACTATGATGAAAATATGAGAGCTTGGAGACTTGAAAGGTTTCCCTTTATTCCAGAAAAATTTCAGTATAAAGTCAAATGTGATAATGTAAATAGAAACTCTGTGGATAAGGGTGCCGAAAAGCAGCTTAATATAATAAAAAGTTTAATAGATAGACCCGATGTGGATGGAATCATTTCTGCCACAGATTTTGATAGAGAAGGACAGGTTATTGGAGACGAATTATTCTTGTATTTTAATGAGAAAAAGCCTGTATTTAGAATGTTATTAAACGAGTGGACTGCGGAAGAAGTGAAAAAAGGTATTTCGAATCTAAAGCCTAACGAGCAAATGAAATCCCTCCAAGATGCAGGTATTGGAAGGCAGTGGGCCGATTGGATAATAGGAATAAATTTAACTTCTGTAGCAACATTAAGATATAACTTTAATGACAAGAAGACATTAAACATAGGAAGGGTTTTACTGCCAACATTAAAAATTATCTATGATAGAGACAAGGAAATAGAAACCTTTCAATCATCCACTTATTATAAATTAGTAGCAAATTTCAAAACAAAAGATAATGAGGAATTTGAAGGAGTTTATTATGAAAATGACAATGAAAAATTTGATGATAAAGAAACTCCAGAAAATATAGTTAAGCTTTTAGAGGATAAAGACGCAGAAATTATAGAAAAACAAGTAGATAAGAAAAAAGATTACCCGCCGCTATTATTTAATTT